>CACZUK010000168.1 GCA_902784305.1 Oscillospiraceae bacterium | reverse complement strand
CCCGGGCGGCGGGCCGGAGGGCGGCGGGGGTGCCCCGCTGGGTGAAGCTGCCGCTCATGGCCACGACCACGCAGGCCTCCGGCCGACGGGCGCGGACCCAGGCGAGGAGGTGGGCGTGACCCCGGTGGAAGGGGTCGAACTCCGCGACGATTCCGATGATGTCCATCCGTTTTTCCTCCTCTGACACGGGATAAATCCGAAAGAAATCGGGCGATAATGCCCCGAAAACGGAAAAATTTGACCAAACAGCGCAAAAATTCTCCGCACTCCCCAGTATACCCCGCCCCGCCCCCGCCGTCAAGCCTTGCGCGTAAGCCACAGCTGTGGTATACTGAGAATTGTAAACGGCGGAAGGGTTTTCCCGCCAATTCTCGCAAACGAACCGTTGGAATTCGGAGCCGAACCCGGATTTTGTCACGGTTTTCTTCAGAAATCCGAACCCGGATTTTGTCACGGTTTTCTTCAGAAATGAGGTCATTTTCATGGTCTATCTGGACTTCGCCGCCACCACTCCGGTGCTCCCGGAGGCGATGCAGGCCGCCTGCGCCTCCATGACGGAGCGCTGGCAGAACCCCTCCGGGCGCTACGCCGCCGCCGCCGCTGCCGCGAAGGCATTGGACGCGGACCGGGCCACCATCGCCTCGGCCCTGGGCTGCGGCAAGGACGAGCTGTTTTTCACCTCCTGCGGCACGGAGAGCAACAACTGGGCCATCCGCATGGCCGCCCAGCGCAGCCGCCGCCGGGGCAGACACATCATCACCACGGCCATCGAGCACGCCTCGGTGCTGGAGACGTGCAGGGCGCTGGAGCAGGAGGGCTTTGAGGTCACCTGTCTGCCCCCCACGCCGGACGGACACATCGACCTGGAGGCCCTGCGCGCCGCGCTGCGGCCGGACACGATTCTGGTGTCCATGATGCTGGTGAACAACGAGCTGGGCACCCAGCTGCCGGTGGCCCAGGCCAGCCGGCTGGTGAAGCAGATCAGCCCGGAGATTCTGTTCCACACGGACGCGGTGCAGGCCTTTTTGAAGGTGCCCTTCAGCCCGCGGACGCTGGGGGTGGACCTGCTCTCGCTGAGCGGCCACAAGGTCCACGCGCCCAAGGGCGTCGGCGCGCTGTATGTGCGCAAGGGACTGCGCTTCCCGGCGCTGCTCACGGGCGGCGGGCAGGAGAACGCTCTGCGCTCCGGCACGGAGGCCACGGCGCAGATTGCCGCCTTCGCCGCCGCGGTGCGCACCTGTCACGCCACGGCCCAAGTGGATTGGGCGCGGATGAACGATTTGAAGGTCTACGTTCTGGATAAAATCGCCAGAGAATTACCCTCCGTTGAGCAGATTGTGGTCAGCGACGCCCCGCACATCCTTGCCCTGACGATGCCGGGCTACAAGGCGGAGGTGCTGGTGCGGGTGCTGGGGGACCGCGGGGTGTGCGTGAGCGCGGGGTCGGCGTGCCACCGGGGGAAGCCGAGCCACGTCTACGCGGCGATGAAGCTGGACAAGGCGCGCCGGGACGGGTCCTTCCGGGTGTCGCTGGACCGCGCCACGACCCGGGCGGATTTGGACACGCTGGTGGCGGAGCTTGCCCGCGCGCGGGAGCTGCTGTTCCCAACGATGTCGTAACCAGGCTGCGCCTGGAGGCAGACTCCCTGCGGCTGATGGCAGTTGCCGAACGCCCGGCCCCGGCTGAAGGTGCAAAAACAAGCCTTGCCTGGCCGGGTCCTGGAGCTGAGACGTTTCATGCACAATTGTGTGGTAAACCGAAGGTTGTGCCTCGATATTTGGGGTATGTTCACCTTAAGAGGTTGTATTCACAAGTGAAGTGCGCCAGATGGACGAGCAATTCGCAGGAATCCTTTGTGGATTTCAAGAAATTTTAACGCAGAGTGGCGGCAAAAGGGCCGTCCAGATGGTGTGCGGCACCTTGTGAATACAGCCTCTAAATGTACAATGAGGGTGGCATGCAACCGGAACGTATGAGGCGGGTGACTGCCCCCAAGGGGCACTTCCGCCGAAAGCGGCGCCTGCACAGGTCACTTCTGCGTCCTGTGACCGATATGTGGTCAAAATGGAGAACGCGGACAATTTCCGCATGGATTGATACAGCGTAAAAATGACACAACAGCGGCTCGTTCCAAACGGAATGGGCCGCTGTTGCTGCTTTTTCAGTATTTTTCTATCAAACCCGATTCCATCCGCTCAAAACACAGAAATCAATCACCAACCACTTCCCCGCAGAGGCACCCCGCCTCTGCTTTCGTTATCCGCACCCTCCGCGGCACATTGTGCAAATCCTTGCCCGCGGCGCGCACCTCCGCGTAATTCGGCGCGTGACCCCGCCAGAGGCCCGGCCCCTCGGCCTGACCGTCCGCCGTCTCCTCAAAGAGCACCTCCAGCTCCTCGCCCACGAACCGGCTCAAATAGTTCCGCTGCATCTCCGC
>CACZUK010000167.1 GCA_902784305.1 Oscillospiraceae bacterium | reverse complement strand
GTGCAGGTGCCCAACCTCCAGGACCCCCGGGTGAAGAAAATTCGCCAGTATCTGGTGATGTTCCCCGGCACGGACCGGCTGGTGGTCTGCTGCTCGGACACGAAGAAGCGCTACGCCATCCGCTGCCTGATGCACCCCTCCCTCACCGCCGCGCTGGAGCGGCTGCTGGGCGGGGAGAATGTGGTGGTGCAGGGATAACAGGCATCACAATCCGGGAACACCCGTGACAGCGGAGCGAAAGGAGGCGACGCGGTTGGGAAGGCATGACACAGAGGGCACCGGAGCCAGAAAGCTGACCCCGGACCCCTCCGGCGAGCCGGTGCGGGCGCGCCGCACGGCCCGGGAACAGCTCAGCGCGGCCCGGGAGCTGGCCCGAGAGCAGCTGCGCCGCCCCAAGGAGAGCATTTTCAAGCGCATCGCCATCATTATGTCCCACCGTCTGATTCTCTCCCTGGTGCTGCTGGCCTTGCAGGTGGCGGTGCTGGTGGCGGTGATTCTGGTGGGGGTGCAGTACTTTGTGCGCTTCTACTTCGCCTGCATCACCCTGAGTCTGGTGGTGGTGGTGCACATCATCAACAAGAAGAGCCACCCGGACTACAAAATCGCGTGGATTCTGCCCATTCTCACCTTTCCGCTCTTCGGGGGGCTGTTCTATCTGGTCTTCGGCGGCACCACCCCCACCAAGCGGAGCCTCAGGCGGATGGAGAGGCTGGAGAACCTGAGCAGCTCGGCGCTCTCCGGCGCGGAGCCGCCCATTGAGGAGCTGCTCAAATCGAGCCTGGGCGCGGTGAATCAGAGCCGGTATATCTACCGCACCAGCGCCTGTCCGCCCTACAAAAACACGACAACGGAGTACCTGCCCACTGGGGAGCGCTACTTCCAGCGGCTGCTGGAGGAGCTGAAGAAGGCGGAGCACTACATCTTCCTCCAATACTTCATCATCAAGGAGGGGGTTATGTGGGACGCCATTCTGGACGTGCTGCTGCACAAGGTGCAGGAGGGCGTGGAGGTCCGGGTGATTTACGACGACCTGGGCTGCCTGTCCACCCTGCCCCGGGGCTACGAGCGCACCCTGCGGCGCACCGGCATCCAGTGCGCGGTGTTCAACCCGCTCACGCCCATCATCTCCATGCGCCTGAACAACCGGGACCACCGCAAAATCTGCGTCATCGACGGTCACACGGCCTTCACCGGCGGGCTGAACCTGTCGGATGAATATATCAACGAATGGACCCGGTTCGGCTACTGGCTGGACTCCGGGATTCTGCTCCGGGGCGAGGCGGTGTGGACCCTGACGGCCATCTTTCTGGCCAGCTGGGACTACACCACCGGCCAGGAGGAGGAGCTGGAGCCCTTCCGGCCCCGGACCTACCGGGCGGTGCCCTTCCCCTCGGACGGGGTGGTGCAGCCCTTCACTTCCAACCCGGGCAGCGAGAGCGTGGGGGCGGGGGTTTACCTCCACCTCATCACCCGGGCCAGGCGGTATCTGTATATCACCACGCCCTATCTGGTCATCGACCACGCCATGTCCCAAGCCCTGTGCGACGCGGCCCGGTCGGGGGTGGATGTGCGCATCATCACCCCGCACATTCCCGACAAGCGCTATGTGTTCGAGCTGACCCGGGCCCACTATGTGCCCCTGCTGGAGGCCGGGGTGAAGAACGGTGAATCTGGACTACCGGAGCCTGTATCTGCACTACGAGTGCGGCGTGTGGATGTACCGCTCCAGCGCGGTGAAGCAGGTGCGCCGGAGCTTTCTGGAGGTGCAGAGCCAGTGTCAGCGGGTGGAGCTGGAGCAGGCGGTGCGGCTGGGCTGGATGAAACGCTGCTACCGCTCCCTGCTGCGTGTATTCGCGCCGCTGATGTGAAATAGAGGTGTTTTTGTGAACAATAAGCGCTTTTACAGGGCAGTTTCCGCCCTCCCGGAGCCGGAACCGGCCGGAGAGCGCGTCGCGGCGGTGCTGCTGCTGCTCTGGGAGGGGCAGCGGGGGCCGGAGCTGGTGCTGGAGCGGCGGAGCCTGAGCCTGAAGCGTCAGCCGGGAGAGGTGTGCCTGCCCGGCGGCGGCGTGGAGCCGGGGGAGACGCCCCGCGCCTGTGTCCTCCGGGAGACGGAGGAGGAGCTGGGGCTGCGGGAGGTTCGCATTCTGGCCCATCTGGAGAGCCTGCGCCACCGGACCGGGGAGCGGGTGGAGGTCTTTGTGGGCGCGGTGGACAGCCTGCGGGAGCTGCGGCCCCAGCGCTCCGAGGTGGAGGAGGTGTTCACCATCCCTCTGCGCTGGCTGTGTGACCACCCGCCCGGTGTGGCCCGGTATGTGCTCCGGCCGGACTACGGGGCGAGCTCCCCCGCGCTGCATCCCTTTTTGTCCCACTACGGCCGGGAGAGTGATTCCCCGCTGTGGGAGTGGGAGGGAAAGGTGCTGTGGGGCATGAGCGCCCGCATCATTCAGGGCTTTGTGGACCGCTTTGCGGTGGAGCTGGAGCCGGAGGACCCGGAGCGGAGCGAGGCCGCGTCCCAGCGGACACAGGCGGGTGCGGTGTAATCAATTGTTGCTGAACCGTCACAGCTTTGGCCTTTCACTCGGCCCGCGGTTGTGATAGGATGATGACGAAACGGGCGGAGACGCGGAGCTCTGGCCCAGAACTGGAGGAAATAGACATGAAAAAGGGATTGGCCGCGTTGCTGTGCCTGGCGCTTCTGACTGGCTGCACGCGCTTCAATGTGAATGTTCAGACGAGCAAAACGGAACCGGAGCAGCCCGCCGCTTCGCTTAGCGCCGACGCGGAGGGGGAGAGCAGCGCTCCTGTGAGC
>CACZUK010000166.1 GCA_902784305.1 Oscillospiraceae bacterium | reverse complement strand
GCGCCGGGAGGGCAAGTGCTTTTTCCCGGAAAACCGACCTTTTTCTGCCGCTGCCCCCGGAAAAAGACAAACCGGAGGCAAATTACCTCCGGTTCGAAGCAATGGAGACAAATGGGAGCTTATGCGGACCCTCTCACAGGTCCACCGCGCGCACCCGCAGCGTCAACGGCTCCCGGGTGCGCACGCACACGGCCAGGCTCCAGCCCGGCTCCGGCGGCTCCGGGGTCCGCACGGTGAACTCCGGCTGATTGATGCTCAGCGGGTCCAGTGTGAACACGGCGCGGTCCAGGGGGACGGTCAGCCCCTCCCCTGTGCACTTGCACCACGCCTCTTTCAGGCTCCAGAGCCGGCACAGGGCAGCGTTTCGCCCCTCCTCCGGGAGCTGTTCCAGAGCGGCGCGCTCGGCGGGGGCGAAGCGGCGAACGATGCCGGGCAGAATCTCCCGATTGCGCTGGATGTCCACGCCCACCTCCGCCGGGCACAGGGCACAGACCGAGCAGCAGCCGCCCGGCGACGCTCTCCCGGCGCACGGAGGGGAGGCAGCGCTCCAGCTCCGCCCAGCGCTGAGGCTCAAAGAGCCGTGCGTGCTCCTCCCGCTCCAAATCCGGCGAATCCGTCCGGCCCAGGGCCAAATCCAGCCAAATCACGCCCAAATAGTTTCCAAATCAGAGGCGGCCGTAGATGGCGTTCAGCTCCCGGAGCTTGTAGGCCACCTCGTCGGTGAGGCTCTCCCGGCGAACGCGCCAGCTCCAGTTCTCGGGGCCCATGGTGCCGGGGGTGTTCATACGGCAGTCGGCGCCCAGGCCCAGCACGTCCTGCATGGGCACCATGGCCAGGGAGCACACGCTGCCAAAGGCCACGGCGATGGCGGTCCAGTGGACGCTGTCCCCGTAGTGCAGGCGCATGTAGCGGTTGCAGAAGTCCCGCTGCTCCTCGGTGGCCTGGTCCAGATACCACTGCATGAAGGTGGGGGTGTCGTGGGTGCCGGTGTACATCACGCTGTCCGCGATGCAGTTGCGGGGCAGGAAAGCGGAGTTGCCCCAGGCGTCGTTGAAGGCGTCGCAGAGCACCCGCATGCCGGGCAGGCCGGACCCGGCAATGAACTCCCAGGTCTCATGATCGATGTCGCCCAGGTCCTCGGCGATGAACTTGGCACCGGGCACCTTCTCCTCGATGGCCTCCAGCAGGGCCATTCTGGGGCCGGGCTGCCACTGACCCTCCATGGCGGTCTTGGCGTCGGCGGGAATCTCCCAGTAGGAGTGGAAGCCGCGGAAGTGGTCGATGCGGATGACATCGTAGAAGTCGTTGGTGTGGCGCATACGGTCGCACCACCACTGATAGCCGTCCTTCTCGTGGTTGGGCCAGTTGTAGAGGGGGTTGCCCCAGAACTGACCGGTGGCGGAGAACATGTCGGCGGGCACGCCGGCGACAAAGTCGGCCTTGAGGGTCTTGTGGTCCACGCGGAAGAGCTCGGGGTGCACCCACACGTCCACGCTGTCCGGGGAAACATAGAAGGGAATGTCACCGATGATGGAAATCCAGTACTTATTGGCGTACTTTTTCAGGGCGTGCCACTGGTGGAAGAAGAGGTACTGGGTGAAGAGGTAGAAGCCCATCTCCTTGGCCAGCTTCTTGCGGTACTTCTCCACAGTGGCCTTCTTGCGCTGCTTCAAATCCTCGTCGGGCCAGTCGGCCAGGGGGAGGTTGAAGTGGTCGTGAATGGCCATGAACAGGGCGTAGTCGGGCAGCCAGTCGGCGGCCTCGCCCTGGGCGTACTGCATCACCTTGGCCATGAGCGCCGCGTCGGCGTTCTCGTGGGCCTTGTGAAGCAGCTCGTAGTGGTGACGGGTCACCCACTCATAGTTGACCCGCCGCTCGTCGGTGTACAGGCAGGTGCGCAGGTCCGCGTCGTCCAGCAGGCCCATGTCCCGGAGCTCCTCCAGGTCGATGAACAGGGGGTTGCCCGCCGCGGAGGAGGGGGACATGTAGGGGGAGGCACCGCCGCCGGGGGGCACCAGGGGCAGAATCTGCCAGTAATTCTCACCGGCCTTGTAGAGGAAGTCCACGAACTTCCGGGCCTCCTTGCCCATGCCGCCGATGCCGTAGGGGCCGGGCAGAGAGGAGAGGTGCATCAAAATTCCGCTGGAACGAGGGAACATCTTCATCATCCTTTTATCATTACTATGCTTGGAGGGTCGCCCCTCCCAAAAACACTACCCCGCATTATAGAAGTTTTTGTATGAAATGTCAAGTTAATTCGCCAAAGTGAGGCGGAAAAAGCGGCGATGAGGCGGGGAACAGCGGCGGCGGGGCAAATCTCCGGCAGACAGG
>CACZUK010000165.1 GCA_902784305.1 Oscillospiraceae bacterium | reverse complement strand
GACGAAACCAGCGCCCAGCAGCGCAGCCGGGACAAGACCTGGCAGCGGACGGCGCGGAACGTCAGGCAGGTGACCAAGGCGATGCGGGAGCTCAGCAGCATTTCCGCGGTGCTCTGGCAGCGGAGCCAGCGCAGCGGGCGGCATCTGCGCTCGGTGCTGGACTTTGACGAGATAAATCGTCTCAATATGCCGCTCAAGGGGAAAAAATCCGCGAAAAGGCGCAGAAGCGCCCGGAGAAGTGCCCGAAGAGGCTCCTACGCCCGCGGCAGCTGGAATCTCAGCGGCGCGCTGGGGGGTCTGCGGGGCCTGGGCCGGGTGCTGGGGCTGGTGTGGAAGCGGCTGAAGGAGTTCTTCCAGAGCCGGAAGTGGACCATTCCCAAGCACTTTTCGGAGCTGTCAAAGGCGGCGGGTGCGCTGGGCAAGCAGCTCAGCGGCGCGCTGGGCTGGGGCTGGGAGCACATCCTGAAGCCGCTGGCGAAGTGGGGCATCGACGAGGCGGCGCCCGCCGCGCTGGGCGCGCTGGGGGCGGCGCTGGGGACCGTGGGCAAGGCCTGCGAGCTGCTTTCCGGCGTGGGCAAGGCGGTCTGGGACGGCGTGCTCGCGCCGCTGGCCGGGTACACCGCGGACCTGGCGGTGGGGGCGCTGAACGCGCTGGAGCACGTTTTTGAGAACCTGAGCGGCAGTTTGGACCTGCTGATGGGCCTGAAACCGCTGGAATGGCTCAAAACCCAGTTCATTGACCCGCTCAACCGGATGGACCCGCTGGTGTTCCTGAAGGTGGATTGGCTCCAGGGGCCCAAAGAGCTGTGGAACAGCTTCCGGGACAGCTGGGCCGACAATCCGTCGATTCAGCAGCTTGTGAGCCTGACCCGGGACGGCTGGACCAGCGTGAAGGACTGGGTGAAGAAGCATCTGGGCGGCGGCTTGAGCAAGGCCGTGGGGCTCGCGCAGGACGGCTGGACGAATGTGAAGGACTGGGTGAAGAAGCATCTGGGCGGCAACGTCAGCAAGGCCGTGGGTCTGGTGCAGGACGGCTGGTCCAGCGTGTCGGGCTGGGTCAAAGGCAGCCTGGGCAAGGGCGTGAGCTGCACGGTGGGGCTGCTCAAGGGCTGGAAGGGCACGGTGGTCAAGGCGCTGGGTCTGGACAAGCTGTCGGCAAAGTTCCAAATCAAGCTGCCAAAGGTGGAAATCACCTGGTCAAAGGGCAAAATTCCGCTGCCCAGCTTCCATCTCAAGTGGAACGCGCAGGGCGGGATTCTGGACGCGCCCACCCTCTTCGGGGCCAGCGGCAGCACGCTGCTGGGCGGCGGCGAGGCCGGCCGGGAGGCGATCTTGCCTCTGGAGCGCAACACCGGTTGGATGGATGGTCTTGCGGACCGGCTGGCCCAGCGCATGGGCACTCAGGAGCCGGTCTGCGTGCAGGTGGTGCTGGACGGCCGCGTGGTGGCGGAGAGCACGGTGCGGCAGCTTCGGGGTCTGGCCAGACAGGGGCGGTTCCCGCTGAGCGGCCTGGTGTGAGAAAAAACTGTGGTTTGTAGGTCGCGCGGCGGCGGGGACGGTAGCGGGATTTGCCGCGAAAAAGTTATGCAGCCGTGCGGCCTTGCCGGACAGGGGCGGTTTCCGTTGAGCGGTCCGATGTGAGAAAAACTGTGGTTTGTAGGTCGCGCGGCGGCGGGGATGAAAGCGGCTTTTTGCCGCGGAGCAGTTGGGAGGAACAGGAAAAATGGCATCTATCAGCGATTTGTACATCAACAATGTGCTGATGCCCACACCAGCCCTCAAGGGCGTGGTCATCCGCACGGCCAGCGGAAAGATGGTGGGCACCATCGTGGCCAGAAAGACCACCCTCAAGCTCAAGTGGCCGCCTCTGACCATGGCCCAGGCCGCTACGCTCCAGCAGGCGCTGGAGGCCACGGACTTCTTCAACGTCCGCTTCACCGACGCCGGAGGCGTGACGCGCAGTCTCACCATGTACGCCGGAACTCCCAGCTTCGCCCAGTACTCCTGGGTGGAGGGGGTGCAGTATGTGGTGGACGCGGCGGTGGATTTGATTGAGCAGTAGATGGACGGCGTCTCGGGGGAAGGGGGGTGGAAAGGTTCCGCGGAGCGACTTGGCCCCTCTCTGACGGGCGCGAGGCGGAAGGGTTCCGCGGCGCGACTTGGCCCCTCTCTGACGGGCGCGGGGTGGAAGGGTTCCGCAGCGCCTTTTGGCCCTCTCTGACGGACGCGGGGCCGCGCCCTCCTTCGGGCGGCATAGTTTCCTTTCAACAAAAGTTTTTGTGGATATTTCCTCGCTTCTATTGTAAAATGTTTTGTGGGACGGCATCGGAACGCCTCCGGAATGTGTTGGCTCGGTCACGCAGTTTTGTCGCGAATGTTCCGAAGCAGCCGTTCGCGTTTTCTGCTGATGCTCTGCCCGCTCATCCCGCAAAGAGGGAGAAGAGGGAAGAAAACAGCTCAATTTCCCGCGCAAACAGGAGCAAAAGGAACCAAAGATGAATCAAAACAGTGCAAAACGGCTGAAGCTCCTGGACACCCTCCGGGGCCTGTCTCTGGTGAGCATGGTGCTCTACCACGCCTTGTGGGACCAGGTGCATCTGGTCCGCATGCCCGCCTGGTACAGCGAAGGCTGGGCCCGCCTCTGGCAGCAGAGCATCTGCTGGAGCTTCATTCTGCTCT
>CACZUK010000164.1 GCA_902784305.1 Oscillospiraceae bacterium | reverse complement strand
CCTCAGACCTTCTCTGATGCCTGTCTGCGGCCTGAATCCATCGTCCCTCTCCAACGCCTCTGAGTCAGCGCAGGTGATTGGCGCATCGCCCGCCTGCATACCAACAGGATGCGGATGTCCAGCCCGATGCTCCAGTGGTTGATGTACTCCGTGTCCAGCTTCACCACTTCTTCAAAGTCCGTGATTTTGCTCCGACCGCTGACCTGCCACATGCCGGTCAGACCCGGCTTTGTGGCAAGGTGCGCTCTGTGATGATACTTGTACTTCTCCCACTCGTCCACCGTGGGCGGTCTGGTGCCCACCAGGCTCATCTGGCCCATCAGCACGTTGAAAAACCGCGGCCACTCGTCCCAGCTCCCGGAGCGGATTTTCTCGCCGATGCCCGTGACGCGCTTTCCATCCACGATCTTGTTGCCGATGATGCGCGCTTCCCAGTCCATCCTGAGCATCATGCCGTCCGCGTTGCGGTTTTGCGCCATCAGCTCCGCGTTGCGCTCCACCGCGTCCATGTATCTTGCTTTTCCAAACGAAAGGTTCACACGGATTGGAGGAACACGCCTCCGCCGAAGACCTCACATACCATGACAATCTTCTTTACTGGTTTTTTCCTTTGCTGCACAGGTGAGTGCCGCCGCAATGACCTGATCCATATCATAGTATTTATACTCACCCAATCGGCCGCCAAAAATGACCTTTTCTTCCTTCGCGGCCAGGGCATGATAGGCCTGATACAGCTTTCCGTTCTTCTCATCGTTGACCGGATAGTACGGCTCATCTCCCGGCTTCCACTCAGAGCTGTATTCACGGCTGATGACCGTTTTGGGCAGCTCCTTCCCCTGTTCATCCTTGCCGAACTCGAACCATTTGTGTTCAATAATCCGGGTCCAGGGGGTTTCGGCATCCGTGTAGTTCACAGCGGCATTGCCCTGGAAGTTGGGTTTATCAAGGATTTCCGTCTCAAAGCGGACGGAACGGTACTCAAGCGTGCCAAGGGAGAAGTTGAAATAGGCGTCAATGGGTCCGGTGTAGATTATCCTCCGCGCCTGTGCATCCCAATGCTCTTTGTCTTCCAGATAATCCACGCCGGTCTGCACCTCGATTCCGGAGAGCATCTTCTCAACCATCGCCGTGTATCCGCCCACCGGGATTCCCTGGAACAGCGCGTTGAAGTAGTTATTGTCGAACGTCAGGCGGACGGGCAGCCGCTTGATGATAAAGGCCGGAAGCTGGTCACAGGGTCTTCCCCACTGCTTCTGGGTATACCCCTTAATCAGCTTCTCATAGATGTCCGTGCCCACCAGAGAGATGGCCTGCTCTTCCAGATTCTTCGCCTCTGTAATCCCTGCCGCTTTCCTCTGCTCCTCAATCTTCTCAGCGGCCTCATCCGGAGTCACGACCCCCCACATCCGATTGAATGTGTACATATTAAAGGGCAGGGAGTACAGCTCCCCCTTGTAATTGGCCACAGGCGAATTGGTAAAGCGGTTGAACGTCGCGAACCTCTGGACATACGACCAGACCTCCGGCAGGTTGGTGTGGAAGATATGCGCGCCATAGATGTGCACGTTGATGCCTTCCACCTTTTCCGTATACACGTTCCCAGCCACATGGCTGCGCTTATCAATCACAAGGACGTTCTTTCCGGCATCCGTTAATTCTCTCGCGCAGACCGCGCCATACAGGCCAGCACCAACAATTAAATAATCATACATTTTCATTCTCTCCTTAATCCGATTATGCTGCGTGTTCCATGCGTTTTCATAGGAATTCTACTGCTTTTGCTCTCTCCACATCAGGCCCCAAATACCGGAGCCTTTGCTTTTCTGTCATTCATTCGGCTGTTTGTGTGACAGGCCGCCCTGTGCGCCTTAGAGGTTGTATTCACAAGTGAAGTGCGCCAGATGGACTCGCAGGAATCCTTTGTGGATTTCAAGAAATTTTAACGCAGAGTGGCGGCAAAAGGGCCGTCCAGATGGTGTGCGGCACCTTGTGAATACAGCCTCTTATTTTGCCCGGGTTTTACATCGCTCCGTCCTTTGTCAAAACCGTTTTAACCGTTTTCAGCAGGATGCGGATGTCCAGCCCGATGCTCCAGTGGTTGATGTACTCGGTGTCCAGCCTGACCACTTCCTCGAAATCCGTGATTTTGTTCCGACCGCTCACCTGCCACATGCCGGTCAGACCCGGCTTTGTGGCAAGGCGCGCTCTGTGATGATACTTGTACTTCTCCCACTCGTCCACCGTGGGCGGTCTGGTGCCCACCAGGCTCATCTGGCCCATCAGCACGTTGAAAAACTGCGGCCACTTGTCCCAGCTCCCGGAGCGGTATTGTCCGATGCAGCAGAGGGAACCCCCTGGCAGGACCTCAGAGGCAGCCACAGCAAAACGTGAACTTCCGCTTGATTGTTTCTTTTTCGACAGAGGGCCGGCGGCGCGGGCGGAACCCCTCAGAAGGGCCCCATCCCACGCCTTCGGCGTTCAACAGACAGATGCCTTCCTTTCAGAGGTGTTCTTCGAAGTGTGGGATACGGTTTAACAGGTTCCGGCAGCTGCCTAAATCAGGGTAAATATGACAACTGTTTAGACTCTAATTTTACTACAAACCCAGTAAGAAAGCAAGAAGAAAGACGGTTCCAAAGCAGCTTTGCGATGACCAGTTTTTTCCGCACCAGTTGAACCACGTTGGTACACATTGCCCAACACTTCCCCGGTAAGTGCTCTTTTTCTCCTTTCTATCACATTCCCCACAGTCAGCAAAACACCCCCTGTCCGAACCGGTTTCCCGCTCCGGACAGGGGTGCTTTACAGGATGTTGCAGATAAGAGCGCCGCGGCCCTCGTTGATGAAGCGCTCCAGCGTCTCCCGGAGCTGCCCTTGTGAAGAAATCCGGGTGGGGCAGCGTAAAAAACAGGATTGGGATAGCTATTTCCACAACAATGTGGTATAGTGGTCGTATGGAACGTGTCTGAGGCAGACGCCGCGGCCCAAACCGGCAGAAAACGAGCCGCGGAGCAGCGCGGCTGGTCAGGGCCGGGTCCTTCCCGCTCTTTTTCCCACACACAGGGAGGTGTATCGTTATGTCGATTCTTGCAGCCTATCTGGTTCCCCATCCACCGCTGATCGTTCCGGAGGTCGGCCGGGGCGGCGAGCGTCAGATTCCGCGCACCCAGGCCGCCTATGAGCGCGTGGCCGGGGAAATCGCGGCGCTGCGCCCGGAAACCATCCTGATTTCCAGCCCCCACGCCGCCATGTACTCCAACTGTTTCCAAATCTCCCCCAAAAGAACCGCCGAGGGCGATTTCGGGCAGTTTGGAGCGCCCCAGGTTCACTTTCGCGAGAGCTGCGACACCGCGCTCTCAGACACCATCCAGCGCTTGTCCGCCGAGGCCGGTCTGCCTGTTATCTCCCGCGGACAGCGCTGCGCGGAGCTGGACCACGGCACGATGGTGCCTCTGTACTTCATCCGGAAGGTTTACAGTGACTTCAAGCTGGTGCGCATCGGACTGTCCGGCCTGCCTCTGGAAGACCACTACCGGCTGGGCCAGGTGATTCAGCGTGCCGTGGAGAAAACGGGGCGCAGAGTGGTCTACATCGCCAGCGGAGATTTGTCCCACAAGCTGCAAAGCTACGGTCCCTACGGCTTCGCGCCGGAAGGCCCGGATGGGCAGGCGGTGGAGGCCCGCCGTCTCTCTCACGAGGACATCACCGGCGTGGGCTACGGCGTCTGCGCCTTCCGTCCCACAGGGCCGGACGCGGGGCGCCGGTTCCTAGCCGTCCGGGAGCGGACCCAGGAGCAGATTTTTGCAGCAATTCGTGCCAAAAGCGACCCCTGGGTGCAGCTGGCCTGGCAGTCCGTGGAATCGTATGTGCGCGGCAGAGTCGTGATGAAGACCCCCGCCGGCCTCCCCGCCGCGCTCACGACGACCCGGGCGGGCGCCTTCGTCTCCATCCACAAAAAGGGACAGCTCCGGGGCTGCATCGGCACCATCCTGCCCACCCGGCAGAATCTGGCGGAGGAAATCATCCACAACGCGGTCAGCGCCGCCGCCCGGGACCCCCGCTTTGACCCCATCCGGCCCGAGGAGCTCAGGTGGCTGGAAATCCACGTGGACGTGCTGGGAGAGCCGGAGGACATCCGCTCCGAGGCCGAGCTGGACGTGAAGCGCTATGGCGTCATTGTGAGCCGGGGCAGCCGCCGCGGGCTTCTGCTGCCCGATTTGGAGGGCGTGGACACCGTGGAGCGGCAGGTGGCCATCGCCCGGGAGAAGGCCCGCATCGCCCCCTGGGAGCCGGTGACGCTTCAGCGCTTTGAGGTCATCCGCCACACCTGAAATCTGTGAAAGACAGCAAAGGGGCTTCGGGCTCTGAGCCGCGTTGTCCATCAAAAAATGACCAAAAAACCGGATTCTGTTGGGAGGGAACCACATGGCCCGCTGTGATGTATGCTTTCACCACTGTGAAATCCCGGAGGGGCGCAGAGGCTTCTGCGGCGCGCGCCGGTGCGTCAACGGGGTGATTGTCCCGGAAAACTACGGAAGGCTCACCGCCCTCGCCCTGGACCCCATCGAGAAAAAGCCCCTGCGGCGGTTTTTTCCCGGCAGCCGGATTCTGTCCGTGGGCAGCTACGGCTGCAATCTGCGCTGCCCCTTCTGCCAGAATTCCGGCATCTCCTGGTCTGATGAGGCCATGGAATGGGCCGATACCGCCGCGTTCCTCTCCCCGGAGGCGCTGGTGCGCAGAGCGCTGGAGCTGCGGTCAAGGGGGAACCTGGGCCTCGCCTTCACCTACAACGAGCCGCTGATTGGCTGGGAGTACGTTCGGGACGCCGCCCGGCTCAGCCACGAGGCGGGGCTGCGGAACGTGCTGGTCACCAACGGCACCGCTGAGCCGGAGGTGCTGGAGGCACTTCTCCCCCACATCGACGCCATGAACATCGACCTCAAGGGCTTCACCCGGCAGTACTATTCCACCGTGCTGGGGGGCAGTCTGGACGCCGTTCTGGCCTTCATCGCCCGGGCGGTGCAGCGCTGTCATGTGGAGCTGACCACCCTCATCGTGCCCGGAGAGAACGATTCCGAGGCGGAAATCCGGGCGCTGAGTGCATGGGTCGCCGGTCTGCGGGATGAAAACGGAACCGTCATCGGCGCGGAGGTTCCCCTGCACCTCTCCCGGTTCTTCCCACGCTTTCACATGCTGGACCGGTCGGCCACAGATGTGGCGCTGGTGTACCATCTTGCGGAAGTCGCCCGGGAGCAGCTGCGGTATGTGTA
>CACZUK010000163.1 GCA_902784305.1 Oscillospiraceae bacterium | reverse complement strand
CAGCTCCGCTTTCGGACGGATTCTCTCACCCTGCCCATGGCCTATCAGACCCGGGTGCAGGGGATGCTCTACCACCTGATGCGCTCCGTCCCGGACTACAGCGCGTTCCTCCACGAGCGCGGCTACGGTGCCGGAGGCGGTTCCCACTTCAAGCTCTTCTGCTTCGGACGGCTGAACGGACCCCATCAGCGGCAGAACGGACGGCTGATTTATCCCCACTGGGCGGAGCTGGCCGTGCGCACGGCGGACCCGACCCTGGGTGCGCTGCTGGAGGAGACTTTGCAGCCAGGCCTGCGCTGTGTGCTTGGGAGTCAAACCCTGGTGCTGGAGGAGGTGGAGCAGGAGACGCTGCACCTGACCGCCCCGGAGCTGACCATCCGCATGGACTCGCCCATTTCGGTCCACCTCCCCCTGACCGACGGCAAAACCTGCCCGGTCAATCCGCTGGAGGAGGACTTTTCCCGGCTGGTGGAGGAGAACTACCGCCGGAAGTGGTCCGCCATCGCCGGAGCGCCCCCGGCGGAGCCGCTGACCATTACCGCCCGGAGCGTGGGGATGCAGGACAAATGCGTCACCCGCATCAAGGGCATCTGGGTGACGGCCTGGGGCGGCACCTACCGCCTCCGGGGCACGCCGCAGGCGCTGGAATTTCTCTACCACACGGGGCTGGGCAGCCGCAATTCCATGGGCTTCGGACTGTTCAACATTCTGCCATAAAAGCACTGCCCGTCCGGCGACCACTGGACGGGCTTCGTTTCGGTTTTGGTGCGGCGGACCGGGTCACGGCTGCCACGGCCAGGCGGGATAGGCCCGGAAGGCGTGGAAGCGGTACTCAGAGGTCTTCACCACCACCTGCCCCCGGTTGACCTCCCGGCTGTATCGGCGGGAGACGGCGGCGTAAACCGGGAAGCCCTCCCGCTGGAGCAGGGCCGTCAGCACCAGGGTGAGGGTCATCTCCCCCTGGCAGAGGACGGCGTCCGGCTTCAGCGCCGCCGCATGTCGGACCGTCTTCCGGGCCAGCAGCGCCACCTGATGGGTGGTGGCTTCGGGGTCCACGGCGGGGAATGGGAGGTCCCGGACGGTGCCCCAGCGTTGTTCGGCTGCGCGCCGCTGGTCAGGGGGCCAGCGGTGGAAGGGGTGGTTGGTGAGATTCAGCAGCATGGTATCACCTCCCTTTGGCTGAATGGGCTGCCGGAGGACTCAGCCCTCCAGCAGCGCGGTGGCGAAGGCGATGACCGCCTTCAGCAGCTTTTTGGTGTCCAGCTCGATGACCCGTTTCTCCACGTCGGTTCCCTCCTATCCTTCTTCTGTTCTTCTGGTCGGCGCCGCGCGGAGGGAGTTCGGTTTTTTTGAAGATTTTTTTCGGTGCCGCGTGGGGTGTTGTTTGCTTCTGTTCTATGAATCGGCGGCTGACTCAGGGAGTTCGGAAAAAATTGAAAAAAAAGAAGCCCGTTCCGGTCAAATCGGAACGGGCTTTTTGACGTTGTTGGGGCGGCATTGGCCGCCGGGGGAATCCCTGCGGGCGGGTAAGATGTGGCCGGACGACTGGAAGATGGTTGAGCACCTGCTGGACACGTAGCAATCCCCGCGGGCGGGTAAGATGTGGCCGGACGACTGGAAGATGGTTGAGCACCTGCTGGACACGTAGCAATCCCCGCGGGCGGGTAATACGAGCCGGTGGAAAACGAGCTGCTGCGCTGCGGCCGGGACACCCGCTTTCCGCTGATGAGCGTCATCAACGCCTACGCCCAGCCGGGCGAGGAGATTCGCGTCATCGCTGTGACCCCTCAGACCGAGGCCGCCCTCATCCACTTCCGTCAACTGGCAGAGGAGCTTTCTCAGCTCCAGACGGAAAAAGGCTTTGTCTGTGCCGGACCGGAGATGATTCCCCTCACCTATGCGGGGGACGTGAACACACAAATCGAGCTGTTCCACAAGCTCCTGCCCGGGACGGAGACACCCTCTACGGCTGCCTGACCTGCGGCAACAAGCCCATGCCCATCGCGGAGCTGATGACCATTGAGTACGCCTGCCGGGTGCTGAAGGACGTGTCCATCCTCCGTGCCCTCCAGAACCCCAACGCCCCCCAATACCGTCGGTACTGGGATATGGTGGGAGATTTGGACCCCTATTCCGCCTGCGCGGGGGTGGCCATGGTCCACACGAAGTACCCCTTCCACCGGGCCTATGAGCTCAGCGAGGAGCTGTGCTCCAGCGCCAAGCGCTACGCCGCCGAGCTTGTCGCCAAGCTGGGAGAGGGGCAGAGCGAGGCGGAACGGGAGCGCATCTCCACCATTGACTGGCACATCGAGTTCGGGCAAGGGCGCGGCAGCGTATCAGAGACTCGGAAAGACTACCTCACGGAGGACAGTGAGGACGGGCGCGACAAAGCGCACCCCATCCGCAGCCTGACCCTGCGGCCGCTGGCTGTCATCGGCGGGAAGAAGGATTCCTTCCGAATCTACGACTTCTTCCGGAAGCTGTTCGACGC
>CACZUK010000162.1 GCA_902784305.1 Oscillospiraceae bacterium | reverse complement strand
CACGCTCACCGTTCCGGCGCGCACGCCCTCCAGCAGGGCGTGGATGTCCGGGGTCTGGCTCATATTCGCCGCCTCCCTCCCGATTTTGTGCGGTGAGGCCATTATAGCAGACGCGGGGCGGGGATTCAATGAGCAATGCACAATTGTCAATGCACAATGCACAATTGTCAAAGGACCGGACGCTTTGGCCCAGTCCTTCCAAAGATTTATGTCTTGCCAGCGGCGGTAATCTGTGGTAAAATGACTTGCGTGTTGTTGGTTTCCGGAGCCGGACGGGTCTCCGGCGGCGATACCCTCCGCCACAGGCGGCATGAAAATCTTTCACAGATGGGGAGCGCATAGCATGAAAAAAGGCTTTGACAACCAGAAATACCTGAAAATGCAGTCGGAGCACATTCGGGAGCGCATCGCGCAGTTTGACAACAAGCTGTATCTGGAGTTCGGCGGCAAGCTCTTCGACGACTTCCACGCCTCGCGGGTCCTGCCCGGCTTCGAGCCGGACTCCAAGCTGCAAATGCTCGTGCAGCTCAAGGAGCAGGCGGAGGTGGTCATCGTCATCAGCGCCGAGGACATCGAGTCCAACAAGATTCGTCAGGATCACGGCATCACCTACGACCTGGACGTGCTGCGGCTGATGGACGCCTTCACGGAGGCGGGTCTGTACGTGAGCAGCGTGTGTCTGACCAAGTTCTCCGGCCAGCCTCAGGCGGAGCAGTTCCAGAAGCGGCTGGAAAGCATGGGCATCCGCACCTATCGTCACTACCGCATCCCCGGCTACCCCAACGACGTGACCAGAATCGTCAGCCCGGACGGCTACGGCCGCAACGAGTACATCGAGACTGAGCGGCCTCTGGTGGTGGTCACGGCCCCCGGCCCGGGCAGCGGCAAGATGGCCACCTGCCTCTCCCAGCTCTACCACGAGCATCAGCGGGGCGTGAAGGCGGGCTACGCCAAGTTTGAGACCTTCCCCATCTGGAATCTGCCCCTGAAGCACCCGGTGAATCTGGCCTATGAGGCGGCCACGGCGGACCTGGACGACGTGAACATGATCGACCCCTTCCACCTGGACGCTTATGGCAAGACCACGGTGAACTATAACCGGGACATCGAGATTTTCCCGGTGGTGCGCTCCATGCTGGCTCAGATTATGGGCGAGAGCCCTTACAAGTCCCCCACGGACATGGGCGTGAACATGGTGGGCAACTGCATCGTGGACGACGCCGCCTGCTGCGACGCCTCCCGGGCGGAAATCATCCGGCGCTATTACAAGTGCCTGTGCGACCAGAAAATCAACGGCGTGAGCAAGGACAACCGCTACAAGCTGGAGCTGCTGATGAATCAGACCGGCGTGCGCACCAACTACCGCCGGGTCGTGGACGCCGCTCTGGAGCGTCAGAAGGCCACCGGTGACCTGCCCGCCGCGGCCATCGAGCTGCCCGACGGCAGGGTCATCACCGGCCGCACCGGAGATTTGCTGGGCGCGGCGTCCTCTGCGCTGATGAACGCGCTCAAGGCCCTGGCCCACATTGACCAGGAGCTGGACCTCATCTCCGCCGCCGCCATCGAGCCGATTCAGGTGCTCAAGACGGAGTACATGGGCTCCCGGAACCCCAGGCTGCACAGCGATGAGATTCTGATTGCCCTCTCCTCCTCCGCCGCGGGCAACGAGGTGGCCCGGCAAGCGCTGCGGCAGCTGCCCACCGTCATCCTCTCCTCCGTGGACGAGGACGTGTACAAGAAGCTGGGCATCTCCCTCACCTGCGAGCCGAAGTACGAGGAGGAGGACCGCCGCTACCACAAGAAGTAAGCGGGACACGAGAAAAAACCAGCGGGACGCTTGCAAACGTCCCGCCGATGTGTTATAATCAAATCGGTAAAGAGCTGCCTCGTCCCTGCGCGCAGCAGCTCCCCCATAGTTAGGTTTGGAAGTAACCGTCCCTATTGGAAAAGCTGGGGGGCGGTTACTTCTTTTTCAGGTGAATCAGGGTTTGAATGGCGCAGACCAGCAAACCGGTCTGAATCAACAATTCCGCAATCTTGGGAATCACTGATTCAATCCGGCGAGAGCGGTTGGCGAGGGATTTTTCGTCAAATCGAGGCGCGGAAACGCAGGCACCGTCATCCTCTCCTCCGTGGACGAGGACGTGTACAAGAAGCTGGGCATCTCCCTCACCTGCGAGCCGAAGTACGAGGAGGAGGACCGCCGCTACCATAAGAAGTAAGCGGGACACGAGAAAAATCAGCGGGACGCTTGCAAACGACCCGCCGATGTGCTATAATCAAATCGGTAAAGAGCTGCCTCGTCCCTGCGCGCAGCAGCTCCCCGTAGATGTGATTAGAAGTAACCGTCCACAGTTAGCAGCAGGGGGCGGTTACTTCTTTTTCAGGTGAATCAGGGTTTGAATGGCGCAGACCAGCAGGCCGGTCTGAAACTGCATCCCATGTAACAACCATAGCACCCTCCCCTTTCTTCCGGAGAGGGCTCCAAAGAAGCTGCCCCTCCTTTTTGTCAGGGGGAGCAAACCGCCGCACAAAAGCCTCATCAGCTCTTTACCTTATCGACAGAATACCACAAGCGCCGACGCTTGTCAATTTGCCGGTCTGAAGGGACCTCAAAACAGGCATGAGAAAAACCAGCGGGACGCTTGCAAACGCCCCGCCGATGTGTTATAATCAAATCGGTAAAGAGCTGCCTCGTCCCTGCGCGCAGCAGCTCCCCAAAAGTTAGCGGAAAGAAATAACCGCCCCTACTTGGCGAACTGGGGGCGGTTACTTCTTTTTCAGGTGAATCAGGGTTTGAATGGCGCAGACCAGCAAACCGGTCTGAATCAACAATTCCGCAATCTTATAGACTGCATCCTGGACGGGTCTTTTCCGCCAACTCTTCGTTGCGAAAACTTGAAATCCACAAAGGATTCCTGCGTTTCCGCGCCTCGATTTGACGAAAAATCCCTCGCCCACCGCTCTCGCCGGATTTAATCAGTGATTCCCTTATCGACAGAATACCACAAGCGCCGACGCTTGTCAATTTGTCAGTCTGCGGAAGACCTCAGGAATTGTCCGAAAAAACTTTCAAAAAGTGCTTGACATTTCTCTCCGTCTGTGGTATCTTTATCTCAGCCAAGAGAAAAGCAATTCATCTCAAGTTCCCAGATACTCCTTTTCCCGGAGGGAGCTGCGGCTGCTGGGTCGTTACGCCAGCCTTCCCCCTATTCTCCATCCAGAGAAGAAATGGATGTTTTGATATTGCCCTTTTCCGAAGCAAATACGCGAGAGCGGAAAGTGAGGTTAAGACATGAAACTTGACTTCAAGATAGCGGAGAAGTGACCCACCGAGAGGTTGAATCGGCGGGTCACTTCTTTTTTCCCTTTTTCGCTGTGCTTTTGACAGAGAGTGTGCTATAATGGTCCAAACGGAAACGACAGGAGGAGATTCCCATGAGCGAAGCCCCGGAGCAGCGCCTGGCCGTGCTCATCGACGCGGACAACGCGCCACGCACCGCCCTGAAGGAGATTATGGAGGAAATCGCCGTCTACGGCACCCCCACCATCAAGCGCATCTACGGCGACTGGACCACACCGAACATGAACAGCTGGAAACCGCTGCTGCTGGAGACGGCCATCATCCCCGTGCAGCAGTACGCCTACACCACCGGCAAAAACGCCACGGACTCGGCCATGATCATCGACGCGATGGACATTCTCTACACCTCCGAGGTGGACGGCTTCGTGCTGGTGAGCAGCGACAGCGACTTCACCCGGCTGGCCACCCGGCTCCGGGAGGCGGGCAAAAAGGTCTACGGCATGGGCGAAAAGAAAACCCCCCAGCCCTTCATCGCCAGCTGCGACAAGTTCATCTACATTGAAATCATCCGGGAGTCCGCCAAGGCGGAGTCGGAGCAGCGCACCCAGAAGCGTACCGTGCCGCAGAGCTCCAACGGCGGCGTGTCCAAGAAGACCATCCGGCTGCTGGCCTCCAGCATTGCGGACATCGCCGATGACGAGGGCTTTTGCCATCTGGGCGCCCTGGGCAACCAGCTGAGCAAGAAGCAGCCGGACTTTGACAGCCGCAACTACGGCTTCAGCAAGCTCTCCACCATGATTCAGGCCATCGACCGCTTCGAAATGCGCAAGCAGGGCAATGTTTTCACGGTCCGGGACAAGCTGGCCCGCTGAGCAAGGTTTCCATCGGGAAAGCCGCTGCGTCCCTTGTCACTTTCTGACCATGTTCCGCGACAAGACCTCCCGCTCAGCAAAAGAGACTTTGCAAAGGGCCCCATACCCGAAGCCTTCCATCGGGAAAGCCGCTGCGCGCTCCGTCAGCCTTTTCTATCGTTCCGCGACAAGCCCGCAGGCAGCTTGCCAGCGGACGCAGTCCGCCGCGGCCTGGTTTCAGAAAACTGCTTGACAGATGTGGCCTTTCTATGGTACACTTTTCGCATCAGGGACCTTTTCGTCCCAGTCCCCCGAACACTCCAGACACGTTGCTCATGTGAGAAAAGGAGGCGCAATCCATGAAATCGAAGCTGAAATCCCTGCTGGCACTGATTCTGGCCATGTGCATGGTCCTCAGTCTGCTCAGCACCACTGTGTGGGCCGCCGAGGACGGCTCCGTCTCCGCTGAGGCGTCCGAGGTCCAGGAGGCAGAGCCCGAGGAGTCCGAGGCCAAGGAGGAGGAAGCCCCCACCGAGGAGCCCGAAAGTGCCGAGGAAGAGGCTCACATCGAGCAGCCCAAAGCCGATGAGGAGGACGCCCCCGCTGAGGAGCCTGAGAACGACGAGGAGGACGCCTCCATCAAGGAGCCTGAGGCCGACGAGGAAGAGGCCCCCATCGACGAGCCGGAAGCCGACGAGCAGGACGCCTCCACCGAGGAGCAGCCCGGGGACGAGCTGACGGTTCAGGACCCCGACATCCAATACAACAGCCTCACCTTTACCT
>CACZUK010000161.1 GCA_902784305.1 Oscillospiraceae bacterium | reverse complement strand
CTCCTCCAGGTTGTAGAGCTGAGCCAGCCGCGCCACGTCCAGCAGGTGCTCGATGCCGTGGCCGCAGAAGGGGCGCTCCCGCTCCAGCTCGGCAATCTCCGCAAGAAGCGCGCGAAAGAGCGGGTGGTAGAGAATTCGGTCAGCGCGGTTCATGGGTGTTCCTCCCGGCGGGTCAGAGTGCCTTTTTTTGCGGTTAATCCGGCCTGTACGTCACTTTTTCGCGATTTCCCGGATGATGCTCTTCATCTCGTCCAGCTTGCGCTCCATGTCCTTCGCCAGGGCAATCTGACAGGCGGTGCGCTCCAGATTGTGGTTCGGACGCTTCACCGCGAAGTAGCGGTCCCCGGTGAGGTAGTCGTCCAGAAAGCGGGAGGCCAGCTCGATGGTGATGGCGAAGGCACCCACGCTCAGGCTGTCCAGCTCCGCGTCGGTCATGGTGTCGCCCAGGGCGCCCACGAAGCCCTCGGCAAAGGCGCGGAACTTGTTCAGGTCCAGAGCCACCTTGCTGGTGTCCGGCTCGTCCTCGGCGGCGGTGCTGGCGGCGAAGCGGACAGCGTCACCGAAGTCGTAGGCCATCAGGCCGGGCATGATGGTGTCCAGGTCGATGACCGCCAGCGGCTCCCCGGTGGTGCCGTCGAAGAGGACGTTGTTGCACTTGGTGTCGTTGTGGGTGACGCGCAGGGGCAGCTCCCCCGCCTCCACGGCGCGGATGAGGCTCCCGGCCAGCTCCCGCTTTTCAGAGATGTAGTCGATGAGGTCCCTGCACTCCGCCGCCCGGCCGCAGGGGTCCTCAGCCACGTCCGCAAAGAGCCGGTCCAGCCGCTTGGGCGTGTTGTGGAAGTCGGGAATGGTCTCAAAGAGCTGGGCGGCATCGAAGTCCAGCAAAAACTTCTGGAACTGGCCGAAAGCAGAACCCGCGCCCCGGAGAATCGCGGGGTCCTCGGTGGCGTCCACAGCCACGGAGTTGGGGATGAAGTAGTAGACGCGCCAGACGTTCCCCTCCTCGTCCTGCCAGAAGTTGGCACCGGAGGCGATGTGGAGGAACTGGAGCACCAGCCGGTCCGCGTCCGCGCCCTGGGCCTCAAGGCGGGTGCGGATGTGGGCGGTGACCTTCTCGATGTTGCTCATGATCTGGGTGGGCTGCTTGAAGACGAAGCCGTTGATGCGCTGCACCACATAGCGCGTCTCCGCGCCGTTTTCGTCCCGGAACAGGGCGGTGCAGGTGAGATTGATGTTGCCCGCGCTGAGCTTCTTCTCAGCGACCAGCTCGCCCGGGATGCCGAAGAGCCGGCAAATCTGTTCTACGGTCATAGCTGACTCTCCTCCCCGCTCAGCAGTACTTCTTGCCGCCGATGTAGACGGCTTCCAGGTTGAGATTTTCGTCCAGAATCAGGAAATCAGCGTATTTTCCCGCGGCGATGCTGCCGATTTTGTCGTCCATGCCGATGACCTTCGCCGGGGCGGCGGTGGCGGCGTAGACGGCCTTCTCCAGCGCCACGCCGAAGCCGACCACGTTCTGCACGGCCCGCAGCACGCTGATGGAGGAGCCGGCCAGGGTGTCGCTGTCCTTGAGGGTGGCCTTGCCGTTCTTCATCTCGATGGGCTGGCCACCGAGCATGTAGTCGCCGTCGGGCATGCCCGCGCAGCGCAGGGAGTCGCTGATGAGCACCAGCCGCTCGCCGTAGAGCTGGAACATCATGCGGATGACGGAGGGGTGGATGTGCAGGCCGTCACAGATGAGCTCCACCGTCGCGCCCGCGTCGTAGGCCGCGCCCACCACGGCGGGGTCCCGGTGGTGCAGCGGGTTCATGCCGTTGAAGAGGTGGGTGGTGTGAGACGCGCCGCGGCGGAAGCCCTCCCGGGCCTGGTCGTAGTTGGCGACGGTGTGGCCCAGGGACACGGTGCAAATCTTCGACACCGCCTCGATGAACTCCATGGCGCCCGGCTCCTCGCAGGCCACGGTCACCAGCCGAATCTGGTTGCCGCTGGCCGCGTTGAGGCGCTTGAACATCTCCACGTCCGGCGCGTGGAGGTTCTCCGCCGCCTGGGCGCCGCGCTTGGCGTAGCAGAGGAAGGGGCCCTCCAGATTCACGCCCGCACAGCGCGCGCCCTGGGTCTGGAAGTCCCGGACGGCGTGCATGGCCTGCTCCAGCACCGGCTCCTTCAGGGTCATGGTGGTGGGGCACCAGCTGGTGACGCCGTTGTCGGCGTAGTAGCGGCTCATGCGCTCCAG
>CACZUK010000160.1 GCA_902784305.1 Oscillospiraceae bacterium | reverse complement strand
CGTAATAGTTGCGGATTGACGATATAGAACGAATGTGCTATACTTGCGCCGAAAAGGGATGAGAGCTCCCCTCTGGCGGGCCTTCCTCTCATTTTCGAATTTCGTCCCATTTTTCACAGAAACAACCGGGAAAGGAGTAACATTGAGCAACAATTCATCCTGGGGCAGCGGACCCGTGCAGGCGCGCCTGGTCTGTGGGGACCTGACCCTCGCTCAGAGCGAGCTTCTGAGCTTTTGTCACACCGCCTCCTGCTGCGACGGCGACATCGGCCTGGGCCAGGTGTGCGCGGCCACGATTCAGGCCACGCTCACCGGTCAGCGGGACCTGCTGGGCGAACGCCTCACCGCGCAGCTGGGGGAGAGCTCCGGCGGCAGCCTCGTGTGGCACCCTCTGGGCACCTTCGTGGTGACGGAGTGCCGCCGCGGGGAGGATTCCACCGCCCTCACCGCCTGCGACGCGGCCTGGTACGCGCTGGCGGGGCAGTATGTGCCCACGGTCCAGAGCGGTGCCATGGTGTCCGCCGTGCTGGCGGACCTGGCCGGCCAGTGCAGCCTGACGGTGGAGCAGACCACCCTCAATTACGGCCTTCAGCTCCCCGTGACGGGCACCGTCACCGGCCACAGCTGTCGGGAGATGCTGGGGTATCTGGCGGCGCTGTGCGGCCGGAACTGCGTCATCAGCCGGGAGGGCGCGGTGCGGTTCGTCTGGTTCTCGGCCAGCGACGCCGTGGTCACCGCCCAGAGCTCCTACGCCGGGGAGCACACCCACAGCGGGCTCAGCCGCGTGGCCGGACTGCGCTGCACGGTCCCCGACGGCGAGGGCGACCTGACCCTGGTGGCCGGGGACGCGGACAAGGCGCTGGAGCTGGCGTGCCCCTTCATGACCCAGAGCCGGCTGGAGGCGCTTTGGACGCAGCTGGGCGGCTATCAGTATCCGACGCTGGAGGTCAGCTTTTTCGGCGGCGCGGAGGTGCAGCCCGGCGACCTGGTGACGGTCACGGACCGCGGCGGCGTCAGCGTTTGCGTGCCCGCCATGGAGGTCCGCCTCACCGTGGACGGAGCCTGCCGCTGTCAGCTGCGCAGCTTCGGGCAGAGCGACGAGAGCCGGGCCTGTGACCGCACCGGGCCTGTGGAGCAGCGCCTGCGCCGGGTCCAGTCCACCGCAGACACCGCCCTGCTCAGCGCCAACGGCAAGAACAAGAATTTCTATCAGGCCAGCGCCCCGGCCTCCTCCGCCGGGCTGACGGAGGGCGACCTCTGGTTCGACACAGCCAACGGGAACCGGGTGAGCGAGTGGACCGGGAGCGCGTGGGTGCAGCGGCCCTTCGGAAACGCGGCGGTGGCGAATCTGGACGCGGGCAGCATCACCACCGGGACGCTGAACGCGGCGCGCATCGGCACAAACAGCATCACGGCGAGCAAAATCGACGTGAACACCTTATCCTCTCTGTCCTCGAACGTCGGCACCCTGACTGGCGGCGTGATTCAAAGCGCCAATTACAGCTCCGGCACGTCGGGCATGAAGCTGGACCTGACAAACGGAACCGCGGACATTACGGGCACCATTCGGGCGCAGATGGGGTTGATCGGGGACTTCTACATCGCAAATGGAGGATTCGTGCGCTACTCTGGCGAAATCGGCGGCACCAATGTGGAGCTGATTCCGTCCGAGCAGTACAGCCCGGAGGACGTTCTCTGCATCTCAGAAACCGTGAGTCAAGGAAGCTGTGCCACCAGAATCGCGCTCAAGAGAAATGGCGATATTTACGCAACGGGCAAAATCACCGGCATGGGGGGCATATCCACAGATATTCTCAACTTTTCCGGGAACCTCACCAAGAACAACCGCACCTTTCTCATAACCGCGTCCCGCAGTGTGAGAGTGTCCTGCCCGGCCAACGGCGCGGCGAGCGGAACCGCCGTATTCGGCCCCGACATAACCTCAGAGCTTGGCTACGTCCCCTTCGGAGTCGTCGGCTACCGGGTCAGCGGCAGCTACTCCAACCGGATTTTCCCGTCTGTGCTCTATGTGAGCGGCGAGACGCTGTATTATACCATCCGCAACGTGGGAGCCTACGATTTCAACGGCGCACTGAACGTGGTTTTCCTGTTTCAGTCGTATTGAAGCATCGGACACAAAACGGCGCCACGCGGCGCAGGAAGGAGAAACTATGTATCTTTACGCGATTGCGTTCGCGTTCATCGCCTTTGATTACCTGACCGGCCTCTACAAGGCCGGAGCCACCCGGCGCTTTTCCAGCAAAATCATGCGGCAGGGCCTGTGGTGAAGAAGGCCATGGGGTACATCGGAGACGGGGTTTTCTACTACAAATCGGTGACGGTGACGTTCATTGAGCAGTGAGGAAAGGGCGTGTTTGTGACGAGAGTGACGAGAGTTGAAGGGAAGCACCGCGGTCAGATTCTGCTGGGGCGCCGCGGGGAAAATCTGGCTGGGGCGATTGCGTTCGAGCTGGATGATTTCCTTGCAGCATTTGGGCAGGGCACTGCCCAGCTGCTGCACCAGCGCTGCGGGGACGCGGTGCCCTATGTGCCCGAACTGGTGCGGGAGGGCGACACGGTGACCTGGGTGCTCAGCAGCGACGACACCGCCCGGCAGGGCCACGGCAGAGCGGAACTGCGGTGGTATGTGGGCGAGGTGCTGGCGAAGAGCCGGGTGTGGGATACGGTGGTGTTTCCCGCCCTGGAGGAGCCGGAAACGCTGCCCAGTGAGCAGAAAACTGCCCTGGAGCTGCTGGCGGAGCGGGTGGAGGACGCAGATGAGAGCGTAGAGGCAGCACGGGAAGTGCTGGCGGAGATGGGGGATGTGTGGGCCAATGCCAGCGCAACGGCTACCACACTGGAGCCGGGAGCGAGTGCCACGGCGGCGTATGAGGATGGGGTGTTTTCGTTCGGGATACCGAGGGGACAGACCGGCGCAACAGGGCCGCAGGGACCGAAGGGCGACACGGGTGCGACTGGTGCTCAGGGACCTCAAGGCGCAACAGGTCCTGCTGGCCCGCAAGGTCCGATTGGAGCGACGGGACCGGCAGGAGCGCCCGGCATGGTCGCGGGACCGCCGATTGGCGGAGGCACGCCTCCCGGAAGAATAGGGCCTGGATCGCGCGTCGGGGTCGACATGAACGCGTTTGGTCATGGAGGAGTGTTTACGGGCGCGGCGTCCAACGTCGCCAACGCGTCGGGTTCCGGCGCGGCGGTCATGGGCGACAGACCTGTTCCCGCGGTCCCCTATACCGGACGGTTCGGACAAAACATGGTCGCAGGTCCTGACGGGGCTAACGGAAATTCTGGCGAACACACCCATACGGACGAACTCGTCAACGGCGGAACGAACGTGTCAGGCGCCGGAGTCGCGCCAGGCGTGTCCGGCGCGACAGACGCCTCGGGAACGCCCAACGCCAGCGTCGGCGAACAACTCGTCCAAA
>CACZUK010000159.1 GCA_902784305.1 Oscillospiraceae bacterium | reverse complement strand
TGTTCCTGCTCTTCCTGCGCAAGAAGAATCCCTCTGAGGTCTGAATGAGATGCCGCGGCAGGTCTTAAAGCTCCTGAACGGCGTCTACGACCTGGTCGTCGGTGCCATGGTGCTCTCCACGCTGCTGTTTTCGGCTTATTCCATCTGGGACAACGCCCAAATCTATCGCTCCGCCGCCGGTGTACAGGATTCCATTCGGCAATACCGGCCGGTGGCGGAGGACGGCGGCCAGGTGCTCGGCTTTGACGAGCTGCGCGCCATCAACAAGGATGTCATCGCCTGGCTGACGCTGGAGGGCACCAATATCGACTACCCCGTGCTCCAGGGCAAGGACAATCTGGAGTACATGAACAAGGATGTCTTTGGGGACACGTCTCTGGCCGGCAGCATCTTCCTGGATACCCGCTGCAATCCCGCGTTCAAAGACCGCTATTCCCTCATTTACGGCCACAATATGGACGAGCACCTGATGTTCGGTGATTTGGCGCTGTATAAGGACAAAAAGTTCTTTGCAGAGCACCCCAACGGCGAGATTCTCACGCCCGACGGAAAGCAGGAGTATCAGGTCGCGGCGGTGCTCCAGATCAGCGCCGGTACGGAGCAGATTTTCAATCCGGAAACGTGGAAGGACGGCTTCCAGCACCTGCCGGAGTTTCTGGAGCAGAACAGCCTCTGGTACCGTTCCAAGCTGCTCAAGCTGATTGAGGCCAAGCCCTGGGGCACCCAGGTGGTCGCCCTGGTCACCTGCTCCGACGGCAGCACCAACGACCGCACCGTGTTGATTCTGGTGCGGGAGCACCCGGACTGGCGCTCGTCCGATGAGCACGAAACCGAGCTTCCCAGGAAGCTGCGCGCCTACGGCAAGGACCTGGACGAGCCCTCCCAGGGCGGCGGCGGCAGCCGCACCGGGTCCAAGACCTCCGGCAACGGCACCCGCCCCGACGGCACCGGACCCAAGCCCACCGGCGACGGTCAGGACCCCGTCTTCTGGTACAGGCTCATCGGCGGCATTGTGGTGTTCATCGCCCTGTTTGAGACAGCCGACCGGTTCGTCCGGCGGCACAGAGAGGAGCTGTAATGGCTGATTTGGGAGCGATTGCCCTATGACCCGGCTCAAACGTCTGGTATACACCGTCTGCGCCCTGCTGCTGCTCTTCGCGCTCTGGAACCAGCACAGGCTCAACCAGTCCGAAGCGGACGCGCGAGCGCTCCAGCAGGAGCTCTCCGCCGTGGCGCACGCGCCGGATGCGTCCGCACAGGCCGCCTCCGCGGAGGATGTCTCCGCGGGGCGCGGTCTGGCCGCGCTGAACCCCTGGCTGGACGAGCTGCGCGAGCGCAATGAGAACCTGCTGGGCTGGCTGAGCGTGCCCAATACGGTGATTGACTACCCGGTGGTGCAGACGCTGGAGGACAGTGATTTTTACCTGAATCACAGCTTCGACGGCATGGCGGATTCCCACGGCACCCTGTTTGCCGACTGCGCCTGTTGGATTGGGGACGGAAACAACCTGATTGTCTACGGTCATCACATGGCGGACGGAACCATGTTCCAGAACCTGACCAAATACCAGTCAGCGGACTTCTGCCTCACCAACGGCGACATCCTCTTCCACACCCGGGACAGCACCCGGCACTTTCGGCCCGTGGTCGTCATGCGCATCTCTGAGAGCGAGGCGCAGGAGTTCCCCTACCACACCGCGGCGGAGCTGTCCAGCAGTGAGGAGTACGAGGCCTTCTTTGCCTCCTGTGCGCACTACGCCGACTGGATGGCGGAAAAGCGGCCCGCCTACCCCGCCATGCTGCTGACCCTGTCCACCTGCGAGTATTCCAAGCGCAACAGCCGCCTGGTGGTGGTGTGCGCCTGCACCGGCATGGACACGGCTCCCGAGCCGCAGACCGAAGACGCCTCCTCCGCGTTGACACAGGAGCGAAACAAGCCCTGAGGCAGACTTTGCGGTCCGTCTCAGGGAAAACGCGGAAAAATGGCAGGAAATGCGTCAAAGCACCCTGCCGGACTGAGTTTTTTAGGAAAAAATCCTTCTCCGGGCGGCTGAATGGCCGGTTGGAGAAGGTTTTTTTTATTTTTATTGAAACGGTGCTGGTCGGGTTCGGGGTAGACGATAAATAACGTAAACGATAAATAACACGTTCCTTGCAAAAATGAAACCGGCGGCTCACCTGAGCCGCCGACCGTGAAATCAATTTGACTTTCTGCAAATATCAGGAATGGTCACTGCCCAGGGAAGCAAATCATCCAGGAAGGAATCATCTGTATCGTCCATATGCTTG
>CACZUK010000158.1 GCA_902784305.1 Oscillospiraceae bacterium | reverse complement strand
GGTGGTCTTTGACGAGCCGCAGCGGGCGGTGGTGCCCGGGCAGTCGCTGGTGCTCTATGACGGGGACTATGTGGTGGGCGGCGGCGTGATTTTGTGAATGCACAATTCACAATGAGCGCGCCGACAGGAGCCGCGAATTAGAAATGAACGGCGGAAGTGCCCCTTCTGGGTGCAGGAGCCGCGAATTAGAAATGAGCGGCGGAAGTGCCCCTTGAGGGTGCAGGAGCCGCGAATTAGAAATGAGCGGCGGGAGTGCCCCTTCTGGGTGCAGGAGCCGCGAATCATCAGCGAGCGGCGGGGGTGCTAGAGCCGATTGCAAATGACCAAAAACCGGGCCCCGACACCGCCGGGACCCGGTTTTCATCACAAAAATAACCAATTCCCGCCGCATGAGCAGGAGCAGACGCAGCAGCCGGAGCAGCACCGCCGCTGCCTCTGCATAAACAAAAGCAGCCAGCAGCACCGCCGCGCAGGTCAGCGCCGCCGCCTCTGCGTGAGCAAAAACAGCCGCAGCAGCTGGAGCAGCGAGGACAGCAGAGCCGCCACATAGGTCAGCGCCGCCGCCGTGAGCACCTTGCGCACCGCGCCCAGCTCCGCCTGGGACAGACAGCCGCTCTGATCCAGAATCGCCACCGCCCGGCCGGAGGCGTTGAACTCCACCGGCAGCGTGATGAGCTGGAAAATCACCACAAAGGTGAACAGCAGCACGCCCAGCCGCGCCAGACCCATGGCGCCCATCAGCATGCCAATGAGAATCAGCGGCCAGGACAAAAACGACCCAAACCGCGCCAGCGGCACCGACGCCGAGCGCAGCACCAGCGGGAAATAGCCCACCTGATGCTGCACCGCGTGGCCGCACTCGTGGGCCGCCACGCCAATCGCCGCCACCGAGGTGGAGCCGTAGACGCTGTCCGAGAGGCGCAGCACCTTCTCCCCCGGAGAGTAGTGGTCGGTCAAAGAGCCGGAGACGTGCTCAATGCGCACGTCGTTGATGCCCGCCCGGCGCAGAATCAGCTCCGCCATGTCCCGGCCCGTCATGCCCCGGCTGTTGGCCGTGCGGCTGTAGCGGTTGAAGGTGCTCTTCACGTTCCAGGACGCGATGGCGCAAATCAGCGCACCAATCAGGACCAGAATATAGGTCCAATCCATATAATAATACATTTTTGAGCCTCCAATGTCATCGCGGGTCCACCGCGCCGCGCCCTCGCCCACAGCCCGCGCTGTGCCCGTGGCGGCGCTCCACGGCCCGCTCTGCTTCGCGTTCGGATGGTCCAGGGACCATCTGAACTGTATTATAGCAGATGCGCGGGAAAAGTACAGTGTCCGGTTTGTAAACATTTGGCAAACTCGACGGCTTCACCTTGCCTTTTCGCTCCGCTTGTGTTATTCTGTTGCGAACAAAAGGAGGTGACAAGCGTGGTTGAAACCTTTTACCGCATTCCCGGCCTGCCCGTGCGCCGCATCGCCGTGGCCTCGGACCTGCACAACATGCCCACCGACGAGGTGCTCCGCTCTCTGCGCGCCCAGCGCCCGCAGCTCATCGCCATCCCCGGCGACCTGCTGCTGAGCATCCAGCCGGACAACGACACCCTCGTCACCCAGGTGGAGGAAAACGTGCTCCCCTTCCTGCGCGCCTGCGCCGAGCTGGCACCCACCTTCTACTCTCTGGGCAACCATGAGTGGATGGTCTGCCAGGAGGATGTGGAGCTGCTGCGCGCCCAGGGCGCGGTGCTGCTGGACAGCGCCTACGCCACCATCAACCTGAACGGGCGGCGCATCGTCATCGGCGGCCTGACCAGCGTGGCCGTGACCAGCTGCCGCGTCTTCCGCCACAGCCTCGGACCCGACGCGCCCCGCTACCCGGTCAAGAACCGCTACTTCCACTTCCGCAACCCCCGCCGCTTCTGGCTCCAGCGCTTCGAGGCCCAGCCCGGCTACCACATCCTCCTCTCCCACCACCCGGAGTACTACCCGCGCTTTCTGGCCCGGCGGCCCATCGAGCTCATCCTCTCCGGCCACGCCCACGGCGGTCAGTGGCGCTTCTTTGGCCGCGGCGTCTACTGCCCCGGTCAGGGTCTGTTTCCGCCCCTCACCAGCGGCGTGGTGGACAACCGTCTGGTCATCTCCCGGGGTCTGGCCAACAACAGCCTGATTCCCCGCATCAACAACCCGCCGGAGCTGGTGTATCTTGAGGGTGTGTGAATAAAACAGCGCATAAAAGAGGCGTTTTCCCCCTTTGTGCGCTGTTTTTTGCTCATTTTCACGAAAACCGCGACCCTACTCCTTCCGATACTCCCGTTCCAGCTCCAGCGCCGTGTCGGTGTAGTTGGTGAAGTAGCAGTCCGCACCCAGCTCAATGGCGCGGCGGACCTCCTCGCCGCCGGTCCAGTAGACGCAGAACTTTTTCCCCTGTTTGTGGCAGGCTTTGCAGTTCTTTTCGGTCATCAGGGTCCCTTTTACGCAGACGATGTCCGCGCTCTCCTCCCCCACGGCCCGGTTGAAGGCATCCTGCGAACGGCACAGCCACAGCTTGGGTGCCTCGGGCAGCGCCTCCTCCGCGGAGAGCAGCGCGTCCGGGAAAAAGGACTGCACGATGACGTGCTCCTCCAGACCGTACTCCCGCACCAGCCGGGCG
>CACZUK010000157.1 GCA_902784305.1 Oscillospiraceae bacterium | reverse complement strand
TCAATCAAGGCAAAATTTCGCAGGAATCCTTTGTGGATTTCAAGAAATTTTAACGCAGAGTGGCGGCAAAAGGGCCGTCCAGATGGTGTGCGGCACCTTTCCCGCGCGGGCTACCAGATTGAGCTGTTTCGGACGCTCTTCCATCGGGCCATTCTGCTGCCGGAAGAGCGGAAGACCATCGTCCACAACCTTTTTGCGAACCTCTTTGACAACGCCGATCAGAAGAACTTCAAGAGCTATCTGAAGGAGCTGGAGAAGCTCACAGTTCAGATTTTTGACCACGCTGACCGGCTGAATGGGGAGGATGAGGCGCAGTTCCTGAACCGAACCATGGGCCAGGTGCACGCCGCGGTGCGTCTGCACCATGGGCCAGGTGCACGCCGCGGTGCGTCTGCTGCACTTTATGAGGGAAAAGAAGGAGGCGGAGGCATGAAAACGCTGAAAATTGTCATGAAACCGCTGGACGCCTACTTTCTGGGCGGAGAGCGCAACGCCGCCCACGAGAACAGCCCAACCCAGCGCAACCCCTATCTGATTCACTCCAACCGGATGCTCTCCCAGTCGGCGGCCTTCGGCGCGCTGCGCTACCTGGGCATTCGCAGCCCGAAGCCCAGCTTCCGGCTGGAGCCAGAGGACCGGGCGAATATCGGCGCGGAAAGCTATCAAATCACGTCCGAAGGGCAGAAATTCGGCAAAATCCACTGCATTTCCCCGGTTCTGCTGGTGGACAGGCAGGGACAGCGCTGGATGAGCGCGCCTCGCGGCAGAGTGGCACTGCCAGAGGAGCAGGAAGGGAAGGGGCTGTATCAGCCCTTCACTTCCTTCGCGCTGGTGGAGACGGCTCTGGGGACGCGCTGTCTCCCGGAGGAGTACAATGAGAAAACCGCCTGGGACGGGGCGGAGCTGCTGTGCCTGGAGACGGGAGCGCTTCGGGGCAGTGTTTTCGGCACGCAGATGCGCACGGGCATCAACCGTTCCAGTCAGAAAAAGGCCAGAAATGGGAAAAATCAGAACGATGGAACCCCCAGCGGGTACTTTAAAAAGGAGTACGTCACCCTGGACCCGGACTTCTCCTTCCTGTTTTACGCCCAGGTGGAGGACGGCTTCTTTTGCCGCCGGGACGGCGTGGTGTACATGGGACAGGGACGCACGCCCTTCGCGGTTCAGGTGGAGGAGGCGGAGAAGGAGGCACTTGCCCTCCCGCCCTGCTGCTGCCCGGCCGCGGTGCGGGTGAACGGTGAGGCGCACCCCTGTGCGTGGGCGGCGGCGCTTTCGGATGTGTACCATCCGGGCGACGTGAACGAGCTGAAGCAGCGCTGCTCCCTGATGATTGCCGAGAGCCGGAGCTATCGCACCTTTATCACCAAAACAGACGCAGAAAACAGCAATACCCGCTATGAAAAGGGACAAATCGGGTTGAAGCTGATTCCGGCGGGCAGCGTGTTCCTGTTCCTGGGCACAGAGAAGCAGACGCCTCAGGAGCAGATGGAGGAGTTTGCGGCGTACCTGAAGGGTTTGTCCGCTCACGCCCGCAAGGCGGGTTTCAACCGCCTTTGTTACAGTACAGCAGTGAAATGTGAGGAGGAATGAACCATGTCCGCGAAATTGTACCGACTGACCTGCCTGACCAACCTCCATATGGGCAGCGGAGAGGCGAACTACGAGGTCATTGACCTGGAGGTGGAGCGCGACCCGGTTCTGGGGGAACCGACCATGAACGCCAGCGGCGTGAAGGGTGCCCTGCGGGACTTCTGCAAGCAGCAGGAGGGTGAGGATGAAACGAAGGAGCAGGATGTGACGGCCATCTTCGGCAGCGAGGGCAGCGGCGAGCAGCAGGGGACCTGCCACTTCTTCGCCGGCGATCTGCTGGCCCGGCCGGTGCGGGTCAGCGAGGGCAGCGGCGCCTATGCACTGGCCACCACGCCGGAGCTGCTGCGCCATGTGCTGGGCAAGCTCCACGCCTTTGGCCTGCGCAAGGGCTTTCAGGAGGCGGATATTCCTGAACTCCCGGAGGACGGCGTGCTTTCCCCCGCGGCGCACAAGAGCATAGAGGGCATGGAGGTGCGCAAGGGGGACTGCAAGCCCCTGACGGACCTTCTGGGCACGGACAACTGGGTGCTGATGTCCCCGCAGCAGCTTCGGGACATCGACCTGCCCGTCATGGCCCACAACGCCCTGGAAAACGGCATCAGCAAAAATCTGTGGTATGAGCAGGTGGTACCCCACGAGAGCGTGTTCCTGCTGATGATTCAAACGCCGGAGGGCGACGCGCGGCTGGACAGCTTCCTCGGGGAGGAGACCATCGTGCAGTTCGGCGCGGGCGCCACCACCGGGAACGGCTTCACCCGGATGCAGAAGCTGGAGGGATGAGCATGGACAAGAAACTGGTAGACCGCCTTTTGCCCACCGCGGTGCAGGTGCTCCAGGACGTGGGCGTGGCGAAAAACGGGAGGATTCCCAAGACCTTCCGGGGACAGATCTCCTCCTTCGGCGCGGCGGTGTCCGCCGGGTCCCTGCTGGCGGCGGCGGCCTTCTTCAACGAGCAGGGCGGCGCGAAAAGTGAGCGGAACCTGCTGATGGAGGCCATCAACACCATGATGAAGCAGGAAAAGCTGGTGAAACGCACCGGCGACACCCTGTTCGACACCATCCACGCAAACCAGTCCGACCGGAGCGTCAAGGACAAGGTGCTCAGCTGCGCCGTGGCGCTCAAGCTGGCCATGAACCTGTACGATCTCAGCCCGGAGGGCGACAAACCCAAGGCGAACAAAGGGGAGGAGGCGTCCTCTTGAATCAGCATTACGAATTTTGGGTCTCCTACTACGAGGAGCT
>CACZUK010000156.1 GCA_902784305.1 Oscillospiraceae bacterium | reverse complement strand
GCTGCTGAGCTCCCGCATCGCCTTGGTCACCTGCCTGACGTTCCGCGCCGTCCGCTGCCAGGTCTTGTCCCGGCTGCGCTGCTGGGCGCTGGTTTCGTCGCGTGTGCTCATTGTGTCAACTCCTTCCGCCCGTCCGGGCCGTTGTCTGCGCCTTGCGCGCCCGCCGCTGCGTCCTGTGGGCTGTGTTCTGGTCTTTTGGATAGATTCGCGGTGCTTTTCCCGTTCATTGCCATGCTTTCCAGCAGATTTCGGTACTTTTCCAGCTTTTGCTCCCGAATCTCCCCCTCGGTCCAGAAGGGGAAGTACTCATAGGCCTCCCCGATGCTTCCCTCTAGCACGCAGCGGGCTGTCAGCGCCGCCTGGGCGTGGGCGATGACGGCCAGGCGCTGGGCGCGGAGGCGTTCGCGCTCCTGCCGCTCCTCCAGAACCATCCTCGCCTCTCCCCAGGTCAGCTCCTCCACCTGCGCGGGCAGGAGCCCCACGCGACAGGCGGCGCGCAGCAGTTCCTCCTCGCTCAGGCCGCCGGGAAAGGGTCATCGTCGGCCTCCTCCTCCAAACCCTGGAAGGCGTGGTCCACAGCCTGGGCCATGGACTCCTTGAGCTGCCGCACCTGCTCTTCGGTGAGCAGGCCGGAGGCGGCGGCGATGTCAAAGGCCAGACCGCCGAAGGCCTCCTGACCGCACCAGCCCTCGTCCACCAGCCGGTCGAACAGCTCCTCGCCGCTGCGGATCTCGTTGCCGCTGCCGGGCCAGTTGAGGGCGGCGTCCAGCAGCGCGGCCATGCGCTCGGCGTCCAGCGCGGCCTCCAGAATCAGCTGGAGGATGTCCTGCTCAAAGCGCTCCCGGAGGGTGCGCTGCCCGGCCACGGTGAGCCGCAGGCGCAGCTGCACGCCGTCCAGGCGCAGAATGTGTGCCTTTTTCATAGTCGATTCCCCCTTGAAACCGGTGAAATGTGCTCAAAAGCCTCAGTTGGAGGCGGGATTGGTGACGGTCCAGTCGCTCTGCACGCTGACGTTCAGCTTGGCGGTGATGAGCTCGTCCACCTTGGCGCCGTCCACATAGGTGCTGATGAAGCCGGTGGTGGCGAACTTGGTGCCGTCGGGCAGCTCCACCTCCACGGCCACGGCGTTCCCGGCCACCTGAAGGGCGCGCAGGCGGCGGTAGTCGGTGTCCGAGCCGGAGTTGTCGTAGAGGTAGGTGACCTCGAAGCTCTGCACGTCCTGCACGCCGGGGACGTTCTTCCGGATGCTGTCCTTGAGGCAGGTGGCGTCCAGCTCGGAGGGTGCCGCCCCCAGCGCGCCGATTTCCTGGACGTAGTTCAGCTCCACGCTGTTGACCTTGACCTTGATGCCGATGCTCGCAATACCCTGTGCCATAGTAATCCTCCTTATTGTTCTGATAGTTCCGAATTTTCCGGAATATCAGCGTGTTTCAATCAATCCATCGCATAAACCGCTTATCCACCCGGCCTCCGAAGACCAGCGCGCAGTGGCGCAGACCGTCCTCGGCCACGTCCTCCCGCTTCTCCTGCCGCTTGAGGCCCAGATTCAGCATGGCCGTGTTCACAGCGGCGCAGAGGGCCGTCACCTCGCCGCGCTCCTGGGCCCAGATGTCGATTTGATAGCTCAGCTCGTCCACCACGCTGCACTCCGTGGAGCGGTTGTCCTTCTCCGCGTAGGTGACCACCGCGCCGGACAACTCCTGCCGGTTCCAGCGCTCGCGCACCTGAAAGGGCACGGTGCAGCTCATCCCCGACAGCGCCGCCTTGACCTGGGCGCGCAGGTCCACCAGCGTCAGCTCCGCCTGTGTCATGTGCTCGCCTCCTTACAGCCGCTGGGCGTAGAGCATGCGGTAGCTGGGCCAGATTTGGACCTCCCGCAGCTCGTAGGTGTGACCATCGACGACCACCCGGTCCCGCGCATTCACACTCAGGTCGGAGAACAGAGCGCCCTGCAAAACCTCCCGGCAGCGCTCCCCCTGCTCCGCCTGCACCGCGCCGCTGTTGAGCTGGCCCCGGGTCCGGCCCTGACCGGACACCTGCCAGCAGACGGCGTGGGGACCATCGGCGGCGGCGGTCACGTCTGGGTGGGCCATATCGAAGACGCTGACCTGTTCCCCCAGCGCGTCGGTGCTCACCCGGCGCCGGTGGAGCTGCCAGCCTTTCCGCCCCCGCGCGCCGGGCCGGTCGGCGGCGCTGGCCGTCAGCATGACACCCTCCGATACCGGCGCACGCTCTGGAGCAGCTCGCGCTCGGCCTTTTGCAGCGACTCCAGGCTCTCCTTGGTCACGAGCTTGGCGTGGAAGTCCTCGTCCAGCTCGTCCACGTTCAGCTCCAGCTTGAGCTCGGCCTCGGCGTCCAGCAGCTCATCCTCCAGCAGGGTCAGCTGTTCCTCGTCGGGCTCGTCCAGACGCAGCTTGCGGCGCAGACGCTCCAGAAGTGCTTCTTTTGTTTCATTTGTCATCCGATAACCCCCTTTCGTGGGTTTTTTGTGATGTTTTTTGGACAGTTGCGTTTCTCCACTCCCCCCGCCTCCGCGGCTCCCCTCCAGAATGGGGAAGAGGCCGCGCAGACGAAGAGAGTGGGAATCCGCACACGACCGGGCTGTCACTTGCCCTCACTATGCACGAAATGTTTCGTATTACCTCCAAAACAGAGTTTCTGCCGTCAGTTCACCACACAATTGTGCATTGTCTGCTCATACCCCGGAATGAGAGCTGAAACGTTCCGGATTCTGCCAATTGTGCATTGTGCATTAACGAAGCGCCTTACCCCACGGCCTTAGTCGCGGCCATCACGGCCAGCGCGGCGGGCTGCACCACCTTCGCGCCGTAGACGTGCAGACCCTTGACGGCGTCGGAGAAGTTCTTCTCCAGCCGATAGGCCTCCAGCTCCACCAGCTGCTCGGCGAAGGAACCGGCGGCG
>CACZUK010000155.1 GCA_902784305.1 Oscillospiraceae bacterium | reverse complement strand
GCGGGTATTCTGCTGGGTCTGGGCAGCTCTTTCACCAACACCACCACCATCGCTACCTATCATCTGGAGGGCATCCTCCACCTGGGCAGCCCCCTGTACAGCTTCATGCTGATGCTGAGCAACGCCGGCAACGCCATCTTCGGCAACCTGGCGCTGATCTTCGCTCTGGCCGTGGCCCTGGGCATGGCCAAGAAGGAGAAGGGCGTGGCCGTCATGTCCTCCGCCATCTTCTACCTCATCATGCTGACCACCATGAGCACCATGCTCACCCTGAACGGCTCCATCCTGCCCGACGGCTCCATTGCTGAGACCGTGAAGGCCGGTGCCATCGGCTCCACCCTGGGCATCCAGACCCTCAACATGGGCGTATTCGGCGGCATTCTGGCCGGTCTGGTCTCCGCTTCGCTGTGCAACAAGTTCTACAAGACGCAGCTGCCCGACGCTCTGTCCTTCTTCGCGGGCACCCGTTTCGTGCCCATCATGGCCATGGTGTTCGGCGTCATCGTCGGCGCCATCTGCTTCTTCGTGTGGCCCATCATCCAGACCGGCATCTACGCTCTGGGCGGTGTGGTTCAGGCTTCCGGCCTGTTCGGCACCTTCATCTATGGCTGCATCGAGCGCGCGCTGATTCCCTTCGGCCTGCACCACATCTTCTACATGCCCTTCTGGCAGACCGGCGTGGGCGGCACTCTGGAGGTCGCGGGCGAGACCGTGCAGGGCGCTCAGAACATCTTCTTTGCCCAGCTGGCTGACCCCAACACCACCAAGTTCTCCGAGGCTGCCTGCAAGTTCCTGACCGGCAAGTATCCCTTCATGATGGGTGGTCTGCCCGGCGCTGCCGCGGCCATGTACGCCACTGCCCGTCCTGAGAAGCGCAAGGAGGTCGGCGGCATGCTGTTCTCCGTGGCTCTGACCAGCTTCCTGACCGGCATCACCGAGCCCATTGAGTTCACCTTCCTGTTCCTGGCTCCCGCTCTGTTCGCCATTCATGTGGCTTTCGCCGGCCTGGCCTTCCTGCTGTGCGATTTGTTCAACATCTGCGTGGGCACCACCTTCTCCGACGGTCTGATTGACCTGATTCTCTACGGCGTGCTGCCCGGCCAGGCGAAGTCCAACTGGATGATGCTCCTGCCCCTGTTCGTCGTTTACTTCGTGCTCTACTTCTTCGTGTTCCGCTTCTTCATTCTGAAGTGGGATCTGAAGACCCCCGGCCGTGAGGCTGACGGCGAGACCGCCAAGCTGGTCTCCAAGGACGAGTACCGCGCTGCCACTGGCATCGGCGTGGCCGGCGGCAAGGCTGGCATGCCCGCCAACGTGGACGAGAAGAGCGTGAACATCCTCACCGGCATCGGCGGCATCGACAACCTGGTCGGTGACATCGACTGCTGCGCCACCCGTCTGCGTCTGACTCTGGTGGACACCTCCAAGGTCAACGAGCCTCTGCTGAAGGCCACCGGTGCCGGCGGTGTCGTGCTCAAGGGCAACGGCATCCAGGTCATCTATGGCCCCTCCGTCACCATCGTGAAGTCCAACTTCGAGGAGCTGGTGGACGACATCCGCTCCGGCAAGATCGACGCCTCCAGCCTGCCCGGCGTTTCCATGCCCGCCGCGGCTGCTCCCGCCGAGGACAAGCCCAAGATGAAGGATTCCACCCTGGGCGCTCACATGAACGGCCAGATGCTGCTGATGAACGAGGTGCAGGACGAGGCCTTTGCCTCCTGCGCTCTGGGCGACGGCGTGGCCGTGGAGCCCAGCGAGGGCAAGCTGTTTGCTCCCGCCGACGGTGAGATCACCAACGTGTTTGACACCAAGCACGCTGTGGGCCTGCTGACCGACGACGAGGTCGAGATTCTGATGCACATCGGCATTGACACCGTCCGCCTGAACGGCCAGTACTTCGAGACCCACGTCAAGGAGGGCGACAGCGTCAAGAAGGGCGATCTGCTCATCTCCTTCGACATGGATGCCATCAAGAAGGCCGGCTACATGTGCACCACCCCGATGATCGTCACCAACACCGACGATTACAAGTCCGTCAAGCCTCTGGCCACCGGCACCGTGAAGGCCGGCCAGGACCTGCTGGCTGTGAAGGGCTAATCTCACAAACCACTGGTCAACGGGACCCGTCCTTTTATCCTCCCATTCCTTGCGTCGTCCCGTAATTGGACCCCCACCCCCGGCACCCCGCGTGCCGGGGGTTTTTGCGGGCTGCGCCCGCGGGCATTCGCTTCGCCCGTCGGGCGGGCTGCGCCCGCAGGCATTCGCTTCGCCCGTCGGCGGCACGAACGTGGTTCTAAGTTTCCTGTACCCCGTAGGCCGCCGAGGGTACGGAGTGCCTCGTACAGGAGATTGGGTTCCATCGTGGTAATTGATTGGCGTTTGATGTCGGATTTGGTTAGTTTTTTGTAACTATTCAGCACCTCGCGCCCAGCAACAGCAGGTGACTCCCTCCATCGCCTGACGGATAGCGTTAAACGGATTGACGCCCTGCTTCCTGGCGGTG
>CACZUK010000154.1 GCA_902784305.1 Oscillospiraceae bacterium | reverse complement strand
AATCAGGAAAAGAGGGAATTATGGCGGAGAAGCTGCTGATTGTAGAGGATGAGGTCAAGCTGGCCCGGATGCTGGAGATGGAGCTGACCTATGAGGGCTATCAGGTGGAAAAGGCGCTGGACGGTCAGACGGGGCTGGAGAAGGCCCGCGGCGCCGGGGCGGACCTGATTTTGCTGGACATTATGCTGCCCGGCCTCAACGGGCTGGAGGTACTGCGCAGACTGAGGCAGGAGGGCATCCAGACGCCGGTGATTCTGCTGACGGCCCGGGACAATGTGGCGGACAAGGTGTCCGGACTGGACGCGGGGGCCAGCGACTATGTGACCAAGCCCTTCGCCATTGAGGAGCTGCTGGCCCGCATCCGGGCGAATCTGCGCAAGGGTGACCGCCGGGTGGATTTGGGCGTCGTGCTGAGCGTGGAGGGTCTGGAGCTGCGCACGGACAGCCGGGAGGTGCTGGTGCAGGGCCAGCCGGTGGAGCTGACCCGCCGGGAGTTTGACCTGCTGCGCTGCCTGCTGGAGAACCGGGGAAAGGTGCTTAGCCGGAGCGTGCTGCTGAATCTGGTCTGGGGCTATGAGTACGCCGGAGAGACCAACACGGTGGACGTGTACGTGCGCTTCCTGCGCAGCAAAATCGACCCGAAGCTGGGCCGCAAGCTCATTGAGACCGTTCGGGGCGTGGGCTACGCCATTCGATGAGCGGAGGAACCGTGCTTGTTCGCTTCGGGCGTCGGTGTGGCAAGATGGAAAGGAGCAGGGGAGAGGATGGAGTATGAGTCCCGGGGCTATCCGGCGCAAAGGCTGATAACGAGACTGTTCTACCGGAGCCTGCTGGCGTTTTTGGTGATTGACGCTGTGGTGAAGGCCGCCTTCAGCGGGCCGCACTGGGCGTGGATGCTGCTCTATGCCGTGGAGGCCGGGGCGCTGCTGGTACAGCTGTCCCGGAACAGCAGAATGATTCGGCAGGCCATGACCCCTCTGGCCGCGCTGGAGGAGACCGCCGATATGCTGGGCCGGGAGGACGTGAAGCTGGGCGATTTGCGCCGCCTGGTTCGGGAGCTGGGAGAGATCAACGCGGCCCATCTGAACGAACGAATCGAGATTCCCGGCGGGCAGAAGGAGCTGGCGGTGCTGGCGGAGGCAATCAACGCCATGCTGGAACGGGTGGAGCACAGCTACCAGTCCCAGAGCCGGTTCGTCTCCGATGCCAGCCACGAGCTGCGTACCCCCATCGCGGTGATTCAGGGCTACGCGAACATGCTGGACCGCTGGGGAAAGAATGACCCGGAGGCGTCTCAGGAGGCCATCAACGCCATTCGTCAGGAGGCGGAGAGCATGAGCGCGCTGGTGCAGAATCTGCTCTTTCTGGCCCGGGGGGACAATCAGACCCAGCAGGTGAAGCTGGAACGGGTGAATGTTTCAGATTTGGCCGACGAGGTGCTCCGGGAGACCCAGCTGTTGGAGACCGGCCGGAGCATTTCCGGGGAAATCTACCCGCTGCTGAACGCGAACGCGGATTTGCGCCTGGTGAAGCAGGCCATGCGGATTCTGGTGGACAACGCGGTGAAGTACACCGAGGAAGGGGACGAAATCGCCATCCGGCTCAGCCGCAGAGGGACGGACTGCGTGTTCTCCGTCACCGACACCGGGCCGGGCATCCCGCAGCAGGAGCTTTCCAAGGTGTTTGAACGCTTCTACCGCACCGACCAGAGCCGCAGCCGGGAGAGTGGCGGCACCGGACTGGGGCTGTCCATCGCCCAGTGGATTGCCCAGAGGCACGGGGGCTGTCTGGAGGTGCTGAGCAAAGTCGGCGTGGGCACCCGCTTTTCCATGGTGCTGCCCCTGGAATATGGGGAAAAATGAGATTTCCCCTTGTACATTCCGGAGAAATAGGCTACAATGGTCCCAATACCAAAACACGGAGGAGTGTGTGGACATGAAGCTGCTGGAGGAGCGCATCCGGAAGGATGGCATTGTGGTGGACAACGAGATTCTGAAGGTAGACCGCTTTTTGAACCATCAGATGGACATCAACCTGTTCGTGGAGATGGGGAAGGAGTGGGCCAGACTCTTCGGCCCGGAGAACGTGACGAAAATCCTCACCATTGAGGCCAGCGGCATCGGCATCGCCTGCGTGGCGGCGGAGCAGTTCAACTGCCCGGTGATTTTCGCCAAGAAGACCAAGACCCGCAACATCGCCGGCGAGGTCTACTCCACCGAGGTGAAGTCCTTCACCCACGGCACAGTGAATCAGGTCATCGTCTCCAAGCAGTTCCTGAAGCCCGGGGACAAGGTGCTGCTCATCGACGACTTTCTGGCCAACGGTGCCGCCCTGGAGGGGCTGGTGGATTTGGTGCGGCAGTCCGGCGCGGAGCTGGTGGGCGCGGGAATCGCCGTGGAGAAGGCGTTCCAGCCCGGCGGCGACCGGATTCGGAGCCTGGGCGTGAGAGTGGAGAGTCTGGCGCGGGTGAAGAGTATGGACAACGAGCATATTGAGTTCTGCTGATGCACAAT
>CACZUK010000153.1 GCA_902784305.1 Oscillospiraceae bacterium | reverse complement strand
GAATAAAAGACTGCCGCCCGCCGTATGGCAATTCCTTAATGGGCGGCGTGCAGGGAGCTACGGCCCATCGGGCCGTGCGAGTCGCAAAGTAAGGGCCCGCGCGGCTGCAAGGAGCCCCGCAGGGGCGGGAGTGCCCCGAAGAGGGTAAGCGCTGCTTCTTGGTAGAAGAAAGAGATAAGGAGGAATAAGAAACGAAACATTCCCCATTTTTCTCACCAAAAAACGTAAAACCCAGCACTTCGTGCGGCTCTTGCACCCTCAACGGGCACTTCCGACGCTCGTTCGTGATTCGCGGCTCCTTTCGGCGCACGGCATTGTGCATTGTGAATTCTCCATTGCAATTTGTCCCGTTTTCCGGTATGATAAGTATGTGGGCGTTTGCCCCGCCCCGGTGGGGCGAAACGATTTGCACAGGAGACATACGAATGATAAGTGAAAAACTGCAAAGAGCACGGGAATTTGAAGACCAGTACATGCACTTCCTGGACGAGCAGCGGCCCCGGTTCCACGTCACCGGCGGCATCGGCTGGATCAACGACCCCAACGGGTTCAGCGTTTACAAGGGCGAGTACCACCTCTTCTTCCAGTACCACCCCTATTCCACCCACTGGGGTCCCATGCACTGGGGTCACGTCAAGACCCGCGACTTCATCCGCTGGGAGCGCCTGCCCGTGGCTCTGGCCCCCGACTCCGATATGGACCGGGACGGCTGCTTCTCCGGCAGCGCCATCGAGCTGCCCGACGGCCGCCACCTGCTCATGTACACCGGCGTGTGCAAGGTCCGCCGCGCCGACGGCGCTGTGGAGGAGATTCAGAACCAGTGCATCGCCGTAGGCGACGGCGTCAACTATGAAAAGTACGAAAAAAATCCCGTTTTGGATGTCAGCGACCTGCCCGAGGGCGGCAGTGAGCTGGATTTCCGCGACCCCAAGCTCTGGCGCGAGGACGGCTGCTACTGGTCCGTCATGAGCAACCTCTCCCCGGACGGCAGCGCTGACATTCTGCTCTACCGCAGTCAGGACGCCCTGAAGTGGGAATTTGTCAAGAAAATCGAGTCCTGTCACAACGAATACGGCCGCATGTGGGAGTGCCCCGAGTTCTTCCCCCTGGACGGCAAGCAGGTTTTGCTCACCTGCCCCATGGAGATGGCCCCCATCGGCCTGGAGTTCCACTCCGGCTTCGGCACCCTCTGCCTCATCGGCACTTATGACCACAAAAAGCAGGAGTTCACCCGGGAGAGCGTGCAGGCCATCGACTACGGCCTCGACTTCTACGCCACCCAGACCGTGGAGACCACCGACGGCCGCGTCGTCATGGTCGCCTGGATGCAGAACTGGGCCACCTCCACCTCCCAGTCCCGGGGCGAACAGCTCTTCGGCAGCCTCACCCTGCCCCGGGAGCTGTCCATCCGCGACGGCCGCCTCATCCAGAATCCCGTCCGGGAGCTGGACAACTACCACGGCCGCCGCACCAGCTATGAGAACGTGCTGGTGGAGTCTGAGGCCAATCTGGCCGGCATCTCCGGGCGCGTGCTGGACATGACCCTCAGCATCCGTCCCGCCGACGAGAACGGCTACCGCGCCTTCCGCCTCCGCCTGGCCAAGGACGGCGAGCATGTGGCCGTCATCCGCTACAAGCCCGGCCGCAACACCCTGCGCATCGACCGCACCCGCTCCGGCGGCCGCTTCGACATCGTTCACGTGCGCGACTTCCTCGTCCGGCCCCAGGACGGCGCCCTCAAGCTCCGCGTCGTCATGGACCGCTACAGCGTCGAGCTGTTCGTCAACGACGGCGAACAGGCCGCCACCTTCCGGCTCTACTCCCCAGAGAGCGCCCAGTCCATCAGCTTCGAGGCCGAGGGCGGCGCCGTGCTGCTGGATGTGGAAAAGTTCGAGCTGGATGTGTGAGTGAGGGGCGGGAGCGTCCGGAAAAGTATCCAAAAACTGGCTGAAATACACGAGAATCAGAGGAAAAGGGGTTAATTGACATGAGAAAAAGCTACCGTCCGCGCTATCACGTCTCTGTGCCCTTCGGCTGGGCCAACGACCCGAACGGAACCATTTTCTTCCGCGGCAGGGCCCATCTGTACTATCAGCACTACCCCCACAAGAGCGAGTGGGGACCCATGCACTGGGGCCACGTCTCCACCGAGGACTTCGTCCACTGGCAGCAGCACCCCGTGGCCCTGTACCCCGACCAGCCCTACGAGCTGGTCTGCGGCTGCTGCTCCGGCGGCGCCGTGGAGGCGGACGGCAAGCTCTACCTGCTCTACACCGCTGCCCAGCCCATGATGCAGCGCCAATGCCTGGCCGTGTCCGGGGACGGCGACGCCTTCGTCAAGGCCCCCGACAACCCCGTCCTCACCGCGGAAATGCTCTCCCCGGAGGTCTATGAGGAGGATTTCCGCGACCCCAGAATCTTCAAAAAAGACGGGTTTTATTACATGCTGGCCGGGATTCGCTACGTCAAAGGCGGCGTGCGCGTCGAGGCCGCGCCCACGGACCAGCGCCGCGTCACCAACCCCCTTGA
>CACZUK010000152.1 GCA_902784305.1 Oscillospiraceae bacterium | reverse complement strand
CTCAGCGGTAGTTCAACGAAGGCGTCGTACATACCGCAAGCCGACTGCCCGCCCCCGGGAAGGGGGGCCGGGTGGGGTGGGTGGTCGATGGTACGATAGAAAAACCACTGAAAAAGCAACAACAACGGCCCATTTCGTTCGAAAAGAGCAGCTGTTGTTGCATTTTGTGACGTTTTGAACCAATTTTGAACCGCTGTGGAAACCGACCACATTCTCTCTTCTGACCACCTGTCAGGCTTTGCCCGTCAGGAGCTTCGGGGTCAAGGGGCCCACGGCCCCTTGCGGGGTCCAGGGGCAGCGCCCCTGGCCGCCGGGAGCTCACATCAGGGCGCGGACGCGGATGACGTTGGGCAGGGAGGCCACGGTGGAGAGCATCGTCTCGCTGACGCGGGTGTCCAGATCCATCATGCTGTAGGCCAGGTCCCGGCGGGACTTGTTGATCAGGTTCTCGATGTTCATGCCCGCGGCGGAGAAGGAGCTGGTGATGCTGGTCAGCACCGTGGGCACGTTCTTGTGAATAATGCACACCCGGCACACGCCGCTGCGCTGCATCCGGACGCTGGGCAGATTCACCGCGTTGACGATGTTGCCGTTCTCCAGATACTCCATCAGCTCCCGGGCGGCCATGACCGCGCAGTTCTCCTCGCTCTCCGGGGTGGAGGCGCCCAGATGCGGGGTCCCGATGACGTTCTTCGTGTTCATCAGCCGGTTGTCCGGGAAATCCGTGACGTAGCGGGCCACATGGCCGCTCTCCAGCGCCGCGATGACCGCGTCGTTGTTCACCAGACCGCCCCGGGCCAGGTTGATGAGCCGCACGCCGCCCTTCATCTTGGAGATGGCGTCCGCGTCAATCGTGTTGGCCGTCTCCTTGTTGTAGGGGATGTGGATGGTGATGTAGTCGCTGTTCTTCCAGATGACATCCAGGTCCGTGGTGTGCTTCACATGGATGTCCAGACCCAGAGCCGTGTCCACACTCAGGAAGGGGTCGTAGCCGATGACCTGCATGCCCAGGGCGATGCAGGTGTTGGCCACCTTCGCGCCGATGGCGCCCAGACCGATGATGCCGATGGTCTTGCCCGCCAGCTCCGGCCCGGCAAAGGCGCTCTTGCCCTTCTCCACCACCGTGGAGACCTCCACGCCCGCGTCCACCTGCTCACGCACCCAGCGGGCGCCGCCGATGATGTCACGGCTGGAGTAGAGCAGAGAGGCCACCACCAGCTCCTTCACCGCGTTGGCGTTGGCGCCGGGGGTGTTGAAGACCACGATGCCCTGCTTGTTGCAGCGGTCGATGGGGATGTTGTTCGTGCCCGCGCCCGCCCGGGCGATGGCCAGCAGGTCGCTGGGGAAGTCCACGTCGTGGAGCTTCGCGGAGCGCACAATGGCGCCGTCGTAGCACTCCAGATCGTCCCCGACCTGATACCGCTCCTTGGGCAGCTTGCTCAGGCCCACAGGCGCGATTTTGTTCATTGTTTTGATGCGATACATTTCCTCTAATTCCTTCCTACCCTATGTCAGGGACACGCTCAGGCCTTGCGGTCAAACTCCTCGATGAAGCGGCACAGCTTCTCCACGCCCTCCACGGGCATGGCGTTGTAGATGCTCGCCCGCATGCCGCCCACGATTCTGTGGCCCTTCAGGTTCACAAAACCGGCGGCAGTGGCCTCGGCCACGAACTTCTTGTCCAGCTCGTCGTCGTCGGAGCGGAAGGTGACGTTCATATCGGAGCGGCTGTCCGTGGCGCAGCAGTGGAAGAGGCGGGAGGCGTCCAGCACGTCGTAGAGCATCTGCGCCTTGCCGTGCTTGATCTTCTCCATGCCCTCGACGCCGCCCTGGGCCTCCAGCCACTTCAGCACCTCGCCCAGCACATAAATGCACCAGCAGGGAGGCGTATTGAACATGGAATCCTTGTCAATCTGGGTCTTCCAGCTGGACATCAGGGGGGTGAAGGGCAGCTCGTGACCGGCCAGCGCCTTCTTCACAATGACGATGGTCACGCCCGCGGGGGCCAGATTCTTCTGCGCGCCGGCGTAGATGACGCCGAACCGGGAGATGTCCACGTGACGGGAGCAGATGTTGGAGGACATATCGCACACCAGAGGCACGTCACCGGTCTCGGGGATGTACTGCCACTCGGTGCCGTAGATGGTGTTGTTGGCGCAGTAGTGGAAGTAGGAGGCGTCCGGCCGGACGGTCAGCTGCTCCTGGGTGGGAATGTAGCTGTGGTTCTTGTCCGCGGAGGAGGCGGCCACGGCGATGTCGCCGTACTTCTTCGCCTCCTTGTAGGCGGTGGTGGAGAAGTTGCCGGTCAGCGCGTAGTCCGCCTTGCCCGTCCTGCCGATCAGGTTCAGGGGCACGGAGGAGAACTGGGTGGACGCGCCGCCCTGTAAAAACAGGACCTCGTAGTCGTCCGGGACGTTCATGAGCTTCTTGAACCGGGCCTTGGTGTCGTCAAAAATCGTCTGATACACCTTGGAACGGTGGCTCATCTCCATCACGGACATGCCGGAGCCCTGGTAGTTGGTGATTTCAGAGCCCACCTTTTCCAGCACTGCCAGCGGCAGCATGGAGGGGCCGGGAGAAAAATTGTAAACGCGATCGCTCATGGTGACGATCTCCTTTCCTTCTGCGGCTTCAATCTCACCGCTTGTTCGCGCCCGGTTTCCCGGGTCAGGCGGAGCGCAGGGCCGTGCCCGCTTCCGCTCCCTCGCCCGGCTTCAATCTCGCCGGACACCGGGCGTGCTCTCTATTATAGCAGGTTTG
>CACZUK010000151.1 GCA_902784305.1 Oscillospiraceae bacterium | reverse complement strand
CGCCCCGCGGCGACCCCCGTCGCCCAGGCGGCCTGCAAATTGAAGCCCCCGGTGTACCCGTCGATGTCCAAAACCTCCCCGGCGAAGAACAATCCCGGGGTGATTCTGCTCTCCATCGTCACCGGATGCACCTCCTTGAGCTTCACGCCGCCCGCGGTGACAATCGCCTCCGCCACGGGCCGCGTCCCGGTGATGTCCAGCCGGAAGTCCTTCAGCTCCTCCAGCAGGCGGCGGCGCTGGGCCTTGGTGATTTCATTCACCCGCGTGCGCGGCTCAATGCCCACACGCCGCACCATCACCGGCACCATCAGCCGGGGCAGCAGCGCGCCCAGCACCGTCTGAAACTCCCGATTCGGATTTTCGCCGAACTCCCGCAGCAGCCGCTGGTCCAGCTTCTGCTCGTCCAGCGCGCTTTTCAGGTCGATGCAGGCGACGTAGCGGTTCTTCTCAAAGTCCCGCAGGTGGGCGCTGGCCGAGAGCACCAGCGGCCCGGAGAGTCCAAAGTGGGTGAACAGCAGCTCACCAAACTGGTCAAAAACCACCTTTTTCTTCTGATTTTTGACGCGAAGCCGCACATTCCTCAGGCTCAGCCCCATCATCTGGGCGCACTCCTCCCCCGCCGCCGTCAGCGGCACCAGGGAGCCGCGCGGCTCCACGATGCTGTGTCCCGCCTGACGGGCCAGCGCGTAGCCGTCGCCGGTGGACCCCGTGGCCGGGTAGGACACCCCGCCCGTGGCAATGATGACCGCGTCCGCCGCCAGCGTCTGACCGTCCTCCAGCCGCGCGCCCGCGGCACGACCGTCCCGCAGCAGCAGCTCCACCGCCCTGCCGTGGACCATCTTCACCTTCAGACGCAGCAGCTCCCGGCGCAGCGCGTCAATCACATCCGCCGCCCGGTCGGACTGTGGAAACACCCGGTTCCCGCGCTCCGTCTTCAGCGGCACACCCAGCGCCTCGAAGAACTCCATGGCGTCCCGGCTCGTGAACCGGTGCAGCGCGCCCGTGAGGAACCGCGCGCCGCCGGGATAGCTCTTCAGCGCCTCGTCCACAGTGCAGTCGTTGGTCAGATTGCAGCGGCCCTTGCCCGTGATGTACAGCTTGCGGCCCAGCTTCTCATTGCGCTCCAGCAGCGTCACCGCCGCGCCGGACCGCGCCGCCTGAATCGCCGCCATCATCCCGGCCGCGCCGCCTCCGATGACCAAAATTCCCATCACGCGCACCTCCCCTCAACTCCAAAAGACCGGAACCAGTAGACCCTGATTCCGGCTCATTTGGCGTATATCAGTCAATCAAATGAAACAATTACGTCCGTTGCGCGTCCCGCGCCAAACCGCGGACCGGACACCACTCGCGTCCCCGCGCCCAAACACGAACCGGGCACCGCCCGCGTCCCCGCGCCCAAACACGAACCGGACACCACACGCGTCCCCATCCGCAAAAGCAGAACCGGGAACCGCGTGCCCATCCACAAAACAGAACAAAACCCGCGCAATTTTCGCCCAACCAGCGAAAATCAATCACTTATCGCTGGGCTTCTCGTACTCATCGTACTCGGACCAAATCCCCTCCAGCTTCCGCAGCGTGTCCTCCAGCTGCTCCGCCCGGCGGCGGCTGACCGCCACGATCAGCGCGTTGACCAGACTCAGCGGCGCCACCAGCGAGTCCACAAAGGAGGCCATGTCGCTCTTGGCCAGCAGCGCCACGTCGGCGTGCTCCACCAGCGGCGAGGTGCGGCTGTCGGTGAGGGCGATGACCGTCGCCCCCTGGTCCTTGACGTACTTCATCGCCTTGACCGTGCGGCGGGAGTAGCGCGGGAAGGACAGCCCCAGAAACACGTCCCCGGGCCGCACCCGGAGCACCTGCTCAAAGACCTCACTCATGGCGCTGGTGTCCACAACCACCACGTCGTCGAACATAAAGCGCAGATAATAGCCCAAAAAGTCGGCCAAAGCCCCGGCGGAGCGCACGCCCAGCACATAAACCCGGCTGGCCCGGCTCAGGCACTCCACCGCCGCGGCAAAGGCGGCCTGGTCCGTCTCCTCCAGCGTCATGCGAATCTTCTCGATGTCCGACTGCATGACCATGGACAGCACGTCGTGGTTTCCAATGCGGCTGCGGGAGACCTCAATGCGCTGGATGGAGGTGAGCTTGCTGCGAATCATCTCCTGCAAGGCCCGCTGCATGCTGGGGTAGCCGTCGAAGCCCAGCTCCGCCGCGAAGCGGACCACCGTGGACTCGCTGACGTTGACGGTCCGGCCCAGCCTGCTGGCGGTCATGAAGGCCGCCTTGTCGTAGGAGGAGAGGATATAGTTGGCAATTTGCTTCTGGCCCTTGGAAAATCCGGACAAATTGTCCTGAATCAGGCTCAGTATATCGTTGTTCATGACGCCGCGCTCCTGCCTTCGCCCGCCGCTCCGACCCCCGCGCCGCGCTCGTCCCAACCGGGCGCCGCGTCGGAGCCGGACGCACTGCGCCGGGCGATTTGATACCTCTATGATACCCTCTTCGGGGCGCAAAAGCAAGCGCTATTTTGCCCGATTCCGGGCGGCTGCTTCTGAAATCATACCTTTCGCGCGTCAATATGGCCCGTTTTCCTGCCATTTCACGGGGTCACGCCGACTCTGAGCGCGCCGCACCGGGGCAAAGCCCGTTCGCCGCCGCAAAGTTTGCGCCGCTCCGTCAAACGCGCCGGATTCGGACGATTTCCGCCGCGCCCGCCCGGTGCTCTGAGGCGGCAAGCGGCCCGGAATCAGCCTCAGATTTGTCATAAATCCAGAATTTCTTT
>CACZUK010000150.1 GCA_902784305.1 Oscillospiraceae bacterium | reverse complement strand
CGCCGGATTCGGACGATTTCCGCCGCGCCCGCCCGGTGCTCTGAGGCGGCAAGCGGCCCGGAATCAGCCTCAGATTTGTCATAAATCCAGAATTTCTTTTTCAATGTTTGCGCCGCTCCGGCAAACGCGCCGGATTTGGCCGATTTCCGCCGCGCTTGCCCGGTGCTTTGAGGCGGCAACCGACCCGCAATCGGCCTCAGATTTGTCACAAATCCAGAGTTTTCTTTTCATCGTGCCAGCGCCGCACCCGGGCAACAACCGTCCCGCAATCGTCCTCAAATCTGCTGCAAATCCTGAATTTCCTTGTCACTGAGCCAGCGCCAGCGCCCGCTGGGCAGGTGGACCGTCAGGCCGCAGTGGGCGCACATGCGCCGCACCTGCCGGTTCCTCCCTTGCCGAATCACCACGCTCAGCAGCGCGGAACCGTCCTCGCCGCCGCTCAGCCGCCGCACCCGGGCACCGGGGAAGCGCTCGCCGTCCACGACCATGTCCCGCCGCAGTCTGGGCAGGGCGGCATCCACGTCGCCGGTGACGCGCACCAAATACTCCTTCTCCACCTCGTGGCTGGGATGGGTGAGACGCTGGGTCAAATCACCGTCGTTGGTCATCAGCAGCAGCCCCTCGCTGTTCAAATCCAGCCGCCCCACCGGGTGGACCCGCACGCCGCAGTCGGCCACCAGCGCGGCCACCGTGGGCCGTCCGCGCTCGTCGGAGAGGGTGGTCACATAGCCTCGGGGCTTGTTGAGCATCAGACAGACCAGCCGTTCCCGGGGCCGCGCCTCCTGTCCGTCCACGCACAGCAGGTCGCGCTCCGGGTCCGCCCGTTCGCCCAGCTGGACGGTGCGGCCGTTGACCGTGACCCGCCCCTGCCGAATCAGCTCCTCGGCGGCGCGGCGGGAGCACACGCCCCGCTGTGCCAGCAGCTTCTGAATCCGCTCCATCACGCCTTGGGCGCGGCATTTTCGCCGGATTTTTCAGCGTTTTGTGCGGATTGTGCTGCGTTCTCGCCGTTTTCGTTCTGCTGAGCGCTTACCGCGGCGCTCCCGTCGGCCTCCGGACGGCTCTCGTCCCCATCCAGAACGGCGGCGGCGTCATTGGCCGCCTGGAGGGTGGTGTCCGCGGCGTTCTCCGCGGCCTCCCCCACGGCCTCCGTCACTTCCTGGGCGGCATCCTCGGCTTTTTGGGCCGTCTGAGCGAAAACCTTGGCATTTTTCTCCTCATCGGGCACGCAGACCAGCTTGACCTTGCCCAGCTTGCGGCCCTTGAGGCGGAACTCCGCCGTGCCCGCCTCGTCTCCGGCGCTCAGGGCCTCGGTGCGGCTGGGCAGGGTGAGCCGGACGGTAATCTGGCGGGTGTCGCTCTTGGACAGGGGGTAGTAAAGCCCCTTTGCGGTCTTGAGATAGAAGGTCTCTCCGGTTGCGGAATTGACCAGTGTTGACATGACCTTGCCCTTTTCGCAGAGGGTCCGGTGCGGATAGCGCTCAAAGGCCCAGTCGGCCAGCCGGATGTGGTCGCCGTACTGCTCCCAGTCGTTGAGGGTGCAGATGATGAGGCGCTGCTGCGTGTCGGGGTCCTCGAAGCAGGACACGAGGGTCTTGCCCGCGGCGCTGGTCCAGCCGGTTTTGATGCCGATGCAGCGGGAATCCTGGTCCATAATGCGGATGTGCCCATAGACATCCTTCCCTCTGGAGGACACATAATGCTTGGTCCTGACCACTTTCGCGAACAATTCGTTGCGCATAGCGGCCCGGCCCAGCAGGCACATGTCGTAGGCGGTGGAGTAATTGTCCTCGTCGATGAGGCCGTTGGGGTTGCCGAAGTGGGTGTCCTCCATGCCCAGCTCCTTCGCCTTTTTGTTCATGAGTTTGGCGAAGCCCTCCTTGTCGCCGCCGATGGTCTCGGCCAGCAGCATGGCCGCGTCGTTGCCGCTGGGCAGCATGGCGCCGTAGATGCAGTCCCGGAAGGTGAGCTTCTCGCCCTTGGACAGGTAGAAGGAGCTGCCCCCCTCGGCGGCGGCGGTCCCGGAGCAGGTGAGCTCGCCGTCCAAATCGGTGTCGGCCTCGCAGGCCAGGTAGCCGGTCATGATTTTGGTGATGCTGGCGATGGGCCGTTGCTCGTGGTCATTCTGCTCATAGAGCACGCGGCCGGTCTCGTAGTCGAGGATGCAGGCGCTGGTGGCCCCGGCCTCCACGGCGCTGGCGCAGCACAGCAGGCCGGAGAGCAGGGTCAGGCAGAGGCACAGGGAGAGCAGGCGTTTGAACTCTCTCATTCCGCGCTCTCCTCGCCCTTGTCGGATTTGCCGCCCCAGCGCTGGTCCACGAAGCCGCTGACGCGGTCCACCAGCTCGGGCATCATGTCCACCAGCTTCTCCACGGGGCCGTAGGGGCCGCTCATGCAGGGCAGCAGGCGCACGGTGTCCTTGCGCACGATGAGGAAGGCGATGGGGTCCACATTGACGCCCGCCGCGGTGCCGCCGCCGAAGTTTTTGGAGGCGTTGGCCTTCTTGCTGGCGAAGTCTGTGCCGCCGGAGCCGAAGCCCACGCTGATGCGGGACACGGGGATGATGGTCACGCCCTCGCGGGTCTCGATGGGCTCGCCGACGACGGTGTTGGCGTCCACCAGCTCCTTCACCCGGTTCATGGTGACGCCGATGACTTCATTGATGGGATGTTCCATGGTTCTTCCTCCTTAAAAAGTGCAGACAGCGCGGGGGAGCGCGGAGCGGTCAGACGTCCGCAAAGGTCCCCTTATCCTTTCTGTTTCCCGGCCTTTTCCGGGTTTTTCTTCTTATTTCTATAGTTATAATACTTCCACAGACCCCGCAGGCCCAGCGCGGCGATTTGGCCGATGCGCACGGAAAGGTTCAGGCACAGGTACACGCGGGGGACAGTCTCCTGAAAGTCGATTTCCGCGCCGACCTGCCAGCTTTTCACCTTCAAAACCTTGTTCAGAATGGGGTAGAGCACGCCGCCGGTGGCGTAGACGGTGCCGTACTGCACCGCCGCGCCCGCCGCGTCCCAGCGGCCGGGGACGGTGTACTGCACGCTCAGCTGGTCCACCCGGAGGCTCCGCACGCCGCGGCCGGCCAAATCCAGCAGGTCCGGCAGGAGCTCCAGCAGCTGGTCCAGCCTGCCGCCGCCGGG
>CACZUK010000149.1 GCA_902784305.1 Oscillospiraceae bacterium | reverse complement strand
CCCGGCGGTGGCTCGGGATGCAGCCAAAGTCAGAATTGGGTGGAAAACCGTTCACGATGAAATTTGCGGACGTGGTCTTGACAAGGGGACCATTTTACTATGAAGAAGGACACGCAGGACCGCATGGAGAACTACATCAAGGAAGTTTCGACGCTGTGAGGAGGGATGGACATGGAGCTGACGTATCACGAAGGGCCCGATGGTCTGCTGTACCCGGACCTGGCCATTCCGGGAGAGGATCGGACGCTGGGCAAGTACGGCAAACTGAGGCAGAAATATTTGCTAAAACACAAGTCCAGCCTGGTGCAGCTTCTGGTCATCAAGGGCCAGTGGTGGGAGCACCTGTGGGAGGTCGACGAAGCCGCCCAACAGCAGGTAGACCAAATGGTCACAGCTATGGCAAGGCAGGACGGAACCGACGAAGCGCTGAAGGAGCGTGACCCGCTGCGCTGGGTAGGCTTGATGAACAACTACCTGCACAGCGCTGAGGAAATCGTTCTCCACGACCTGATTTACACATGAGGGGGGTGAACCACGATGGCAATTTCCGATGCTCACAAGACTGCCAACCGCAAATGGGACAGCAAGAACATGCTGACCATCGGCGTCCGGCTCAAGCGGGAGGAGGCCATGGCTTTCAAGGAGTACGCCGCCCGGCAGGGCCGCACCGCAAACGCTGTCTTGAAGGAGTTTGTGATGGCCTGCATCTATCCTGAGCAGGAAGGAGATACGGCAGAGAAAAGTTCTTCGCTGGAAAGCGAAGAATAAGGCTTCGACGCATAATGGGACGAGAGCGGTGAGCGAGATATTTTTCGCCAAATCAAGGTGCGGAAACGCAGAAATCCTTTGTGGATTTCAAGTTTTCGTAACGAAGAGTTGGCGGAAAAGAGCCGTTCAACGCCGAAGTTCCATTGTGCGCCGATGCCTGTAATCCCCGTACTTTTTGAACAGATTCCAGATGCAGGACTGAGAACAGAAAAATCCCGTAAGGGGTAAATGAAGGGGTAGAAGCAAAATGTCCCTCCGAAGGGTTGAACCTTTCGGAGGGATTTTTGCGTGATAACCGTGTAAAATCACAGAAAAAACCTCCGGACTTTCGTCCGGAGGTCTGGTGCGCGAGGCGGGAGTCGAACCCGCACGCCCGTAAAGAGCACGGGTATGATACCATCAATGCGGGCGCTTGTCAAGCCTTTTTTGCAGAAATTTCTCAGCCGGGCCTGAAATTGCCTTCGGACCCGGGCGCGCGGCTGCTCTGGGGGCCCGACTGCCCGCTTGCGGTCCCAAATGCGCCCTTCTGCGGTTCCAACATCCCCCGCGGTTCTACCTGCTCCCTCTGGTCCCAACACCACCTGCGCTCCCTGCTGCCCCCCTTGCGGTTCCAACCACCACCCACGCGCCCAACTGCGCCCGCGCGGCCCCGACTTCTCTCCACGCTCCCAACTGCCCGCCTACGCTCCCAACTGCCCGCCCGCACTCCCTGCTGGCCCCCCACGTTCCCTGCTGCCCCTACGTTCCCGACTGGCCGCCCGCACTCCTAACCCTCCCCCGCGCTCCCAACACCCCCTCGCAATCCCAACTGCCCTCCACGCTCCCAACTGCCCACCCACGCTCCCGACTTCCCGCCCACTCTCCCTGCTGGCCCACCCCACGCTCCCGACTTCCCGCCCGCGCCACCCACGCCCCGCTCAAAACACTTCCCTTCCGAAAAACTCATTCGAAGAAGTACTTGTATCCGAAGAAAAGCTGTGCTAGAATATTCCTATTAGAAGAGTATGCAGTTCCCCGCACAAGGAGGTGGCCCCCATGTCCCTGCCGGTCCTGGCCCTCATCCTGGCCGCTGGCCGCTCCCGGCGGATGGGCGCGTTCAAGCCCCTGCTGCCCCTGGGCGGTCAGACCGTTCTGGAATGCACCGTCGAGAGCGTCCTCACGGGCGGCGCGGACGCCGCGGTGGTCGTCACCGGGAACCGGGCGGACGAGCTGGAAACGCTGCTGCACCGGCGCTGGCCGGAGCGGGTGCGCTGCGTCCGCAACCCCGACTGGGCCTCTTCCGACATGCTCCGCTCCGTGCAGACGGGTGCCGCGGCGCTGGAACCCTGCTGCGCGTTCTTCCTGCTGCCGGGCGACATGCCCATGGTCAAAAAAAGCAGCTTTTCCGCCCTGCTGGCAGCGCGGGAGCGCACCGGCGCGCTGCTCACCCTGCCCAGCTGGAACGGCCGGCGCGGCCACCCCGCCCTCATCGACGCGGCCCTGATTCCCGCCATTTTGAGCTATGAGGGCGCGGACGGCCTGCGGGGCCTCTGGCGCAGTCTGGGCCTCGCGCCCACCCTGGCCGACGTGTCGGACCCGGGCACCGTCCTAGATTTGGACACACCAGAGGATTACCAACGCTGGAGAGCGTGAACACGGACGGCGCGCGCACCGACGCGGCCCGGTTCAACGGCACCCGACGGCGCGCGGCACTGTGAATTGTGCATTGTGCATTCCGACTCGCACGGCTCAAGGAGCCGCAGCTCCCTGCACGCCGTCTTCTGAGGAATTGGCCATGGCCAGACGGCAGCCTGGACGCCGCGCATGAAGGGATTGCCCTTGCCCTCAAGGGGCACTCCCGCCGCTCATTTGTTATTCGCGGCTCCTGTCGGCGCGCGGCATTGTGAATTGTGAATTACCAAAGAAGGAGGTCGAACCTGTATGGATAGAATCAGCCAGAGCGTGGTCAAAAAGGACCACCTGAGCAAAATCTCCGGCCGGAGCATCTATGTGGCGGACTACCCCCCGGAGGGGGTCCTGTGCGGCAAGCTGCTCCACAGCACGGTGGCCCGGGCCAAGGTGAAGGGCGTGCGCCTGCCGCCCCTGCCGGAGGGCTACACCTGGGTGGACGCCCGGGACGTGCCCGGGGACAACAACGTGAACATCGTGCTGGACGACACCCCGGTCTACTGCCGCGAGACCGTGGAGTACATCGGGGAGCCCATCGGCATGCTCTGCGGCCCGGACGAGGCCAAAGTCGCCGCGCTGCTGAGCCAGTGCAAGGTGGACTACGAGCCGCTGGAGCCGGTTCTGGACCTCGACCGGGTCTTTGAGGAGGAGTTCGAGACCGGCTATCAGGAGCAGGCCTATCTGGAGCCTCAGGGCATGATGGCCGAGCCGGAGGAGGGCGGCAAAATGTTCGTCCACGGCTCCGTGCAGTGCGCCTACTACGTCCAGGGCGCGGTGATGCGGGCGCTGGGCGCGGCGCCGGGCGGCGTGCACGTGCTCCAGGACGTGACCGGCGGCGGCTTCGGCGGCAAGGAGGCCTTCCCCTCCATTCTGGGCTGTCAGGTGGCCGTGGCCGCCCATAAGACGGGCCAGAAGGTCCGCTGCGTCTTCGACCGCCGGGAGGACATGGAGTACACCTCCAAGCGTCACCCCTCCCTGTGCCGCTACAAAATCGCCGTGAAGGACGGCAAGGTCACGGCCATCGACTGCGACGTGGTGTTCAACGCGGGCGCGTATTCCACCCTCTCCGCGGTGGTGCTCCAGCGGGGCATCATCGCCGCGCCGGGCGTGTACAACATCCCCAATGTCCATGTCAGCGGCCGGGCGCTGAAGACCAACACCTCCCCCTGCGGCGCGTACCGGGGCTTCGGCGCGCCTCAGACCTTCTTCGCCGTGGAGCGCATGATGGACCATGTGGCCCAGGCGCTGGGCGTGGACGAAATTGAGTTCAAAGCCGCGCACCTGGTGAAGCAGGGCGATTTGACCTCCACCCAGGGCCGCTATCACTTCCCGGTGCCCCTGAGCGCGCAGCTGGAGGAGGTGGACAAGCTCTGCTCCCTGCGTGAAAAACACAGGCTTTACGCGCAGCCCCAGACGGGCCGGTATCGCCGGGGCATGGGCTTTTCGTGGTACTTCCACGGGGCGGGCTTCACCGGCTCCGGCGAGCGGGACCTCATCAAGGCGGTCGCGAAGCTGCACAAGTACGCCGACGGCACCGTGGAGGTGCTGGCCTCCAACGGCGACATCGGCCAGGGCGTGCGCACCACCTTCCCGAAAATCGTGGCCCACGAGCTGAATCTGCCTCTGGAGAAGGTCTATTACAACCACCCGGACACCGCCCGGGTGCCGGACAGCGGCCCCACGGTGGCCTCCCGCTCCCTGATGGTGGTGGGTGAGCTTCTGCGGCGTGCGGCGATTCATCTGCGGGAAATCTGGGCGGACGGCCAGGAGCAGGAGGTCGAGGAGCACTTCAAAGAGCCGGACTTCATGATTCCCTTCTACCTGGACAAGTTCCAGGGCGACGCCTACCCCACCTACGCCTGGGCGGTGAACGCCATCGAGGTGGAGGTGGACACCCTGACGGGCCTGACGAAGATTCTGGGCGCTTATGGCAGCTTCGACGTGGGCACGCCGGTGGACTACAACATCGTCATGGGCCAGATGGAGGGCGGCTACCTCCAGGGCATCGGCCACGCCTCCATTGAGAAGATGGACTACGACGCAAAGGGCCGGATTCGGAACAATTCCTTCTCCGATTACCTGATTCCCACCACTTTGGACGTGCCAAAGCTGGAATGTGTGCTCCATGTGGAGCAGTACCCGGACGGTCCCTACGGGGCCAAGGGCGCGGGCGAGCTGCCTCTGGTGGGCGCGACGGCCGCCTATGTGTCCGCCGTGGAGCAGGCTCTGGGCGCGGCGCGGCATCCGCTGAACAAGGCGCCCTTCGTGGCGGAGGACGTGCTGGCGGAGCTGGGAAAGGAGGTCAACTAAGATGACTCAATTCACACTCAACGGAAGAACCGTCCGCTCACAGGGCGGCAGCGCGGACCGGCTGCTGGACGTGCTCCGGGACGAGTTCACCTGCACCAGCGTGAAGTGCGGCTGCAAGGAGGGCGAGTGCGGCGCGTGCAGCGTGCTGATTGACGGCGTTTTGTACAACTCCTGCTGCGTGGCCCTGGGCTGGGTCGCGGGCCGGAGCGTTGTGACCATGGAGGGCTTCCGGAAGACGGAGCGCTTCCGGGTGCTGGAGCGTTCCTTTGGCGAGCTGAGCGCGGTGCAGTGCGGCTTCTGCATTCCGGGCATGGTGCTGGCGGCGGAGGCGCTGCTCTCCAAAAACCCGCACCCCACCGAGGAGGAGATACGCGAGGGCCTGAGCGGCAATCTGTGCCGCTGCACGGGCTACAACGCCATTGTCAAGGCGGTGTCGCTGGCGGCGGAGCTGGGCGAAGGGCTCTGGGACGAGCCGAAGGCCGCGCCGGAGCTGAGCACACCGGTCACGCTCGCGGAGGCGCTGAGTCTGCGCAAGAACACGACGCTCATCCCCTACGCGGGCGGCACGGACCTGATGGTGGAGCACCGGCCCGGCGCGGACTACCTGTTCCTGGACCGTGTAGCCGAGCTGCGGAGCATCACCGAGGACGAGAACTACATCCGCATCGGCGCGGCGGTGACCTTCTCGGAGGCCATCGAAAGTCCGCTGGTGCCGGAGCTGATGAAGGAGGCCCTGCGGCGCATCGCGGCCCCGGCCATTCGCAACGCGGGCACCTTCGGCGGCAATCTGGGCAACGGCAGCGCCAAGGCGGACAGCGTGCTCATCGCCTTCGCGGCGGACGCGAAGCTGCGTCTGCTCTCTCAGGACGCTGAGCGGATCGTGGACGTGGACCAGTTCTATCTGGGCCGAAAGAAGCTGGATTTGCACCCGGACGAGCTGATTGCCGAACTTCTGCTGCCCAAAACCGGGCTGGAGCGCTACTACTACCAGAAGGTGGGCGGGCGCAACGCCCTGGCGATTTCGCGCATCTCCTTCGCGGGGGTGTTTGCCGAGGAGAACGGCCGCATCACCAACGTGGCGGCGGCCTTCGGCGCGGTGTCGGGGACGGTTTTGCGCTACAAGGATTTGGAGTCCCGGCTGATTGGCCGCACGCTGGAGGAGGCGAAGGCCGTGAAGGCGGACTACCTCCGGGCCTACGCGGACCGGATGGTGCTCACCCGGGG
>CACZUK010000148.1 GCA_902784305.1 Oscillospiraceae bacterium | reverse complement strand
CCCGCCGCCGGATGGAGCCCGTGATTCCCCATCAAACAGATTCTCACGCAACAGCAGCCGAGGAGCCCGCAGCGCGCGCCGCCGCGGGAGGAACGGAGGAGTAGCATGGCCAAAGAGAAGAAAAACCGACCCGAACGGGATTGGCGCCGGGAGCGATTCTACGGCCTGTATGTGATTGTCTCCGCGCTGGTGGTGCTGGCGGCCATCGGGGCCTCCTGCATCGTGTTCTTTAAGGTCAGCACCGTGGAGGTCTACCTGCGCGACGGGGACGGCAACACCGCGCCCATCGACCAGTCCCAGCGCTACACCCAGGCGGAGATTGTCGAGGCCTCCGGGGTGCAGATGGGAGATAATCTGCTGATTCTGAACAAAAATCAGGCGATTGCCCGGATTTTGGCCCGGCTGCCCTACGTTTCCAGCGTGTCCATGCACAAGGAGCTGCCCGGCAAGCTCACCATGACCATCACCGAGAGCGAGCCCATCGCCGCCATTCAGACCGGGAAGCAGTCCTGGTGGCTGGTGGACGTGAACGGGAAGCTGCTCCAGCAGGCCGCGGGCTCCCAGAGCTGTCTGGTGGTCACGGGCCTGACCCTCATCGAACCGCGCTCCGGCGAGGTGCTGCGCGTGCCAGACGGCACCATCGGCTTCACCGACGGCGGCAACAACGTCCCGCCCAGCCAGCAGCTCCAGCGCGACGCCCTGCTCCAGCTGCTCCACCCGCTTCAGGACTACGACCTGCTCCAGGGCGTGCGCAGCGTGGATTTGACCAGCGAGAGCGAGGTCGTGCTGGACTACGAGGGGCGGCTGCGGGTCAAAATCCCGCTGGAGTCCGATTTTGATTATAAAGTGAAGTATTTCGCCCGGATTCTCAATGATTATGTCAATGTGAAGTGGTCCTCTAAGGACTCGGGCACCCTCGACATGACCTTTGACGACGGACACCCGCACCTCATCCGAAACTGAGGGCACCCCCGGTCTGTTCGGAAACCGCGCTTTTTTTCAAGTTGGGTATTGACCGGCTGGGAAAAATCCGATAAAATGGTAGCACCGAGATTGCAAAATTTGCTCGTTTGAGTTTTACATAGGAGGATATGAACATGCCCTTTGGTTTCGAAGTAGAGCCCGACAGCGTAGTCAATATCAAGGTCGTCGGCATCGGCGGCGGCGGAAACAACGTGGTCAACCGCATGGTGACGTCCGGCACCCAGGGTGTCGATTTCATCGCGGTGAACACGGACAAGCAGGCCTTGGACAACTCCGCGGCCACCTATAAGATTCAGATCGGCGAGAAGCTGACCCACGGTCAGGGCGCGGGCGCCAATCCTGAGGTGGGCCGCAAGGCCGCCGAGGAGAGCCGCAGCCAGCTGGACAAGGCCCTGGAGAACACCGACATGGTCTTCGTCACCTGCGGCATGGGCGGCGGCACCGGCACCGGCGGCAGCCCCATCGTCGCGGACGTGGCCCGGGAGAAGGGCATCCTCACCGTGGGCGTGGTCACCAAGCCCTTCGGCTTTGAGGGCCGCCGCCGCATGATGCAGGCCGAGGCGGGCATCGCCGAGCTGCGTCAGAAGGTGGACTCCCTGGTCATCATCCCCAACGACCGCCTGAAGCACGCCACCGACCAGCGCATCACCTTTGTCAACGCCTTCGAGATTGCCGATGATGTGCTGCGTCAGGCCGTGGAGTCCATCTCCGACCTGGTGAAGAAGGTGGGCTTCATCAACCTGGACTTCGCCGATGTCACCAGCGTCATGAAGAACGCGGGGCTGGCCCACATGGGCGTGGGCCGCGCCGCCGGCGAGAACAAGGCCGAGGAGGCCGCCCGCATGGCCATTTCCTCTCCGCTGCTGGAGACCTCCATCGCCGGCGCCCACGGCGTGCTGGTGAACATCAGCGGCGACATGAACATCGGCCTGGAGGAGGTCGAGACTGCCGCCTCCCTGGTGCAGCAGGCCGCGAACCCCGACGCGAACATCATCTTCGGCGCCCTGTTCGACGAGACGCTGGAGGACGAGATCCGCGTCACGGTCATCGCCACCGGCTTCGACGAGGATCAGCAGAAGGGAGGTGCCGGCTCCGCCGCGTCCTTTCGCAAGGTGAAGGAGGAGAAGGCCGCTGAAAAGCCCGAGGCCAAGGCCGAGGAGAAGAGCGCGGAGCAGGAGCAGGCCAAGGCCGAGCCCGAGGCTCCGGAGAAGAAGCCGGAGAAGCCCGGCAAGAAAAAGCTGTCCGACGACGACTATTTCGACGATATTTTCAACATTTTCAACAAGAGAAAGTGAGGAGCGCAGCTCCTGACCGGAACGGCGGCGGAGCCCTGCGCTCTGCCGCCGCCTTTTTGATTCAAACGTTCCAAATTTGCTCTGAGGAGGGGTATTTATGATTAAAAAAAGGGAAGAAATGCGCGATTCCAGCGTGATTGGGCTGCGCGGCGGCATTGGCGAGCTGTATCAGCACCACATTCTGGAGAAGGCGGAGACCGGCGGCCGGACGGACATGTTCTGCGAGTTCACCATCGAGCCGGGCCGCACCATCGGCCTGCACTGCCATGACACCAACGCGGAGGTGTACTATGTGCTGGAGGGCGAGATGGTCGTGGTGCAGGACGGCGAGCCGCACCTGGTGCAGGCCGGGGACGTGGTGTTCACCGCAGACGGGCACAGCCACAGCGTGGAGAATCAGTCGGACAAGCCGGTGAAGATGCTGGCGATTATTTTCCCCAAGTGTAACTATTCAGCACCCCCTCAACGAATGCTTGAGAAATGATGAAACGGACCGGATTTGGCTGGTTTTTGAAACCAACATTTCGCAATACTTGGGTTTATTTTTCAAACCCCCCGCTTTTTCCGGGGGGTGCTGAATAGTTACCCCCAAGTAATTTATGAGTTGAGGCGGGAGGAATCAGAAACGGTTCGTTTCTGATTCCTCCTTGTCTCTTTCTTGTGCAAGGAAGAGGTGCTAGACCCGCTGAAAGTGCGGTTTTTTACGTTTTAGGTGGGGAAACGGGGGATGTTTCGTTTTTTT
>CACZUK010000147.1 GCA_902784305.1 Oscillospiraceae bacterium | reverse complement strand
GCCTCGGGCAGCGCCTCCTCCGCGGAGAGCAGCGCGTCCGGGAAAAAGGACTGCACGATGACGTGCTCCTCCAGACCGTACTCCCGCACCAGCCGGGCGAACTCCGCCACCTGCTCCTCGCCCTGCTTCAGCTCCACGACGTAGCAGACGCTCTGGCCGTAGCGCTCAAAGACCGCGGCCAGGCTGTGGATGGGTTCGCCGTTGGCGGTGCGCAGCTGGTCGATTTCCGCGTCGACCATGGCGCGAAAGCTCCGGTTCACCCCGGCGATGCGGGCGGCGCTGTCGTCGTGGGAGACGTACAGGGTGCCCTCCTTGGAGCTGACCAAATCCTGCTCGATATAGTGGGAGCCCTGCTCGATGGCCAGGTCATAGGCGGCAAAGGTGTGCTCCACCTCGTAGCCCGACGCGCCCCGGTGGGAGTAGACGTGCTCGGCTCTGGACCAGGCCTCGGCCTTGGCGGCGGCCTCGGCGGCGGCGGCTTCCGCGGCGGCCTGAGCGGCGGCCTGGGCCTCCTGGGCCTCCTCTTCCAGCTGGGCGGCCATGACCTGCGCGCCGAAGGGTGCCGCCGTACCGCTCCGGGCCAGAGCGCCCCCCGCGGCGCCGGAGATGGCCGCTCCGCCGGGCGACTGCGCGCAGCCGGTGAGCAGACTCAGGGCGAGCAGCGCGGCGGGAATGGTTTTGATGCTCATGAAATGCCTCCTCAATGGGAACGTTTTCCCTTATTCTGGCAAAAAATCAAAGGAATATGCACAGAAAAGGCCTCAAACCCGCGTCTGAGGCCTCTTTTTTCAGCAGTCAGCGACTGACCATTGCGCTCCGCTCCCCTTTTCACCCGACAGGAGCTTCCGGGTCCAGGGGCCGTGGGCCCCTGGCGGGGTCTGGGGCAGCGCCCCAGCGGGTGCAGGGCAGAGCCCTGCCGGGGGTCTGGGGTAGCGCCCCAGCGGGTGCAGGGCAGAGCCCTGCCGGGGCTTGGGGCAGCGCCCCAACAGGTGCAAAAGCGCCTCGCCGGGCTCAATAGCCCAGCGCCAGCACCACCTTGGAGATTTCCTCCCGGCCCGCCTCGCTGCCCGTGGCCCACAAGAGGGTGCTGCCCACTCGGACCCGGTAGTAATACGTCTCGTCGCACAGCGCGCCGTGACACTCGTAGTTGTCGCCGGTGAACTCCTTCTGGTGGCTGTGCTCGGACAGGCTGCACGCGGACTCGATGTCCGTGCCGAAGCTCTCATAGAGCCGCTGCGCCGCCGCCTCGTCCCGGCACTGGAAGAACTCCACCCGGTTCTCCTCGTCCTCGCTCAGGGCCACGGTGGCCTTGTCCACGGCGAAGCCCTTGCCCTCGTAGTCCTCGTTGTCCTCGTAGAGGGTGTAGCCGGTCTTGGCGACGGCCGCCTCGAAGTCCTCCACCTGCTTCTGCTGCTTCTCCACAGCGCAGCCGGTCAGCAGCAGCAGAGCGCACAGCAGCGCCGCCAGAATGTGGCTTTTATTCGTTCTCTTTTTGCTCATTTTTCTCAGGTTTGTGCTCTTTTCCTCGGTTTTTTCTCTTTTCTGATAGTTACAGCCGTTCCATCACCGCCAGCAGCTCGTCCATGCTCGGTCCAATCCGCACCGGCTCCCCGGCGGCGCGGATGGCGTTGGGGGTGTCCTTGAGGCCGTTTCCGGTGACGATGCTCACCACGCTGGCTTCAGCGGGGATGAGTCCTTTTTCCACGGCTTTCTTCACGCCCGCGGTGCCCGCCACGCCCGCCGGCTCCCCGAACACGCCGCAGGTGCGGCCCAGCAGCTTCGCCGCGTCCAGAATCTCCTGGTCGCTGACGTTGACCACAACGCCGTGGCTCTCCCGAATGGCGCGCAGGGCCTTGTCCGCGTTGCGGGGCACGCCCACGGCGATGGAGTCGGCCAAAGTGTTCTCCTCCATGGGCTCCCAGGGCTTGTTCTCCGCGATGGCCCGGTTCAGGGGGCAGCAGCCCTCGGCCTGCACGCTGAGGAGGCGGGGCAGGCGGTCAATCAGGCCGGTGGCGTGGAGGTCCTTCAAGCCCTTCCAGACGCCCGCGATGGTGCAGCCGTCCCCGACGCTCAGGGCGACGAAGTCAGGCATGTGCCAGCCCAGCTGCTCGGCGATTTCCAGCGCCACGGTCTTCTTGCCCTCCATCAGGAAGGGGTTGATGGCCGCGTTGCGGTTGTACCAGCCGTAGCGCTCGATGGCCTGCTGGGAGAGCTTGAAGGTGTCCTCATAGCTGGAGTCCACGCTGATGACGTGGGCACCGAAAATCATCAGTTGGGCCACCTTGCCCTTGGGCGCACGGCTGGGCACGAAGATGTAGGTGGGAAAGCCCGCGGCGGCGGCGTTCCCGGCCAGAGAGGACGCGGCGTTGCCGGTGGAGGAGCAGGCGATGACCTCCGCGCCGGCCTCCTCGGCCTTGACCACGGCCATGGCGCTGGCCCGGTCCTTGAGGCTGGCGGTGGGGTTGACGCCGTCGTCCTTGATGAACAGGCGGCTCAGGCCCAGCTTCCGGGCCAGACCCTCGGCCTCGTAGAGGGGGGACCAGCCCACCCGCAGCCGGGGACGGCGGCCAATGCCCTCCACGGGCAGAAACTCCAGATAGCGCCACATGGACAGCTCCCGGCGCGCGGAGAGGGTGTTCCGGTTCAGCTCCCAGCGGATGGCGTCGTAGTCGTATTCGATGTCCAGCAGGCCGCCGCAGTCGGGGCAGGTGGTCAGGCTGGGCTTTGCCGGCCAGAGCCGAGCGCACTTGAGGCAGCGCGCACCGGTGACGTGCTTCATCATGATTTTTCCCGCCTTTCGCTGTTCTATGGTGTGATGTTGGTTGTAGGGGCGACCTGTGGTCGCCCGTGACTCCATGTGCTTTCCTGCGGGCGACCACAGGTCGCCCCTACGAAGGGTCCGGTGCGCCGACATCGCCGTGACGGAGGGAATGGAAGCACGCTCACGTTCCGTCCACCACACAATTGTGCATTCCGACTCGCACGGCGCGATGCGCCGTAGCTCTACCCCCTCCGGGGCACTTCGCCTGGACGCCGCGCATTAAGGTATTGCCATTACCCTCAAGGGGCACTTCC
>CACZUK010000146.1 GCA_902784305.1 Oscillospiraceae bacterium | reverse complement strand
CTGCGGGACGATTTGGGCCTCACCGCCGCCAAGGACGGGTGCAGCGAGGGCGTGTGCGGCACCTGCACGGTGCTGGTGGACGGCAAAAAGGTCAAGGCCTGCGTCATGCCCCTGAGCAGGCTGGCGGGCAAAAAGGTGCTCACCGTGGAGGGCATCGCCCCGGACGAAATGGCCGTTTACGAGCACTGCTTCGCCAAGGCGGGCGCGGTGCAGTGCGGCTTCTGCATCCCCGGCATGATTCTCAGCGCCAAGAGCCTGCTGGACGTGAACCTCAACCCCACCCGCAAGGACGTGAAGCAGGCCATCCGCGGCAACCTCTGCCGCTGCACCGGCTACCAGAAGATTGAGGACGCGATTCTCATGGCCGCGGCGTACTTCCGCGAGAAAAAGGCCATTCCGGAGCCGCCCAAAACCCTGCACATGGACGAGCACGCCAAGCGCATTGACGCAGCGGAAAAGGTCAACGGAACCGGCCTCTACGCCGACGATCTGCGCTTCCCGGGCATGCTTTACGCCAAAATGGTCTTCTCCAAATACCCCCGGGCGCGGATTGACCGCATCGACGTGACTAAGGCGCTTCAGCACCCGGATTATGTGGAAATCCTCACGAAAGAGGACGTTCCCTGCAACAAAATCGGCCACATCAAGCAGGATTGGGACGTGATGATGGGCGTGGGCGACGTCACGCGCTACATGGGCAACGTGCTGGCCGTGGTGGCCACGAACCAGCCGGACAAGCTGGACGAAATCGCCGCGCTGGTGGAGGTGGACTACACCCCGCTGGAGCCGCTGACGAACCCCTTCGACGCCCTGCGCGGCGACGCGCCCCTGATTCACGAGGACGGCAACGTCATGAGCCGGGCCAATCTGGTCCGGGGCAACGCCGACGAGGCGATTAAAAACTCGAAGTTTGTGGTCACGCGGAAGTACAAAACCGGCTGGCAGGAGCACGGCTTCATGGAGCCGGAGTGCGCCGTCGCGCTGCCCGAGGGCGAGGACGGCCTGCTGATTTACACCACCAGCCAGTCCATCTACGACGTACAGCGGGAATGCTCCAAGATGCTGGGTCTTGCGCCGGAGCGGGTCCACGTCCGCGCGCCGCTGGTGGGCGGCGGCTTCGGCGGCAAGGAGGACATGAGCGTGCAGCCCTACGCCGCCCTCATGGCCTGGGTGACGAAGAAGCCCGTAAAAGTCAAGTATACGAGACAGGAGAGTCTGGCCTTCCACGTCAAGCGCCACCCCATGGAGATGGAGTTCACCACCGCCTGTGATGAGAACGGCCGTCTCACCGGCATGAAGGGCATCATCATCGCGGACACCGGTGCCTACGCCTCTCTGGGCGGGCCGGTGCTCCACCGGGCCTGCACCCACGCCGCCGGACCCTACAACTACCAGAACATCGACATCTTCGGCATGAGCGTGTACACGAACAACGTGCCCTCCGGCGCGTTCCGGGGCTTCGGGGTCACGCAGAGCTGCTTCGCCACGGAGATGAACATCAACCTGCTGGCCGAACTGGTGGGCATCGACCCCTGGGAGTTCCGCCGCCGCAACGCCATCCAGCCCGGGGACGTGCTCCCCAACGGCCAGACCGCCGACGCCAACACCAACATGGCCGCCTGTCTGGACGCGGTGAAGGAGGTCTTTTACGGCAACAAATATGCGGGAATTGCCTGCGGATTCAAGAATTCCGGCACCGGAATGGGCAAAAAGGACATTGGCCGGGTGCTGCTGAGCGTGGAGGGCGGCAAAATCCACATCCGCACCAGCGCCTCCTGCATGGGCCAGGGCATCGGCCAGATGGTGCTCACGGAGATCTGTCACGTCTCGCAGCTGGACCCGGCGCTGTTCGTCTTCGAGAACGCCGACACGGTGCGCACGCCGGACGCGGGCACCTCCACCGCCTCCCGTCAGACGGTGATGACCGGCGAGGCCGCCCGCCGCGTGGGCGAACAGCTCAGGGCGGCCCTGGAGGGCCACACGCTGGCTGATTTGGAGGGCCGGGAATTTTTGGGCGAGTTTTCTGCCAAAACTGACCCTCTGGGGGCGATAAAAGAGAACCCTGTGAGCCACATTTCCTATTCCTACGGCTGTCAGGTCATCATTCTCAACGAGGAGGGCAAAATCGCCAAGGCGGTCAGCGCCTTCGACGTGGGCACGCCGGTGAACATCCAGAGCGTGGAGGGCCAGATCGAGGGCGGTATGCTCATGGGCATCGGCTACGGCGTCACGGAGAAGATTGAAATCGAGGACGGCGTGTTCAAGAGCCGCTTCGGAACCATCGGTTTTCTGCGCGCTGACCAGGCACCGGAGCTGGAGGTCATTCTGTGCCGTCCCGCGCCGGGCGACGAGCTGCCCTGGTCCCTGGGCGCGAAGGGCTGCGGCGAGCTGTGCATGATTCCCACCGCTCCCGCCTGCGCTCACGCCTATTACCGTTGGGATGGGAAGTTCCGCCAGAGTCTTCCGCTGGAGGACACCCCCTACCGGAGGAAGAAGTGACCGGAATGAGCACGGGCACCGAACCGAGCGCGGCCCCTGGACTGAACGCGCCCAACGGGCCGAGTTCACCCTACAGATCCAACGCGCCCACCGGGCCGAGTGCGCCCAACGGACCCAACACAGCCGCCGAACCGAGCGTGGCCCCCGAACCGGGTGCGCCCACCACTCCCCCCGGCCCTCTCCCCCGGACCACCCCATTGCCGGAACCTCTGCGCACCGCGGCGGCGCTGCTGCCGGAGTACGCCGTCGCGGAGGCCCCTCCCCTGCTGGCCTCCTCTCTGGCCGAGCTGGAGGCGCTGAACGCCGCCGCCCCGGAGGGTGCGCTGCTGCGGGTGGGCCTCCGGCTGGTCCCGGAGGGCTTTGAGCGCACCGAATCGGGCGGATTCCGTCCCGGCGAGCTGGGCGGACTCTCCCGCCCGGTCCGGCGGCTCCGGAACCTGACCGTCCGGGGCTGCTGGGTGGAAGCGGACCTCACCGGCGTCCACGGCGCGGCCCTGGGCCGGTACTTCCGCGCCTGCTACGAGAGCGCGAAGACCATGAGCGCCGTGCTGCCCTGCGCCATGCCCTGGCTCTGCGCCGCGGGGGCGCTGGAGG
>CACZUK010000145.1 GCA_902784305.1 Oscillospiraceae bacterium | reverse complement strand
GGGTCCGCGCCCGTCGGCCGGAGGCCTGCGTGGTCGTGGCCATGAGCGGCAGCTTCACCCAGCGGGGCACCCCCGCCGCCCTCCGGCCCGCCGCCCGGGCGGAGATGGCGCTGCGCTGCGGCGCGGATTTGGTGCTGGAGCTGCCCCTGCCCTGGGCGATTTCGTCCGCGGAGGGCTTCGCCCGGGGCGGAGTCGCGGTGCTGCGTGCGGCGAGCGCGGACGCGCTGGCCTTCGGCAGCGAGTGCGGAGAGGCGAATCTTTTGCGGGACTGCGCCGCCGCGCTGGAGCGTCCGGCGTTTCCCGCGCTGCTGCGGGAGGGTCTGGCGGCGGGGCGTTCCTTTGCGGAGGCCCGTCAGGAGGCCGTCCGCCGTCTGGCCGGGGACTGCGCCCGGGTGCTTCGGGACCCCAACGACGCGCTGGGCGTGTCCTATCTCGCCGCCGCCCACGCGCTGGGCTGGGACCCGGAGCTGCTGGTGGTGCGCCGCGCCGGGGCTGGTCACGACGCCGCCGCGCCGGTGGACGGCATCGCCTCCGCGTCTCATGTCCGCTCGCTGCTGCGTCGGGGCGCGGTGGACGAGGCCGAAGCGCTGCTCCCGGAGCCGTGCGGGCCGATTCTGCGCCGGGAGTGGGAGGCCGGGCTGTGTCCCGCGTCGCTGGGGAGCTGTGAGCGCGCGGTGCTCTACCGGCTGCGGACGATGAAAAAAGCGGAGTTTCTTGCGCTTCCGGACTGCTCCGAGGGGCTGGAAAACCGCCTGTTCCGCGCGGCACGGGAGGCCCGGAGTCTGGAGGAGTTTTACGCGCTGGTGCGCTCCCGGCGCTGCACCCACGCCCGGGCGCGGCGGCTGGCGCTGTGGGCGTTTCTGAACCTAACGGCGGAAGACAGGCCGGAAACGCTGCCCTTTGTGCGGGTTTTGGGCATGAATGAGCGTGGAAGAGCGGTGCTGCGGCAGATGAAGCAGAGCGGCGGCGTGCCCATTGTGACCAAACCCGCCGCCGGGCAGGGCCTTCCCCGGGAAGGGCGCGCTCTTCTGATGCTGGAGGCCCGGGCGGCGGATGTGTGGCGGCTGTGTCTGCCGGATTTGAACGAGAGCGCCGCGGGGTCGTTTTGGCGGGAGGGTCCCCGGACTGCGTCCGGAGGCAATGGCTGACGCGCAAAGAGGGATACTCTGAGGAACTTGTCTGGCGAAGTAAAATATTGAAAAAAGTAGTTGTGGAAACTTCCGCTTTGTAGTATAATGATTTTGATTACAGACGACCGCCCCTCCCCCGGGCGGCGTGAAGCAGAAAAAGGAGACGATTTCATGAATATTCTGGTCATCAACGCAGGCAGCTCCTCCCTCAAGTATCAGCTCCTGGACCCCGCCACCGGCGTGCTGCTGGCCAAGGGCCTGTGCGAGCGCATCGGCATCGACGGCCTGTTCACCTACAAGCCCCAGGTGGAGGGCAAGGCGGCCCTGAACGCGGTGAGCGTGGCCATGCCCACCCACTCCGAGGCCATTCAGGCGGTGCTCAGCGCCCTGGTGGACAAGGACAACGGCGTCCTCGCCTCCATGAGCGAGATTGACGCGGTGGGTCATCGCGTGGTCCACGGCGGCGAGAGCTTCGCCCAGAGCGTGCTGCTCACCGACGAGGTGCTCAAGGCCATCGAGGAGTGCAACCCCCTGGCCCCGCTGCACAATCCCGCCAACCTCATCGGCATCAACGCCTGCACCGCCGTGCTGGGCGACAAGGTGCCTCAGGTCGCGGTCTTCGACACCGCCTTCCATCAGACCATGCCCCCCGTGGCCTACACCTACGCCATCCCCTACGAGTACTACGAGAAGGACAAGATGCGCCGCTACGGCTTCCACGGCACCTCTCACCGCTTCGTCAGCGCCCGTGCCGCCGCCATGCTGGGCAAAGACGCCTCTGAGCTGAAGATCATCACCTGCCACCTGGGCAACGGCTCCTCCATTGCGGCCGTGCAGGGCGGCAAGTGCGTGGACACCACCATGGGCCTGACCCCCCTGGCCGGCCTGCCCATGGGCACCCGCGCCGGCGATATGGACGCGGGCGTGATGGAGTTCCTGATGAACAAGTACGACCTGTCCATGAAGGACATGATGACCATTCTGAACAAAAAGTCCGGCGTGCAGGGCATTTCCGGCGTTTCCTCTGACTTCCGCGACCTGGACGCCGCCGCCGCTCAGGGCAACACCCGCGCCGCCCTGGCCGTGGACGTGTTCTGCTACGCCGTCAAGAAGTACATCGGCGCCTATGCCGCCGCCATGGGCGGGGTGGATGCCATCGTCTTCACCGCGGGCATCGGCGAGAACGGCCCCAACCTGCGCAAGGCCATGACCTCCGGTCTGGAGTTCATGGGCGTGGCCCCCATCGACGACGCCGCCAACGGCAAGCGCGGCGCGGAGATCGACATCTCCGGCCCCGACAGCAAGGTCCGCGTGCTGGTCATCCCCACCAACGAGGAGCTGATGATCGCCATGGACACCGCCGAGATCGTCGCCGCCCTGTAAGCGTTGCTTTCGGCACAATTAAGCAACAAAAACCCGCCGTTTCCTCCGGGAGACGGCGGGTTTTCTCACCTTTGCAGCACGACAATCAGCAGATACAGCACCGGCTGGTGCAGCAGGTACACCGCCAGCGAGTGACGGCCCAGCCAGCTCAGCACCGGGACCTCCCGGCACAGCGTGGGGACGCTCTGCCAGCGCTCCGCGCCGAGGCGGTAAAGAAAATAACCAAAAACATACAGAAAAAACCATGGAATCAGCGAAAAATAGTCCGATGACAGAAAGTCCGCCGGAGGAAAGCCCAGCGCGGCGGTGAGCTGGTTCCGATACAGCGCCCGGGGCACCGTCCAGCGCAGCGGACCCAGCCCCACGCTGCCCCAGTTGACCCACCGGCACAGGGCGAACAGCGCGGCGCTCAGCGCCATGCCCGCTCCGGGAGGGACGCGCTCCAGAGGCCCGCGCAGGGGAATCAGCAGCAGACCGGACGTGCCCAGCAAGAACAGCACGCCCCACCAGATGGGCGCGTCGGGCAGCGCGACAAGCGTGACGAGGGTGATGAGGCCCGCGCAGCCCAGATTCGTCAGGCCGTGGCGCAGCGGGCGGCGGCCCAGACTCCAGCAGAAGCCGGAGAGCAGAATGAAGCTCCAGCAGATGCTCTGCTGCCAGAGGCGGGCCCAGCCTTCGCTGTACCAGGCGGGCATGCGGACCAGATGCACCTGGTCCCACA
>CACZUK010000144.1 GCA_902784305.1 Oscillospiraceae bacterium | reverse complement strand
TGTGGAAAACTTTTCCACTTTCCAGCGCTGATTGGTTCCGTCAACTGCCATTTCAGATTTTGGTGCATGATTGAGCGGCTGTGAATAATTCAGGATTAAAATTCGCTCTCTGGTTCAGAGCTTTTCTTCGCTCTTAAGTCTTCTTATGAATTGTCCACGTTTTTTAAGTTTTGAATGAACTACGCCGCCATCAAGACCCACGACGTGGCCAACGGGCCCGGCGTGCGGGTGAGCCTCTTCGTCTCCGGGTGCACGCACCACTGCAAGGGCTGCTTCAACCCGGAGACCTGGGACTTCGCCTACGGCAGCCCCTACACCGAAGAGACGGAGCAGACCGTTCTGGACGCCTGTGCGCCGGACTACATCCGGGGCCTGTCCCTGCTGGGGGGCGAGCCCATGGAGCCGGAGCATCAGAAGGCCCTTCTGCCCCTGCTGCGGAGGTTTAAGGAGCGTTTTCCCAACAAGAGCGTGTGGTGCTACTCCGGCTACGACTACGAGCGGGACATGCTCTCCGGGCAGCTGGGGGGCTGGAGCGTCACGAAGGAGATGCTGAGTCTCATCGACGTGCTGGTGGACGGAGAGTTCCGGCTGGAGGAGAAGGATTTGACCCTCCGGTTCCGGGGCAGCGCGAACCAGCGGGTCATCGACGTGCCCAGGAGCCTGCAATACGACCAGGTGTTGCTGTGGGACGGGTCGCAGGAGCCGTAAGGCGGGGCTGCGCCCCGAACCCTGCCCGGGGCTCTGCCCCTGGACCCCGCTCAGGGGGGCTTTGTAAAGCCCCCCTGAGAACCCCGAAACTTTTATGCTCCTGACGGCAAAATGGGGAACGTAATCCCTGTTTGCTGGGAATTTTCCCTTAAAAACAGCAAAACGCGGCGCTGTGCCTTGTGATTGGCACAGCGCCGCTGCTCCCAGGGCAACAGCATTTAAAACCGTCTGAAAACAACACGTTCATTTGGAATTTGAAGCCTTTTGTAGGGGCGACCTGTGGTCGCCCGCAGAAAACCACATCAATCCCCGGGCGACCACAGGTCGCCCCTACGAAAACGGCGGAAAACAGGTCCATTGTTGCGGAAAAGCAATGAAATTTTAAATGCTGTTGCCCTCCGCTGCTCCTCAGCGCCCTTGACTTTTCCCCGCAGCGCGTGTATCATCAGAGTGTGAGGCGGACGCTGCCGACAGCCAGTTGTCCCTCAACGGTTACAAAGAAGGAACCGCCAGGTCTGCGAAACTCTGGGCGGTTCCTTCTTTGTGTTTCTCATGAGCGCTGCGATGAAACCGGCGAGGCCAATCAGCTCCAGCGTGGCACCGGTTTCCTCCCGCCAACCCCAAAAAACCGCCGTTCCCCTCCCGGAGAGCGGCGGTTTTTTTCACTTTTTACTCCTCCGCGCCCTCGGCTGCCTTCTCCGGCGCGGCCTGCTCCGGCTCCGCCTGCTTCATGCCCGGCGTCACCTTGTAGCGCTTAATCTTGCGGGAGCTGGTCTTCTCGAACTCCTTGTCCCGGAAGATGAGCTTCTGAATGTGCTTGTAGTTGGGCAGGGTCCGGTTCAGCTTCTCCACCTGCTTCTTGATGCGGCGGACAATCTCCTCCCGGGTCCCGGCGGCGTTCTCGTCGGGGAAGACCTCGGCGGCGATGGCGTGGTCGTCCTCGTAGACCACGACCTCCCCCACCTCTTCAATGCGGCCGACATACTGCTCCAGCTCCTCCGGGGACACATTTTCGCCGTTGGAGAGGATAATCAGGCTCTTTTTCCGGCCCGTAATGGTGAGGAAGCCCTCCTCATCCAGCTTGCCCAAATCGCCGGTGTGGAACCAGCCGTCGTCGTCGATGACCTCCGCCGTGGAGTGGGGGTCCTTGTAGTAGCCCAGCATGACGTGGCGGCCCCGGGTCACGATCTCGCCGATGCCCTTGGCGTCGGGGCGGTCGATGCGCAGCTCCACGCCGGGCAGGGCGCGGCCCACGGTGCCGTCCCGGTACCAGTGGGGCCGGTTGGAGGCCACCACCGGCGCGCACTCCGTGATGCCGTAGCCCACCACGATCTGGATGCCAAAGCTGCGGAACTCCTTCTCCAGATGCGGGTCCAGACTGGCGCCGCCGCAGATGATGGTGTGCAGCTCGCCGCCGAACTTGTCCAGCACGCTCTTGAACATGGTGCGGCGCTTGTCCACGCCCACCTTCAGCATGGCGTTGCTGGCCGCCATGGCGGTACGCAGGGTCTTTTCCTGACCGGTCTTCTGGGCCGTGCGCCAGATGGTCTTGGAGAAGGTCTCGATGAACAGGGGCACAACGGTGATGAAATTCGGCTTCGCAATGGGGATTTCCCGCATGAAATTGGCCAGACTGGAGCAGATGAAGATGCTCGCCCGGGCGTGGTAGAACACCAGAATGCTGCCCAGACCGTAGCAGTGGGTGAAGGGCAGCACGGACATGCAGGTGCCGCGGCCGTCGTAGTGGGCCAGAGAGCCCATGACCGTCATCAGCATGTTGGTCATGGAGAGCATGACGCCCTTGCTGAAGCCCGTGGAGCCGGAGGTGAAGAAGATGGAGCACAGGGCGTCCGGGTCCACCTTGGCGCGGTCGTAGTAGCGCTTGCCCTTGGCGATGGCCTTGCGCCCGGCCTCGATGACCTTGTCAATCTTCTCCAGCACATAGTAGCGCTTCTTGCGGCCGTAACGGGTCCGCAGATACTGGGCGATGTGGTCACAGGCGGTGCTGGTGACGATGATGTCCGCGTCGCTCTGGAAGACCAGCGTGGCCGCCTCCGCCTCCGTGGCGTCCTTGGAGATGAGCACCGCCACATTGCCCGTGTTGACAATGGCGAAGTAGGCCACCAGCCAGCGGTAGGAGTTCTCGGCGATGAGGGCGATTTTCCGGTTCACCACATGGTGCTTGAGCAGATAGGTGCCCACGCAGCGCACGTCGTCGTAGAAGTGGGCAAAGGTGCGCTCCACCATGGCCTTCCGGCCCACCATGTAGCGAAAAGCCACCGCGTTGGGGTACTCTTCCGCCTTCATACGGAGCAATTGCCGGAAATCGGTCACTTTTTCTACGGGATAAAGGGGATATTCTCTGTTTTTCATAGTTTTCATCTCCTGACGATTCTGGTTTGTCACACTTTTCTCATTGTCTTTATTTTACCAGACCAGCGCCGGGAGGGCAAGTGCTTTTTCCCGGAAAACCGACCTTTTTCTGCCGCTGCCCCCGGAAAAAGACAAACCGGAGGCAAATTACCTCCGGTTCGAAG
>CACZUK010000143.1 GCA_902784305.1 Oscillospiraceae bacterium | reverse complement strand
ATAGCCGCAATAATCAAACCGGCAAACCCGATTAAGACCAGCGTGTACTGAAAAAGATCAGAATATGTCACCATATTGACCACCCTCCTCTCCCGGAATGGATTGGAGGGCACAAAGAGCTTCGCCCTCCTTCCGAAGAATGAGGGACAACCGTCCAGCGTGCCGACAAGCATCGGTTGTAGTATAGCACCTTCGTTCCGAATGTGCAATCCCCTGATGGTACAAATTCTCTGCCGTTTCGGCGGCAAACGCAAAAAGGCGGCGCTGCACCATTGGCACAGCGCCGCCGCTCCATCTCACCCTTGACTTTTCCCTGTCTTGAGGGTATAATCTTAGGCAGAGGAGGATGCTGCCGACTGACAGTTGATAGCCGCAATAATCAAACCGGCAAACCCGATTAAGACCAGCGTGTACTGAAAAAGATCAGAATATGTCACCATATTGACCACCCTCCTCTCCCGGAATAGAATCGGAGGGCACAAAGAGCTTCGCCCTCCTTCCGAAGAATGAGGGACAACCGTCCAGCGTGTCGGCAAGCATCGGTTGTAGTATAGCACGTTCGTTCCGAATGTGCAATCCCCTGATGGTACAAATTCTCTGCCGTTTCGGCGGCAAATCCCACAACAGCGGCCCTTTCCGTCTGGAACGAGCCGCTGTTGTGTCTTTTTATGCCGTTTTTGACTGTTATGCCGCGGAAACTGCCCGAGAACTCAGTTTTTGACCTCTATGCCGAATGCTGCGCGCCATAATTGTGCATTGTGCATTGTGCATTCCCATCGTGTTAATTCTTCAGGCTGTGCAGCGGCGCGGGAATCCTTCCGCCTCTTGCGATGAAGTCCGCCGCGCTCTCCCGATGCACCGGCATCACCGGCGCCGCGCCCAGCAGTCCGCCCATCTCCACCGTGTCGCCCACGCCCTTGCCGCAGGCCGGGATGATGCGCACCGCCGTCGTCTTGTTGTTCACCATGCCGATGGCCGCCTCGTCCGCGATGATGGCCGCAATCGTGTCCGCCGTGGTGTCGCCGGGCACCGCAATCATGTCCAGACCCACCGAGCACACGCAGGTCATGGCCTCCAGCTTGTCCATTTGCAGCACGCCCGCCCGGGCCGCCGCGATCATGCCCTCGTCCTCCGACACCGGGATGAACGCCCCGCTCAGACCGCCCACGCTGCTCGACGCCATCACGCCGCCCTTCTTCACCGCGTCGTTCAGCAGCGCCAGCGCCGCCGTGGTGCCGTGGGTGCCGCAGACCTCCAGGCCCATCTCCTCCAGAATCCGGGCCACGGAATCGCCCACCGCGGGGGTCGGCGCCAGAGACAAATCCACAATCCCAAAGGGCGTGTCCAGACGGCGGCTGGCCTCCCGGGCCACCAGCTCGCCCATGCGCGTGATGCGGAAGGCCGTCTTCTTCACCGTCTCCGCCACCTCGTCAAAGGGGCGGCCTTTGACGCTCTGAAGTGCGTGATACACCACGCCCGGGCCGGAAACGCCCACATTGATGATGCGTTCCGCCTCGCCCACGCCGTGGAAGGCGCCCGCCATAAAGGGGTTGTCCTCCACCGCGTTGCAGAAAATCACCAGCTTCGCGCAGCCCAGAGAGTCCCGGTCCGCCGTGCGCTGGGCGGTCTTCTTGACCGTCTGGCCCAAAAGCCGCACCGCGTCCATGTTGATGCCCGAGCGCGTGGAGCCCACATTCACGCTGGAGCAGACCAGCTCCGTCTCAGAAAGCGCCTCCGGGATGCTCTGGATGAGCTTCCGGTCCGCCTCCGTCATGCCCTTGTGCACCAGCGCAGAGTAGCCGCCGATGAAGTTCACGCCGCAGGTGTGCGCCGCCCGGTCCATGGCCTTCGCAAAGGGCACATAGTCCCCCGTGTCGCTGGCCGCGGCCACCAGCGCCATGGGCGTGACGCTGATGCGCTTGTTCACGATGGGGATGCCGAACTCCCGCTCGATGTCCTCCCCCGTCTGCACCAGCCGCTCCGCAGAGCGGGTGATTTTCTCATAAACCTTCCGGCAGGCCGTCTCCGGGTTCGGGTCGCAGCAGCTGAGCAGGGACACCCCCATGGTGATGGTCCGGATGTCCAGATGCTGCTGGTCAATCATGTCAATGGTCTGCAAAATCTCGCTTCGGCTGAGCATAGTCCACCTCCGCTCAAATCCGGTGCATGGCGTTGAAGATGTCCTCCCGCATGGCGCGGATGGACAGATTCACCGCCTTGCCCTCCTCCTCCAGCAGCTTCACCAGCTCGGAGAAGGGCAGCTGCGCGCCGGACACGTCCACCATCATAATCATGGTGAAATAGTCCTGCATGACCGTCTGGCTGATGTCCAGCACGTTCACCTGATTCTTCGCCAGCAGGCCGCACACGTCCGCGATGATGCCCACCCGGTCCTTGCCGATTACCGTCACAATTGCGTTCATTCGTCCTCCTCCTTGTCCTCCAGCCGTACGACCTCCAGAAACTCGCCCAGCTGTTCAAAAAACCGGTCCGCGCAGGGCCCGTCGCCCCGGAACACCACCTCCACCGGACGGCTCAGGTCCAGAGAGAACATGTCCAGAAAGCTCTTGGCGTCCACCACATACTGCTGCGCCTGCACCACGATGTCGCAGGTGTGCAGCGCGGCGGTGTCCACAAAGCGCCTCACGTCGTCAATGCTGTTGAGCCGCACCCGAAAGCTGTTCATACTCAAAACTCCTTTCCGCGCCGCCTCCCCGCGGCGTAAGAGCGGAAAAACTTGCCAAAACCGCCCCGGCATAGTATAATGCAGACACGTCCGGGGGGCACCGGCCCCTCTGCGCCGGCTGAGTTGATTATACCCTGACCCGGACGGAAAAACAAGGGGCAATCCCGGTCTTTCATCACAAAAGAATGCTGCGAAACCGGGATACCATCAGAGGAAAGGTACAAAATTATGCGTTTTGCCATCTATACCCTGGGCTGCAAGGTCAATCAGTACGAGACTCAGGCCATGGAGACCCTGCTCACCCGGCGCGGCCACCAGCTGGTCCCCTTCGACGCCGACGCGGAGGTCTATCTGGTCAACACCTGCTCCGTCACCGCCGTGAGCGACAAGAAGTGCCGGGGCGTCATCCGCCGCGCCCGCCGGGAGCACCCCAACGCGATTCTTGGGGTCTGCGGCTGCTACGCCCAGCACGCGCCGGAGCTCATGGCCGAGCTGGGCGCGGACGTGTTCGGCGGCACCGGGGACCGGCTGGGCTTCCTGGCCCAGGTGGAGCGCCGCGCCCTGGGTCAGGAGGCCGAGAGTCATGTGGACGACGCCCTGCGCCGCCCCGACCCCTTCGAGGTCCTGCCCGCGGGTGGCTTGCGCCGCCGCACCCGGGCCATGCTCAAGGTGGAGGACGGCTGTCAGAACTTCTGCACCTATTGCATCATTCCCTTCACCCGCGGGCCGGTGCGCTCCGCATCTCTGGACGTGGCGGTGGAGCAGGCAAAGGCGCTCTGCGCCGAGGACCTGATGGAGGCGGTCTGCGCGGCGGTGCCGGAGCTGCGGGTGCGGCTGGGCAGTCTGGAGCCGCGGACGATTACAGAGGAGTTCTGCGAGCGCGCGGCGAAGCTGCCGAATCTGTGTCCGCACTTCCACCTCTCCCTCCAGTCCGGCTGCGACGCGACGCTGGCGCGGATGCACCGCCGTTACGACACGGCGCGCTTTCTGGAGTCCTGTGCGCTGCTGCGCCGGTTTTTCGACCGGCCGAGCATCACAACGGACCTGATTTGCGGCTTTCCCGGGGAAACGGAGGAGGAATTTGCACAAACGCTGGACTTTCTCCGCAAGGCGGACTTCTCCGCCATGCACATCTTCCCCTACTCCCGGCGTCCGGGCACGAAGGCGGACGAGATGCCCGGTCAGGTGCCGAAGTCGGTTCGGGAGGCGCGCTGCCGTCAGGCGGCGGAGCTGGCGGCGGAGATGCAGCGGAACTATTTGAGCCGGTTCGTGGGCGAGGAGCTGGAGGTGCTCTTTGAGGAGACGGCGGACGGTCAGGCCGAGGGGCCGGGCCTC
>CACZUK010000142.1 GCA_902784305.1 Oscillospiraceae bacterium | reverse complement strand
TTACTGTGGTGGCTCAATCGTCCGTGAGGGTGGCTCTATATGTGCGATTTAGTGGCTCTCAAATCGCGTGCACGTGGGTCTGAGGAGGCGAATTATCCAAACTGGAAAAGTGGCAATGGAGTCGCTATTCATAATTCGACCCCCGCCACCGGCACCAAACAAACCCCCTTCGGATCGCTCCGGAGGGGGTTTTGTTTTGGAAACAGGTCAAATCACCCGAAAAAGGGCCGCCACAGTGCCGTGGCGGCCCTCTCCGTCCGGTTCAACTCACGCAGCGCCCGCGTCATTGACGCACCGTCCGTGCCCCTTGCCGCCCCACGCTCAGCTGAAACAGCCCGTGGCGGTTACAGCAGGCGTACAGGCGCTGGACCCGGTTGATTTTGAACCTGGCCTCCGCGCCGCCCTCCGGGTAGAGCTTCACAATCTGAATCCCATCATCCGAAACGGCGGCGAGGAAGGAAATGTAGTGGGTTTTCGTCATGGAATGCTCCACAGTGACGTAATACTCATCCTCCACCGCCTCCAGCGCAATCGGATGCTCCTCGTCCGCCGTCTCCGGCTCCAGCGGGGGCAGGGTGATGCCGCAGCAGCTCACCATCGCCTCGCCGACAGCGTGAATCACATTCCCGCAGACCGGGCAGACGTAGAACCTGCTCCGGGTCATCTTGGCGGATTTGTTCCGGTTCTGCACCGGAACGCCGGACAGCAGCTCCATCACAGACACATCCAGCGCCGCGGCCAGCGGCTCCAGCAGGCTGATGTCCGGGAAGCCCCGTCCGGTCTCCCACTTGCTCACCGCCTTGCCGCTCACGTGGAGCTTTGCCGCCAGCGCCTCCTGGGTCAGGCCCTTGCCCTCCCGCAGCGCGCGGATGACGGCGCCGGTCACATAGTTGTTCATGGCTCTCGCCTCCTTCCGGCACCAGAATACCACAGGCGCCGGAGGAAGGCTACCTACGCCGGGTAGAGCGCAACGAAAGGCTCACTCCCACTCAATCGTCGCGGGCGGCTTGCTGGTCACATCGTACACAATCCGGTTGATTCCCTTCACCTCGTTGACAATCCGCACGCTCACCGCGTCCAGCACCTCGTAGGGGATGCGCGCCCAGTCCGCGGTCATGAAGTCAGTGGTGGTGACGCCCCGCAGAGCCAACGTGTAGTCATAAGTTCGCCCGTCGCCCATGACGCCCACGGAGCGGTTCCCGGTGAGCACGGCGAAATACTGGCTGATTTTGGTGTCCCAGCCCGCCTTGGCCACCTCCTCGCGGAAGATGGCGTCCGCCTCCCGGAGGGTGTCCGCCTTCTCCTTCGTCACCTCACCCATAATCCGCACGCCCAGACCCGGACCCGGGAAGGGCTGACGGCTCACCAGATACTCCGGCAGGCCCAGCTCCCGGCCCAGCTGACGCACCTCATCCTTAAATAAGAGGCTCATGGGCTCCAGCACCGCCTGGAAGCGCTCCAACACCTCCGGGGGCAGCAGCTTGTTGTGGTGGCTCTTGATGACCGCGCTCTCGCCGCCCTGACCGGACTCCACCACGTCCGGGTAGATGGTGCCCTGAGCGAAGAAGTCCCGCTTGGTGATGCCGAAGCGCTCCGCCTCGTCCAAAAAGACGTAGCCGAACTCCGCACCGATGATTCTGCGCTTCTGCTCCGGGTCGCTCACGCCCCTGAGCTTGCTGAGAAAGCGCTCCTGAGCGTTGACCCGGACGAAGTTCACATCCCACTTGCCAAAGGCGGCCTCCACCTCGTCGCCTTCGTTCTTGCGCATGAGGCCGTGGTCCACGAACACGCAGGTCAGCCGCTCGCCGATGGCCTCGGCCAGCAGAGCCGCCAGCACGGAGGAGTCCACGCCGCCGGAGAGGGCCAGCAGCACCCGGCCCTCGTCCCCGATGGTCTCGCGCAGCTGGGAGAGGGCGGAGCGGCAGAAATCCTCCATGGACCAGTCCCCGACAGCGCCGCAGACCTCAAAGAGGAAGTTTTTCAGCATTTTGAGGCCGTTTTCCGTGTGATTGACCTCGGGGTGGAACTGAACGCCGTAAAAGCCCCGCGCCGGGTCCGCAATGGCCACATTGGGACAGGCCTGAGAGCGGGCGGTGAGGGCAAAGCCCTCGGGCACCTTCGCCATGTAGTCCCCGTGGCTCATCCAGGTGACGCCCTCCTCCGGCAGGCCCCGGAACAGGGCGCAGGAGGGGTCAAAATAGGTGTGGGTCTTGCCGTACTCCCGGGCGGAGTCGTCCTGGGCGGGGGTCACCTGACCGCCCAGACTATGGGCCATGAGCTGACAGCCGTAGCAGATGCCCAGAATGGGGATGCCCAGCCGGAACAGCTCCGGGTCGCAGCGGGGCGCGTCGGGCAGGTAGACGCTGTCCGGCCCGCCGGTGAAGATGAAGCCGATGGGGTTCCGGGCCTTAAGCTCGGAGAGGGGCGTGGTGTAGGATTTGACCTCGCAGTAGACGCCGCACTCCCGGACCCGCCGGGCGATGAGCTGGTTGTACTGCCCGCCGAAGTCCAAAACAATGACCAGTTGATGCTGCATAAATCTGCCTCCTCAGCCCAGCAGGGCCTGAATCCGGGCGATGGCCCGGCGGGTGTCCTCCGCGTCCCCGAAGGCGGTGAGGCGGATGTAGTCCTCGCCGCTGGGTCCGAAGCCCGCGCCGGGGGTCACGGCCACCTGGGCCTCCTCCAGCAGCTTGTCGAAGAATTCCCAGCTCCCCACGCCCTCGGGGGTCTTGGCCCAGATGTAGGGGCTGTTGTCCGCGCCGAAGACCGTGAGGCCAGCCGCGGCCAGACCCTCCTTGATGGTGCGGGCGTTGGCGCGGTAGTAGTCCAAATCCGCACAAAGCTGCTGCTGACCGGCTTCGGAGTAGACCGCCGCGGCGCCGCGCTGGACGATGTAGGAGGTGCCGTTGAACTTGGTGGTCTGATGCCGGTTCCACAGGGCGTTGAGGCTCACGCCGTCCCGGACCAGGGCCTTGGGCACCACGGCGTAGCCGCAGCGGGTGCCGGTGAAGCCCGCGGTCTTGGAGAAGGAGCGGAACTCGATGGCGCACTCCTTTGCGCCCTCCACCTCATAGATGGAGTGGGGGATGTCCGGCTGAGTGATGAAGGCCTCATAGGCCGCGTCGAAGAGAATCACCGCGTCGTGGGCCTTGGCCCAGTCCACCCAGGTCTGGAGCTGGTCCCGGTTCAAGGCCATGCCCGTGGGGTTGCTGGGGGAGCAGAGGTAGATGAGGTCCACGTCCCGGTCGGGCAGGGCGGGGACGAAGCCATTTTCGGCGGTGGTGGGCATATAGACGATATTGCTCCAGAGGCCGGTTTCGGGGTCGTAGTCTCCGGCGCGGCCGGCCATGGCGTTGGTGTCCAGATAGACGGGGCCACCACGTTGTCCGGGCCAAAGATGTCCCCGATGTTGCCGCAGTCGCTTTTGGCGCCGTCGGAGATAAACACCTCGTCCCGGTCCAGCTCCACGCCCCTGGCGTGGAAATCGTGCTCCACGATGCGATCCCGGAGGAAGTCATAGCCCTGCTCTGGGCCGTAGCCGTGGAAGGTGGCGGCGCGGGACTGGTCGTCCACCGCCTGGTGCAGGGCCTCGATGACGGCGGGGGCCAGAGGCCGGGTCACGTCGCCGATGGACAGGCGGATGATCTCCCGCTCCGGGTGAGCCTGGGCGCAGGCGCGGATGCGGCGTGCGACCTCGCTGAACAGATAGCTGCCGGGCAGCTTCTGGTAGTTGGTATTGATATGGGCCATGTCTCTTCCCTCCTGAAAAAAGGGACAGGGAGCCTCACACGGGCGCAGTACCCCCATGCGTGAACCTCCCTGTCCGTTGAATCTATTATACTGTAAGGGGGAAGGGTGCGTCAATCCCGC
>CACZUK010000141.1 GCA_902784305.1 Oscillospiraceae bacterium | reverse complement strand
GGAGAGCTGGGCGTGCTTGCTCAGGTCCCGGCGCGACTGTCTTCTCGTGCTCGCCATCCTCTTGAACCTCCTTTTCCGCGTGCTTTTGGGTACGTTTTCGCCGCGCAGCGCCCCGGCGTGGGCTTTCACGCCCGCCGCCGCTGGCCGACTTTGCCGCGCGCTTTTGGGTACATTTTTACCCCTATCCCCGGTTCCCTCTCACCTTGCCTGAATTCCCAACCAGGACAGCAGGCACATGAGGGCGGTCACCAGAGTGAAAATCGTGAACCGCTTGCCGTGGGTCAGCTTGAAGTATCCAACCTGTAGAATCACGGACAAAGTCTCCGCAATGTAGATGATTCCCACCAGAATCAGCACCACGGGCAGGTCCAGAGCGAAGGCGAGGCCGCAGACCATGCCGCCCAAGAAGAGGGAGCCGGTGTCGCCCATGAAGACCTTGGCCGGGTGGAAGTTGTAAATCAGAAAGCCGCCCAGGCCGCCCAGCAGGGCCGCGGAGAGCACCGCCAGATCGGCTTTGCCCCAGAGCAGGGCGACGGCGGTGTAGAAGGCCATAACGGGCATGGTCACGCCGGTGGCCAGGCCGTCCACACCGTCGGTGAGGTTGACGGCGTTGTCCGTGCCCACCATGACGAAGGCGGCGAAGGCCATGTAGAGGCCCCAGGGCACGGGGATGGTCACATTCACAAAGGGAACATAGAGGTGAGACTGGAGGTATCCAAAGTTGCGCAGCAGCACGGTGCACAGGACGGACACGGCCAGCTGAAGCAGGAACTTCTGGGACGCGGTGAGACCCTCATTCTTGTGGTAGCGCACCTTGACGTAATCGTCGATGAAGCCGATGACGCCGAAGACCAGGGCAAAGCCGAACACGATCAGGGCGCCGAAATCGCCCCGGGTGAAGTCGTGCCAGCCGAGGACGGCCACGGCGATGAGGGTGCCCAGAATGAACATAATGCCGCCCATGGTGGGGGTTCCCTGCTTGTTCATGTGCCATTTCGGGCCGATTTCCTTGATGGTCTGGCCCGCCTTGAGGGCGTGGAGCCAGGGGATGACCACCTTGCCCAGAGCCCAGGTCGCCGCAAGGGACAGCAGCAGCGCAATCAAAACTCTCATTTTCTCTCTCCTTCGCGGAATGTGTCCGCTGTGCATCGTTTCAGTTGGCGGTAAAAGGCTTCGGATTTCCTGCTGTTTTTCCACTCCCCCGCCCCTTCCGGGTATCCCCTCCCCACGCTCCCACTTTCACCCGTCAGGAGCATAAAAGTTTCGGGGTTTCCAAAGGGGGACTTTCCAAAGTCCCCCTTTGGCGGGGTCCGGGGCAGAGCCCCGGCGGGGTTCGGGGCAGAGCCCCGACTAATCCGCAATCTCCTGACCGGCGTAGTCGGAGACGGAGTGGTCGGTGAAGTAGACGGTGACGACGCTGCCGCGCTCCAGCCTGCGGCCGGGCTTGACGCTCTGGTCGTAGGCCAGGGTGGTGGCGTTGTAATAGCTGGAGGAGCCGGTGGCGGTCATGTACAAATCCACCCGGGCAAGGGTCTGCCGCACCTGGTCCACGGTGAGGCCGGTGAGATCGGGCACCTTCACCTTGTCCTTTGGCGCCTGCTGGCCCATGTAGAGAATCACCTCGCTGCCGCTGGGGATGGAGGCCCCCTGCACCGGGCACTGGGCGCTGACCTTCTCGTCGCTGCCCACCTTCCGGTAGCTCAGGCCCTTCTTCTCCAGAGCCTCAGCGGCCTCGTCCTCCGTCAGCCCGGTGAGGGCGGGCACGGTGGTGCGGGCAACGGACAAATCGTCGCTGGTGTACTCGCGCTCGAAGCCCTGATAGTCCAGAATTTCAGAAATCAGCTGCCCGGCAATGGGCGCGGCCATGTTGCCGCCGGAGATGTAATAGCCGGTGGTGGAGTAGTCGCTGCCCGGCTCCGCCACCTTGGGGGCCTCAAAGGCCACCAGAACGATGATTTGGGGGTCGTCGGCGGGGGCGAAGCCCATGAAGGAGACGATGTACTCATCCTCCACCAGGGTCTGGGAGGTTCCGGTCTTGCCGCCGATGCGGTAGCCGGGCACATAGGCGTTCTTGCCCGTGTAGCTGGTGACGACGCCCTCCAGAATGCTGGCGCAGCGCTTGCTGGTCTCCTCGCTGATGACCTGGCGCACCGGGGTGGTGTCGCCCTGATAGATGACCTGGCCCTCGCTGTTCACGATGTGGTCCACCACATGGGGCCGGTAGAGGTAGCCGCCGTTGACCACCGCGTTGATGGCCGTGATGAGGCTGATGGGGGTCACATTGAAGCGCTGGCCGAAGGAGGCCGTGGCCAGCTGGGTGATGCCGAAGTCGCCCTTCTCCCAGATGACGTTGGCGCTCTCGCCGGGCAAATCCACATTGGTGGGCTCCAGCAGGCCGAAGCGCTCCATATAGGAGTAGAAGGTCTCCTCGCCCAGCTTCTGGCCGATGGAGATGAAGGCCGGGTTGCAGGAGTGGCCCACGGCCTCGGCCAGGGTTTGATTGCCGTGACCGGCGTGGTTGGAGCAGCGGATGGTGTAGTTGGCCACCTTCACCGCGCCCTCGCAGTTGAAGTGGTCCTCCTCCTTGATAAGGCCCTCCTCCATGGCGGAGGCCAGCACGATGGATTTAAAGGTAGAGCCGGGCTCGTAGGTGTCGTTGAGGCCCTTGTTGCGCCACATGATGTTCAGGGCGTCGGACTCGCTGAGCTTGCCCTTTTTGACCCGCCGCTTCAGGTCGGAGTCGATGATTTTGCTGTAATTGTTCAGATTGTAGGTGGGGGAGCTGGCCATGCCCCGGATGGCGCCGCTCTTGCAGTCCATGGCGATGACGAAGCCGCCGTTGCGGGCGTCGTAGCGCTTCACGCCCTGGGCCAGCGCGTCCTCGCAGAGCTTCTGCACGTCGGCGTCGATGGTCAGGTAGGCGTCGGAGCCGTCCTCCGGGTCGTAGAGATCCTGATAGAAGTTCATCAGGTCCGTACCGCTGGCGTTGTGGGCGGTGACCACCAGACCGGCCTTCCCGGCCAGCTGCTCCTCCAGCTCGGCCTCGATGCCGTAGGCGCCGCCGTTGTCGTTGGTGAAGCCGATGACCTGGGCGGCCAGGGTGGAATAGGGGTAGGCGCGCTTGGAGTTGGGAGTCAGGTAGACGCAGCGGGCCAGCCGGTGCTCGGAGATGAAGGCGCGCACGGCCTGCTCGGTGGTGGCGTCCAGCTTGGTGGCAATCTTCTTGTACTGGCTGTTGGTGTCCTTGCACTTCTCCCGAATCTCCCGCTCGCTGACGGAGGAGAGGATGCGGGGCAGGCCCTCGGCGATGAGCTCGGTGACGTCGGGCACGGGGTCCTCGGCCAGCCTGCGCAGGTCCTCGTCCACCTCCTTGCCGGCGTTGAGGCGCTTGTTCATCTCCTTCTGGGCCTTGGTCTTCTCCTCCTCCAGCGCCACCTGCTTTTCCACAATGGCCTTGGGGGAGAGAATCACGTCGTAGGCGCTGGAGCTGATGGCCAGCACGTCGCCGTCGTTGTCGTAGATGGTGCCGCGCTTGGCGGAGACGGAGACCTCACTGGTCTGCTGGCGCACGGCCTTCTCCTCCAGCTCGTCGTGGCGGACCACCTGCCAGTGCCAGAGCTGGTAAAAGATGGGCAGGAACATGAGCACGCCGCACAGCACCAGAAGGAACACCGTCCGGCGGAAGATTTTGCGGTTGGCCAGTCTGCCCGTGCCGATTTTCTGCCTGCGCTTGCTCATGCTCTCACCTGTCCTTCCCCGCCGGGGCGTTTTGCGCCACAAGCGGCAGTTTTTTGAAAAATTTGGCCCAAAGGGGCGCAAAACG
>CACZUK010000140.1 GCA_902784305.1 Oscillospiraceae bacterium | reverse complement strand
GTGCTTTTACGCTCTTTCCATTGTCGTCTACTATTTCTGCAACGAATCGCACTTTCATTTCTACTGCCACCCTTTCAGTATTATGCTTACCATATACTATACCTTTTCCCTTATGGTGGCAAGTCCAACCGCTCAGGTAGAAAAATTTATCAGATTTATGACATGGATTCCACTTGCCCCTCCGGGCTGGAAAAGCATTTTTGCATTCAATAGTGACAAATACAGCGCATTTTCGAAAATTTCATCCTTTTTTACCCAAATAATCTTGCTTAAAACGCGTACAGAAACGCTTATATTTTGTGAAATTCTGACAAAACAGCGCTCCCTTTCTTTATTTAAAAGGTATCAGGCGTCCCGGAGCCCGGACGGATCGATTCCCCGGAAACACACTGAAAAACAGGGTCATGAAAATGATATTTTTTGCGTAAATATTGTTTCTTTTCCTCCCCGCTCTTCCCTATAATGGGGGCAACCCTACAAGGATTCAGCAAACAGGAGGAACCCCCTATGAACATTCAATTTCTCGATGACCACGGCGGCTTCCGGCTGGAAAACGCCGAGAACACCAGCTACCTTTATTATCCCCTGGCCTCCCGGCAGGACCTGCGCAGCGCCGTCACCCCCAACCTGGGCGGCGATGCCAAGCTGAGCCAGGAGAGCTTTCTTCTGGAACCGGTGAGCGCGGAGAACCTGCACAACAACCGCTCCGTGCGCAACGTCTGGTGCCGTCTGGAGGACGGCAGCGTCTGGTCCGCGGTCGGCGCATCCGCCCAGCAGGACGCCCAGAAGTTCACCTCTGAGCAGGACCAGAGCGCAGTCAGCGCCGGTTTCATGCGCCACACCCTGGAGCGCCGCTCCGGGCGGCTGGGTCTGGCCTCTTCTGTTACGATGGTGGTGCCCACGGAGGACAATGTGGAGCTGATGCTGGTGCGCATCGAAAACCAGGCCGCCGAAGCGCGCAGCCTCACCGTTTACGGCGCCCTTCCCATTTACGGCCGCAGCGCGGACAACCTGCGGGACCACCGGAACGTCACCTCCATGCTCCACCGCATTGAGACAAAGCCCTGGGGCGTGGCGGTCAAGCCCGCCATGTCCTTTGACGAGCGCGGCCACCAGCGCAACGAGCGCATCTACTACGCGGCGGGCTTCACCGCTGACGGCACCGTCCCGGAGGCCTTCTACCCCACCGTAGAGGACTTTCTGGGCGAGGGCGGCAGCTACACCCGGCCCCGGGCGGTGTATGAGGCCCGGGACGGCGTGGGCGCGGAGCACAAGGCCGCCGGCAAGGAGGCCATGGGCGCCTTCCGTTTCCCGGCGATTTCCCTGAACCCCGGGGAGAGCGCGGAATATGTGCTCCTGCTGGGCGCGGAGGACAGCCCCGAGGCCGTCAAGGCCGTGCTGGAGCGCTATCGCACCGCCGGGCAGGTCCGCAAGGCCGCAGCAGAGACCGAAGCCTACTGGCAGGAGCAGGTCAACGTGGCCTTCCACACCGGCGACGCGGACTTTGACCGACTGATGAAGTGGGTCAGCTTCCAGCCCTTCCTGCGGCGGCTCTTCGGCTGCTCCTTCCTGCCTCATCACGACTATGGCCGGGGCGGACGCGGCTGGCGGGACCTCTGGCAGGACTGCCTGTCCCTGCTGCTGATGGCCCCCGGAGACGTGGGCAGAATGCTGGAGAAGAACTTCGGCGGCGTGCGCATCGACGGCACCAACGCCACCATCATCGGAGAGGGCGACGGCAGCTTCATCGCGGACCGGAACGGCATCGCCCGGGTGTGGATGGACCACGCCCTCTGGCCGCAGATCACCACCCTCCTCTACCTGGACCAGACCGGGGACCAGGCGCTGCTGTTCCGCACCGCGCCTTACTTTAAGGACGCCCAGGCCTGCCGGGGCACCGCTCTGGATCAGCGCTGGAGCGCGGAGGACGGCTGCTGGCAGCGCACCGCGGATGGCGAACTGTACAAGGGCACGATTCTGGAGCATCTGGTGGTGGAACTGCTCACCGCCTTCTATGAGGTGGGCGAGCACAACATCTGCCGCCTCCGGGGCGCGGACTGGAACGACGCGCTGGATATGGCCCCGAACCGTCGTGGCCTTCACCTGCGCCTACGCGGGCAATCTGACCAATCTGGCGGCGCTGCTGGAGCGCATCAGCGAAGAGTATCCCACCGTGGAGCTGCTGGAGGAGCTTTCTCCCCTGCTGTGCGGCGATGAGGCGGTGTTTGAGAACCCCGTCACCCGCTGCGGCATGCTGCACCTGTACACCCAGGAGGTGGCCCACGCGGTCAGCGGAAAACGCCTGAGCATCCCCACCAAGGAGCTGGCGGACAACCTGCGCCGCAAGGCCGACTGGCTGGGCCGCTTCCTGCGTCGGCAGGAGTGGCTGGACGCGGGCAACGGCGAGGGCTGGTTCAACGGCTATTACGACGACCATGGCCGCCGGGTGGAGGGCATCTTCCCCTCTGGCGTGCGGATGATGCTCACCGCTCAGGTGTTCGCCGTCATGGGCGGCGTGGCCACCGATGAGCAGATTGCGTCCATCGTCCGCAGCGCGGACCGTTACCTCTACCGGGAGGAAATCGGCGGCTACCGCCTGAATACGGATTTCCATGAGCTGAAGCTGGACCTGGGCCGGATGTTCGGCTTCGCCTACGGCGAGAAGGAGAACGGCGGCGTGTTCTCCCACATGGCGGTGATGTACGCCAACGCTCTCTACCGCCGCGGCTGTGCCGCCCAGGGCTGGAAGGCCCTCCACGCCCTGGCGAAAAACGCCCTGAACTTCTCACGCAGCCGGATTTATCCGGGGATTCCCGAATATTTCCGCTCCGATGGCCGGGGCATGTACCACTACCTCACCGGCGCGGCCAGCTGGTATCTGCTCACCATGCTCACCGAGGTCTTCGGCGTGCACGGGCAGGCCGGCGACCTGGTGCTGGAGCCGAAGCTGCTCCCGGAGCAGTTTGACGAGGCGGGTACGGCCAGCGTCTGCCTCACCTTCGCCGGCCGGGAGCTGGAGGTGGTCTACCACAACCCCCAGCGTCTGGACTACGGCCGCTACAAGCTCGCCGCTGCCTCCTGCAACGGCGAGGCGCTGGAAAAGCGCGGCAACACCGCTCTGCTGTCCCGCGCACGTCTGAGCGCTCTGCCCAAGGGGCGCAATCTCATCACTGTTACTCTCTCTGAAAGGTGAATTCCCATGAAATACGGATATTTTGATGATAAAAACCGGGAGTACGTCATTGAGCGCCCCGACACCCCCGCCCCCTGGGTAAACTACCTGGGCTCCCCCGCCTACGGCACCATCATCTCCAACAACGCGGGCGGCTACAGCTTCGTGCGCTCCGGCGCCAATGGCCGCATCCTGCGCTATGTGTTCAACAGTGAGGACCGGCCCGGCCGCTACCTCTATCTCAAAGACAACGAGTCCGGAGACTACTGGTCCGCCTCCTGGCAGCCCGTGGGCAAGGACCTCTCCCTCTACCGCAGCCAGTGCCGCCACGGCCTGGGCTACACCCGGATGTGTGCCGATTACAGCGGCATCCACTCCGAAGCCCTCTACTATGTGCCCCTGAACAGCACCCACGAGGTGTGGGCGCTCACCCTCACTAAGGAACTGCGCAGAAATAAATCGCACATTTCAGGCTTGCCCTGCTTGCCCTGAGCTTCGTTGGAAAATCTTGTGTTACACAAAGTAGCACTGCGATTTC
>CACZUK010000139.1 GCA_902784305.1 Oscillospiraceae bacterium | reverse complement strand
CGCGCTCCGGGCGGCGCTCTCCTCCTGCGCGGAGGAGTGGCTGTCCGCGCCGCCCCGGGCGGAGGCAGCGCAGCCGCACAGGCTCACAGCCGTGAAAATGGCCAAAATCAGGGCCAACAGCTTGGTTTTCATCAATTTTACTCCTTTCACGGGGCGTTTGCCGCCCTCTGTCCTGTATACAGCCGGGGTGCGGACAATGTTGCGCCCCGGCGCGTCCCGTCAGACGATTTGGAACAGATAGAACTTGAAATAGTCCGTCTGGGGTGCGAAAAAAGCCGCACCCCGGCGCGTTCCGTCAGACGATTTGGAACAGGTAAAACTTGAGATAGTCCGTCTGGGGTGCGAAAAAAGCCGCGCCCCGGCGCGTTCCGTCAGACGATTTGGAACAGGTAAAACTTGAGATAGTCCGTCTCCGGCACGTGCCGCAGGGACACCGAAGCGTCCCGGGCCGCGTCCCGGAGCATCTTTCGGAACATCCCCTCCGTCATGAAATGCGAGCAGGAGCAGGTGGCCAGATAGCCGCCCCGGGGCAGCAGCTTCATGGCCCGGAGGTTGATTTCCTTATAGCCCCGGAAGGCGTCGTCCACGGTGGCCCGGCTCTTGGTGAAGGCGGGCGGGTCCAGAATGATGTAGTCATAGTCCCGGCAGTGGGCGCGCTCCAGCTCGGTCAGCAGCCGGAACACATCCGCGGCCTCGAAGTCGATGTTGGTCAGGCCGTTGCGCGCGGCGTTGGCGCGGGCCATTTCAATGGCGCTCTCGGAGATGTCCACGCTGTGGACCCGCTGCGCCCCGGCCAGAGCGGCGTTCAGGCCGAAGGAGCCGGTGTGGGTGAAGCAGTCCAGCACCCGCTTGCCCCGGGCGATGCGGGCCGCCGCCGCGCGGTTGTACTTCTGGTCCAGGAAAAAGCCGGTTTTCTGGCCGTTTTCCACGTCCACCAGATATTTGACGCCGTTTTCCACGATTTCCGTCACGGCGCTGTCCGGCGTATCCCGGCCCGGGAGGGGATACCAGCCCTTCCCCTGCTCCAGGCCCTCCCGCTCCCGGAGGGCCACGTCGTTGCGCAGATAGACGCCCCGCACGGCCTCGCCCCGGCGCTCCAGCGCCTCCGCCAGCGCCGGGAGCACGATGTCCCGCACCCGCTCCATGCCCAGGCTGAGCACCTGCACGGAGAGCAGGTCGTTGTAGCGGTCCGCGGTCAGGCCGGGGAGCTGGTCCGCCTCCCCGTGAATCAGGCGGCAGCAGCGGAAGTCCGCGCCGGGCATCACCGTCTCGCGGTAGGCCACGGCGTACTCCACCCGCCTGCGCCAGAAGGCGGCATCGAAGCGGTCGTTGGCGTTGCGGCTGAGCAGCCGGACCTGAATCCGACTGTTGGCGTTGTAAAAGCCCGTGCCCATGTAGGCGTTCCCGGCGAACACGTCCACCAGCGCACCGTTTTCAATGGGCTGCTTCGGCGCGCGGAGCTCGTCGGCGTAGACCCAGGGATGGCCGCTCTTGATGCTCCGCTCCCCCTTTGCGCTGACGCTCAGGGCGGGATAGGGTCGCTGCTGCTTCATAGGCTGTTCCTTTCTGTGTGAGGGAGTTTGCGCCCGCCCTTGACAAAGCGCGGACACATCATTATAATACGCGGCCGGAAACGGGCGCTGTCGAACCGGCGCGCTCCGGAGCGCGTGGTTTGCGGGCAATCAGAAGCCGTCACTGGACCGGGCGGCGGTTTTTGTGCGTTCTCGTCACCGAAAAGGTGGTTTAAACCCAAAAAATCGGTAAAAACGGCATTTTCGCACGCCATTTCGGGTGGCACAGCGTTTGCCGCCTCTCTTCCCCCGGGCGTGCTCGGCCCCTGTGGGAGTATTTATTCTACAAAAAAAGTGGTCAATTGTCAATGCCCGCTCCCGCCTCAGAACCTTTGCCCGGAATCACCCGCGTTTCCCCCGATTGCACAAGGTTTTTGCGGGAACAGCGAAAAAACTGTCTCTTTCCCCCTTGTCTTTCCCGGCAGATGGGAATATAATGAAGTGTTGATACAAAGAATATACGATTGTTTAGGAGGTCTTTCCATGACCGTTTTAGAATGTAAAAAGCTGCTCACCCCCGGCCGCCGGGTGCATCTGGTGGGCATCGGCGGCGTGTCCATGTTCCCTCTGGCCCAGGTGCTTCGGGGCATGGGGCTGAGCGTCACCGGCAGCGATTTCAACGCCGACAGCCCCAACGTGAAGACGCTGCGCGCCCAGGGGGTGGAGGTCTTCATCGGCCACCACGCGGAGAACGTGGCCCGGGCGGAGCTGGTCATCCGCACCGCCGCCGTCCACGACGACAACCCCGAAATCGCCGCCGCCCGCAAGCTGGGCCTGCCCGTGTTCGAGCGCTCCCAGGCCTGGGGCGCCATCAGCATGGACTACCGCCACGCCCTGTGCATCGCGGGCACCCACGGCAAGACCAGCACCACCTCCATGGCCACCCACATCGCCCTGGCCGCGGGCCTGGACCCCACGGTGATGATTGGCGCGAACCTGAGCGCCCTGGGCTGCGGCTACCGGGTGGGCAAGGGCGACACCATCATTCTGGAGAGCTGCGAGTACTGCAACTCCTTCCTCTCCTTCCGGCCCACCATCGCCGTGATTCTGGACATTGAAGAGGACCATCTGGACTTTTTCAAGGATTTGCCGGACATCGAGCGCTCCTTCCGCACCTTCGCCTCCCTGGTGCCCGACACCGGCATGGTCATCGCCAGCGCCGACGACCGGAACACCATGGACACTCTGGAGGGCCTGGACCGGCCCCTGATGACCTTCGGCATGGGCCCCTACGCGGACATTTATTGCCAGAACCTCACCTGGGACAAGGGTCTGCCCCACTTCGAGCTGATGAGCGGCGGGATCAAGCTGTGTCAGGTGGAGCTGAAGGTGCCCGGCGTGTACAACGTCAAGAACGCCCTGGCCGCCGCCGCGGCAGCGCTGAGCATGGGCATCTCCTCCGCCTCCATCGCCCGGGGCCTGCGGGAGTACCGGGGCGCCGAGCGCCGCTTTGAGTACAAGGGCACCCTGAACGGCGCGCGCATCTATGACGACTACGCCCACCACCCCAGCGAGATTCACGCCCTGCTGGACATGGCCCGGACCCTGGACTACGACCGCATCCTCTGCGCCTTCCAGCCCCACACCTACACCCGGACCAAGGCCCTGTTCCCGGACTTCGTGCAGGCCCTGAGCCTGGCGGACAAGACCATTCTGGCCGAGGTCTACGCCGCCCGGGAGACTGACACCCTGGGCATCTCCTCCCGGGACCTGGCCGAGCGCATCCCCGGCGCGGAGTACTGCCCCGGCCTGGAGGACGTGGAGAAGCGCCTGCGGGAGCTGGCCCGGCCCGGCGACCTCATCCTGACCGTGGGCGCGGGCAATCTGAACCAGGTGGCCGCCCGGCTGGCGGAGTAAGCCTCACATCAGGGCAGGTTTTGCCCCCTTTTTCGCCTTGACAGAACCGCAAAAACGTCCCAGAATAGGCCCATAAGCCCTCTGGGACGTTTTTCGTTTCTCCGGGGACTCCACCCCCGGACCCCGGCAGGAGGACTTGGAAGGCTCCACCCCGAAGCCCTCCGGCTCCTGACGGGTGGAAGAGGTAATAACCGCGATTGACCCCGCCGCTGCGCAACATATAGGATTTTTTGTCTGAAAATATACAGGAGGTAGTCTATGAAGCTCCCGGAACAGTTCCGTCCCCGTCTGACCATGACCCTCACCGGCGTGCTGCTGTGCTCCATCGCCGTGGGCTTTTTCAAGTGCTCTCTTTTCGGCGTGGACCCCTTCCAGTGCTTCGCCATGGGCAGCTGGGGCAAATTCGGCGCCATGCTCTCCTACGGCACCTACTACACCCTCATCAGCCTGGTCATGCTGGCCGTGGACTGGTTCCTGGACCGCCACTACATCGGCATCGCCACCTTCATCAACCTGTTTCTGACCGGCTACATCGTGGACTTCTCCCAGCACACCATCAACCAGCTGTGTCCGGAGCCGGGTCTGCCGCTGCGGGCGGTGTTTCTGGCGGTGGGCGTGGTGCTCATGTGCTTCGCCTCCTCCCTGTACATGACGGCGGATTTGGGCGTGAGCGTCTACGACGCGATCCCCATCGTCATCTCCAACCGGAAGGGCTGGCCGTTCAAGTTTGTGCGCATCTCCAGCGATTTGGTCTGCGTGGCCATCGGCACGGTGTGCGTGCTGGCCGGGGCGGTGGG
>CACZUK010000138.1 GCA_902784305.1 Oscillospiraceae bacterium | reverse complement strand
ACGACTTCACCATCTACGGCGTGCCGGGCAGCGACGCGGAGAAATACGCCCACGACAGGGAATTCCGCTTCGTGGCCCACGAGAAGCACAGCTATGAGAACCCCGTGTGGAGCTGGTCCAAGGACTATTCCACCGCCTCTGTGATGCTCTCCTGCGGCTGCGGCGCACAGAAGAGCGTGGAGGCCACCGTCGCTAAGCAGGAGACCACCACCGGCTCCACCAAGAAGACCACCTACACCGCCACCGCCGCTTTGGACGGTAAGACCTTCACCGACACAAAGGAGACGGAGGAGGCCGTGCCTCAGCCGGAGCCGGAGCCTCAGCCTCAGCCGGAGCCGGAGCCCCAGCCTCAGCCCCAGCCCCAGCCCCAGCCGGAGCCGGAGCCCCAGCCTGTGGCCCCTCAGAACAACAAGATTACGCTGAAGAAGCAGGACATCCGGTTGGGTGACAACTTCTACAAGGTTTCCAAGAGCAAGAAGCAGACCCTCAACCTGAAGGCCAGCGCCAAGGGCGGCGCGAAGCTGAGCTACAAGAGCAGCAGCAAAGAGGTGAAGGTGAACAGCAAGGGCAAGGTGACGATTGCCAAGAACTACATGGGCAAGGTCACCATCACCATCAGCTCCGCCGCCACGGATGCCTACAAGGCCGCGAAGAGGAAGGTCCGCGTGGTGGTGGGTCCCGCCTCTGTGAAGAACGTGAAGGCCAGCGCCAAGGACAAGACCCTGAAGGTCCAGTGGGACCGCAGCTCCAAGGCGGAAGCCTATCAGGTGGGCTGGTCCAAGGACAAGGACTTTGAGGAGGACGTGACCGTCCAGAAGGTGAAGGTCACCAAGAAGAACAAGAAGGACAAGACCTATTCCAACAGCGCGAAGGTCAAGAAGGGCACCTGGTATGTCCGTGTGCGCTCGATGAACGGCCGCACCGCCTCCAAGTGGAGCGACACCGTGAAGGTGAAGGTCAAGTAAGCGAGCAGAAATCAGACCGTTTTGCGAGAATTTGGGCGCCGGCTCTGAGGAGTCGGCGCCCTTTTTGCCGCGCAGCTTTGCCAGAAACGGATTGATCATTCGTGCCTGCCTTCGGTAAGGTCCCCATGGCCGGGGAAGTGCTTCAGACAGCCGATGATAAAGCCCCTGCACATAGGCGCTGCCCAGTGCGCTGACGGAAGAGGGCGATCCGAGAAGGAACGGGTTCCGATGACCGGGTTGGCGGGGGTGCTGTTCACGTCTGCTCCGTGCGCAAGTCCACTCTTGCATTTTGGGCCGTACTCTGCTATCAAGGTAGCCGTCATTCATCATTCTTCTTTGGAGAGGAACCAATATGAACCATCGCACCCATTCCCTGACCGCCCTGCTGCTGGCTCTGCCCCTGTGTCTGAGCCTGCTCACCGGCTGCGGCGGCTCCAACAGTACAACCACGCCTGCCGCCGAATCCTCCGGGGCCTCTGCCGCCGCGTCCAGCGCCGCCGCCAGTGTGGAGAGCGCTGCCGAGGGCAGCGAGCTGGACTGGAGCGCCTATGACCAGCTCATCTCTGACATCCGCGTCACCGCTGACACCGCCCAGCGCGCCGAGCTGATGCACCAGGCGGAGGATATGCTCATGGACACCTGGTGCATCCTGCCCATCTACTACATGAACAACACCTATCTGGTGAAGGACTACCTCACCGGCGTGAACATCACCCCCGCCGGAACCAAGTACTTCTACCGCGCCGCTCTGAGCAACGGCAAGGACGCCATGAACGTGTTCATGGCCGACGAGCCCTCCAGCCTGGACCCGGCTCTGGCCTCCACCGTGGCGGACATGAGCCTGGCCGTCAACAGCTTCGAGGGTCTGATGAGTTATGACGCGGAGGGCAAGCTCCAGTGCGCCCAGGCGGAGAGCTATGAGGTCAGCGAGGACGGCCTGAGCTACACTTTCACCCTCCGGGACGGCCTGAAGTGGTCCAACGGGGAGGCCCTCACCGCCAACGACTTCGCCTACGCCTGGAAGCGGGCGGCGGACGTGACCAACGCCTCCGACTACGCCTATCTCTTCGACGTGTTCGCCGACGGACAGACCGACGCGGACGGCAACCTCATCGGTCTGGGCGAGAACTCCATCGAGGTCAGCGAGGACGGCAGGACCATCACCGCTCACCTGAAGGCGGTGTGCCCCTACTTCCTGGACCTGTGCGCTTTCCCCACCTTCTTCCCGGTGTATCAGGCCAGCGCTGAGGCCACGGCCACCGAGGGCCTGCCCACCGGCACCTGGGCCAACGACGCCGGGGACGCCTATGTGTGCAATGGCGCCTACAGTCTGTCCGCCTGGAACCACGACTCTGACATGACCTATGTGAAGAACGAGAACTACCGCGCCGCCGACGAGGTGCAGGTGAACACCGTCAACTTCATGCTCACCAGCGACAACGCCGTGGCCTTTGCCGCCTATCAGGCCGGGGACCTGGACTTCGTCAGCGAGATTCCCGCCGACGAGATGGATGCCCTGCTGGCGAGCAACAGCACCGAGCTGCAGAGGACTCCTTCCCTGGGCACCTACTTCGTGGCCTGCAACTACAACGCCGCTTTCTACGGCGAGCTGGGTCTGACGGAGGAACAGGCGAAGGTGTTCCGTCACGCCCTGTGCCTGCTCATCGACCGGCAGAACATCATCGACAACGTGGGCAAGGCCGGTCAGAAGGCCGCAACCACCTTCGTGCCTGAGGGCTGCGCCGACGGCAACGGCGGAGAGTTCAAGAACAAGGACTATTTCTCCGTGGAGGACTACGAGGCCAACGTGGAGGAGGCCAAGAGCCTGCTGGAGAGCATCGGGCTGTGGGACGGCACCCAGCTGACTAAGCCGGTGTCCTTCGGCATCCTGACCAATGACACGGATGTGAGCCTGAAGCTGTGCGAGGCCCTGCAGCAGGATTGGGCGCAGCTGGGCATGGACGTGACCATCAACAAGGAGGAGAACGGCACCTACCGCGCCGACCGTCAGGCGGGCAACTACGACGTGTGCCGGGCCAACTGGATGATGGACTACAACGACCCCATCAACATGCTGGAGATGTGGGCCAGCACGTCCGCAAACGATTACGTTTACCTGGGCCGCTGAGCATCAAAAAAGTCAGGAGGCTGTCTCAATGAGGCAGCCTCCTGAAACATATTGCGGCAAGAAGGGCAGCGCTGAGGAACGGGAGTTTTTGATGCGCTGGGTCGATGTGGTGGAATGGGTGTAAGCTGTCGGCTGTGTTTCGACGCATGTCTTTTTGAAAGCGGCGATGCAAAATGAGCACAATCCCCAAAAGCCTATTTACTCCGACACTTGTTCTGTGGTATAATGTCACTCAGTACGAAAGCAAGGAGCAACAATCATGTCAACCCCCCAAATGAAGCCGGTTTTGAAGTGGGCTGGCGGGAAATCTCAAATCCTCGATCAGCTCACGGCGAAAATGCCGAAGCAGTACAACACCTATTTTGAGCCGTTTATCGGCGGCGGAGCCGTGTTTCTGGCTGTGGCCCCGCAAAAAGCCGTGATCAACGACATCAACGAGCAGTTAATCAACCTTTACCGCCAACTTCGGGAGCACCCGGAGGAGGTGATAGAGGTGATACGGGGGCTTGACGCTGTGCCCTGTGACAAGCAATGTGGTCAACTTAAGCCGCATCCAAGCATGTGAGCTCAAAAACTGTCCTTGCTGTTGTGGCAGTATTTACGCCCCGGCTGCTTCACCCGTCGAACAAAGTGCCTTCCCGGCATAACCTGCGTCCAGTTGCTTCTCTGTACAGCGCAAGTGATAATCCTCTTGACCTGCTGCCCAATGTCGCACGAGCCAGAAAGAATG
>CACZUK010000137.1 GCA_902784305.1 Oscillospiraceae bacterium | reverse complement strand
CCGAAATAGGGTAGACGATGCGGCCAGAGGTAGGGTGCGTGGTGACAGCGGGAGTACACCCGGAGGTCGTAAGCGAATTGAGAGCACACGGCGGGTTGGATTGACAGGTTGAAGGTCCTGATACATCTATATTACATACATATCCTCCCCATAACCCATACATTTCACCCCCATCCTCCCTTTTTTACAGCAAAATAAAACTCACCATTGACTACTGCGGCATTTTCCTGTAAAATAGGCAACAGAATGCCGCAGTAGTACTGTTACACTACACCGAATCATCCCGGAAAGGAGTCTTCCACTCCCTGTGAACAACAACAACCCCTACACCGGCTTCAACCGCATTCTCCAGTCGGAAGCCGTTCAAACCATCCTCAATCACATTGATGACGGCACCTTTTCCGAGTTTTTGGGCGATTGGAAGTGGATTTTCTCCTTCTCCCTGCGCTACAAGCTCATCATTGTCTTCTACACGCTGGTGGGCATCTTCGGCTCCACCCTCTCCCTCGGCTCCGCCTATGTGAGCCGCATCCTCATCAACATCGTGGTGGGGCAGCAGCGGGAGAAGCTGGGCCTGCTGGTGGGTGTCATGCTGGGCATGACCGTCTTCAACCTGATTCTCGGAGCGGTGAGCAGCCGGATTTTTACCAAAATCTCCATCTATGTCAACAACGACATTCAGGCCCACATCTTTGACCACATCATCGACGCCCGCTGGAAGGAGCTGAGCCAGTACCCCTCCGGGGACCTGCTCAACCGCTTCAACAACGATGTGAGCACCATCGCGGGCAACGCCATCGGCTGGATTCCCAACCTGATTGTCAACATCTACACCTTCGCGGCCACCTTCGTCGTGCTCTTCCGCATGGACAGCGTAATGGCGTGGATTGCCGTACTCTCCGCCCCCTTCCTGCTGATAATCAGCCGCCACATCATGCGCAAGCAGAAGGAGTACCGCAAGCGCATCCTGGAGCTGAACTCCGGCATGATGAGCTTCGAGGTCGAAACCTTCTTCAACTTCGACATGATCAAGAGCTTCGGCATTTTCGGCTATTATGGCAAAAAGCTCCGGGAATGGCAGGGCAAATTCAAGGAATACAGCCTTGATTACAACAAATTCCAGATAAAAACCAGCATTCTGATGACCTTCATCGGCACCGGCGTGTCCATGACCGCCTTTGGCTACTGCCTGTGGCGGCTCTGGTCCGGCGCGATTCTGTACGGCGACATGACCTTCTTCCTCCAGCAGCGGGGCGCTCTGAGCAGCCGATTCAGCGCGCTGGTGGGCACCATCCCCGGAATGTTGAACAGCGCCATCAGCGCCCACCGCATCCGGGAGCTGATCGACCTGCCCAGAGAGGTCCACGACCCGAAAACCTTCTCCGAGGTGGAGCAGGTGGCCGGGGAGGGCCTGACCGTCAGCCTCAACCGCGTGGGCTTCAGCTACACGGAGGGCGAGGAGGTCTACACCGACGCCAGCTTCACCGCCTCACCCGGCGAAATCGTGGCGATTCTGGCCCCCTCCGGCGGCGGAAAGACCACCTTCATGCGCCTGCTGCTGGGGATGCTGGAGCCGACCAGAGGCGAGGTGACCCTGACCACCCGTGCCGGCCGGAAGGTGAACATCAACGCCGACCTGCGCACGCTTTTCTCCTATGTCCCCCAGGGCAACACGGTCCTGTCCGGCACTATCGCGGACAATATGCGCATGGTGCGGGAGGGCGTGACCGACAAAGAAATCATCGACGCGCTGAAAACCGCCTGCGCCTGGGAGTTCGTCGAAAAGAACGGCATCAACGGCAAGCTGGGCGAGCGGGGCCGGGGCATCTCCGAGGGTCAGGCCCAACGCCTGTCCATCGCGCGGGCGCTGGTGCGCAACTCCCCGATTCTGCTGCTGGACGAGGCCACCTCCGCGCTGGACATCGACACGGAGGAGCGTGTCCTGACCAACATCATCCGTTCCGACCCCAACAAGGTCATCATCGTCTCCACCCACCGGCCCTCTGTGCTCAAGCTCTGCGACCGGGTGTACCGGGTGGAGGACGGGCAGATTCGCCAGACCCGGGACGTGAGCGACATCCCGCCGGAGGAGCCGCCGCAGCGGCCGCCGCAGGTGCCCCTCACGCCGCCGCCGGAGTTCAACGCGCCCGCGTTCCAGGGCTCCGGCGAGGCCGGTCTGTGGGAGCTGTAACGTCAACCAATAGCGAGGTTCTATGGAAGAAACACTGAAAAAACCACAACCCGCCCCCGCGGCGGAGGAGAGGAAACGAACGGCAAGGGCGCACTCCGGCAAAATCAACCTTGGTGCCCACGCCCTCAAGTTCTGGCTCATGCCCTTTGTGTGCTTTGCCAGCTTCGGGTTCCCTACCCGCTTCGGCAGCGTGGTTTCCATCCTGTCCGGGTTCGCGCCGCTGTGCTTTTTCATCCTGTGCGGCTACTTCAACGTGACTTCGGAGCCGAAGCGGACAGAGCGGCATCTCAAAAAAGTCATCCGTCGGTCCGGCCTCTTCTTCGCGGGTCTGACGCTGGTGTGTCTGGCGCTGAATCTGTTCTACTACCTCTACGTCGGCTGGGACATGGGTGAGCTGCTGCTTCAGCTCTTCCGCAAGCGGACGCTGTTCAACTTCGTTGTCCTGTGCGCGTGGCCCTTCCAGATGGGCGAGACGATTTGGTTCATCCAGAGCCTGTTCTACGCCTATGTTCTGCTCTACGCCCTCCACCGCACCGGCTGGCTCTATCGCCCCCGGGTGATTCCGGCGCTGCTGGCGCTGTGTACGCTGCTGATGGTGTTCACCGGCGAGGGCGCGGGTCTGATTCGCTTCCGGTTTCTGGGGTATCCCTACCTGCCGCCCAATGCGCTCACGCGGGCGCTGCCCTACCTGCTGCTGGGCGCGGAGCTGGCCCGCTGCCGGGGCAGGCTCCGGGCGCGTGACCCGAAGCTGTATCTGGCGCTGGTGCCCATCGGTCTGGCGCTGGCTTTGGGGGAATATGTGCTGCTGAGCCGTTTGGGACTGCTGGTCACCACCTCCCACGCGCTGGGTCTGGGGCTGACGGCCTTCGGGCTGTGCGCCTGGGTGCTGCTGTTCCCGCGCCACCGCAGCAAGAGGCTGCCGGCCATTCGAGGCCGGGCCTTTGCCCGGAGGATTTACGCCCTGTCCCAGCCGCTGGCCTTTCTGGTGCTGGTGCCGCTGAGCGCGCTTCACCCGGCGCTGGCGGCGGTGGTGCAGGCGCTGGGCGGCGTGGCGATTTATCCGCTGTGCTTTCTCGCGGCGCTGGTGATTGACATGGCGGCAGCCATGGGGCAGGAGCCGCCGGAGGGGCCCTTCTGAGGCCCGATGAAACAGTCTTTTTCAGCCGGGATTCCGGTTCCGGCTGTGAAGAAATACGCTGAGCGCATGCTCAAGTAAAAAAGGAGTTTGATAAAATGAAAAAACCTGAAATTGAAGTTGTGCGCTTCGGCGCAGAAGATGTCATTGCGACGAGTGTCGTGTGGTTCAACTTAGGAGGGGATCCTGGGGATAACATTGTGCGTTTTGGCGGTAAAAGTTATGGTCAGGCGCAAACGCAAGACAACGAGGTTGGTGCGGCCGCGTCTGCTCTTTTAGAGTATTATGGATATCCAAATGTCGATGGTAATATAGCGAAGAATCATACATTTTTCCGTATGGATCGTACTATACCAGGTGGGGCAAGATTTGATAACCTCTTCAACGATACATTAGAAAGAGATTTTACATCTTATAATAACGTATCTTTTACGATTTTAGAATATGATAGTGTTAACAACCGTTACTGGTTCTACATACATGAATGAAGTGCTCCCCCTGGGTGATAGCATGAAAGTGTGTTAGCAGTCAGCCCTTGCCGCTCACTGATTCATGGAGTTTGATAGAATGAAAAAACCTGAAATTGAAGTTGTGCGCTTCGGCGCAGA
>CACZUK010000136.1 GCA_902784305.1 Oscillospiraceae bacterium | reverse complement strand
GAAAACGTACCCAAAAGCACGCGGAAAAGGAGGTTCAAGAGGATGGCGAGCACGAGAAGACAGTCGCGCCGGGACCTGAGCAAGCACGCCCAGCTCTCCCGGGGTCCCATTGACCTGCCCTTTCTGATGCTGGTGCTGATTCTGCTGGGCATCGGGCTGATTATGCTGCTTTCGGCCTCGTCCTACGCGGCCCTGTACGACACCACGGCGGGCTACAAGCCCTCGGACGGCATCATGGGCGACCCCTTCTTCTACTTCAAAAAGCAGGCCATCTATGCCGCCGTGGGCGTGGGGCTGATGCTGCTGGTGTCCCGGCTGGACTATCAGCATCTCCGGATTCTCTCCGTTCCGGTGCTCCTGATGGCCATTTTCCTGCTGGTTCTCGTGCTGGTGGCGGGTCAGACCCACAACCATGCCACACGCTGGCTGAAATTGTTCATCGTGGCCGGGCCGGAGTTCCAGCCCTCGGAGATTGCCAAGCTGGGCGTGGTGCTCTTCTTCTCGGCCAGGCTCTCAAAGCGGCGCTACGGTACGCCGGAGTTCAAAAACCGCCTGAGCTTCCCGTGGGAGCAGATTCGCTACTTCCTCTACTGGAGCAATCTGGTGGAGCTGATTCCCTACGGCGTGATTCTGGGCATCATCGCCTTTCTGCTCTACAAGGAGCCCCACATGTCCGGCCTGATTCTGGTGGCCGCGGTGGGAGCGGCCATCCTCTTCGCCGCGGGCATCCGGCTGGGCTGGTTTGTGGTGGGCGCCGGCGGTCTGGCGCTGGTGTTCTACCTGGTCGTGGTGGTGGGCAAGTACAACAGCGCCCGGCTGGCCATCTGGCGGGACCCCTGGTCCGACGTGCAGGGCACCGGCTATCAGGTGGTACAGTCCCTCTACGCGGTGGCCTCCGGCGGCCTGACCGGACTGGGCTTCGGTTTGAGCCGTCAGAAGTACCTCTACCTGCCCGAGGAGCAGAATGACTTCATCTTCGCCATCATCTGCGAGGAGCTGGGCTTCATCGGCGCGTCCCTCATCGTGGTGCTCTTCGCCCTGCTGGTCATCCGGGGCTACTGGCTGGCCCTGCACTCCCGGGACCGCTTCGGCTCCCTGCTCATCGTGGGCATCACCACCCTGATGGCGGTGCAGGTGTTTCTGAACATGGCGGTGGTGCTCAACCTGCTCCCCGCCACCGGCATCGCCCTGCCCTTCTTCTCCTACGGCGGTACGGCTCTGTGGGTGCAGCTCATCGAGATGGGCATCATCCTGGCCGTGTCCAGGCAGATTGCCCCGCCGCGCCGATAATTGACGACAAAACCGGGTAAAAACCGGGAATATGGAGTGTTTTGACATGAATAAGCCTTTGCGAGTTCTTTTCACCTGCGGCGGCACGGCGGGCCACATCAACCCGGCGGTGGCGCTGGCGGGCATGTTCCAGGAGCGTGACGGCGCCGAAATCCTCTTCGTGGGCGCCGATGGCGGCATGGAGGAGGCGCTGGTGCCCAAGTCCGGATACGACATCCGCACCGTGACCATCTCCAGCTTCTACCGCTCTTTGAGCCTGAAGAGTTTGACGCACAACCTGAAAACGGTGAAAAATCTGCTCATTTCCCCCGGTCAGGCCCGGAAAATCCTCAAGGAGTTCCAGCCGGACCTGGTGGTTGGCACCGGCGGCTATGCCAGCTTCCCGGTGGTCAATCAGGCGGCGAAGCTGGGCATCCCCACCGCCGTCCACGAGTCCAACGCCTTCCCTGGCCTCACCACCCAGCGCCTGTCGAAGGTGGTGGACGTGGTCATGGTGGGCTTTGAGGAGAGCAAACAGCACTACGGCGACCAGAGCCGCGTGGTCGTCACCGGCACCCCCGTCCGGGAGGACTTCTTCGCTCAGACCCGCAGCCAGGCCCGGGTGGCTCTGGGCTTCGGGGACGAGAAGCGGGTGGTGGTGACCACCTGGGGCAGCCTCGGCGCTCAGGTCATGAACGACTACATGGTGGACTTCGTGGTCCGGGAGTGCCAGGCCGGAACCCCCTTCCACCACATTTACGGCGTGGGTTCCCGGTACTATCAGCGGGTTTTGGACCGGATTCGGGAACGCGGCGTGGATTTGAGCCAGTATCCCGACGTGGACATCCGGGAGTACATCTACGACATGCCCGTGGTCATGTCCGCCGCGGACGTGGTGATGAGCCGGGCCGGCGCGTCCACCATCGCGGAGATTGCCGCCATCGCCAAGCCCAGCATTCTGGTGCCCTCGCCCAACGTCACGGCGAACCATCAGGAGAAGAACGCCCGCGTCCTCTCCGACCAGGGCGGTGCCGTGCTGATGCTGGAGAATGAGCTTTCGGGCAAGAAGCTCTACGCTCAGGTGGTCACGATGCTGGACAACCACTCCAGTCTCGACCAGATGAGCATGGCGCTGCGCCGCCTCAGCGTGGGGAACGCCAACGAGCGGATTTATGAGACGCTGAAAGGGCTGATTCGCTGAAAAAAGCCGGATTTTTTGGGCGTTTTGGGCGTTTTTGAGCGTTTTGCGGACCCCGACGCGGAGCGTGTGGGGTTCGGTGTGGGGCTGCAAGGGCGAAGCCTCTGCGGGGCACTTCCATCGCGGGCGGCTCCCCTCTGCGGGACACTTCCACCGCGGGCGGCTGCTGCACGTCTCAGCCCTCTAAAAGCGGGCAGATTCGCCAAAACGTGCCGCTTTTGACAATTTTACACGCATCTTTACCCAGACACCCCGCCGCGGAGCGTGAGGGGCTGCGCGGGTGGCTCCCCTCTGCGGGACACTTCCACCGCGGGCGAAGCCTCTGCGGGGCACTTCCACCGCGGTCGGCTCCTGCACGGTTCCGCCCTATAAAAGCCCGGATTCGACCAAATGTGCCATTTTTGACAACTTTCACGCCTCCGCACCCAGGAACCCCGACGTGGAAGCGGGCATAGCATAGCACAAATCCATCCGAAACGGGGGAGTGCTATGACTGGCTTGCGGATTCGGGGCGGCGCGCCGCTCTCCGGGGCGCTGCGCGTCCACGGGGCGAAGAACAGCGTGCTGCCCATTCTGGCCGCGACGCTGCTCTCCGGCGGCGTGTGCGTGCTGCACAACTGCCCGGACCTGACCGATGTGAGCGCCACGGTGCGCATTCTGCGGCATTTGGGCTGTCAGGTGGAGCGACAGGGCGAGCACATCACCGTGGACGCCGGGAGCGTCCGCTGCTGCCATGTGCCCGGTCACCTGATGCGGGAGATGCGCTCCTCCATCCTCTTTCTGGGGGCGGTGCTGGGCCGCTGCGGGTGCGCCGGGGTGTCCCTGCCTGGGGGCTGTCCTCTGGGGCCGAGGCCCATCGACCTGCACCTTCAGGCCTTCCGGGCCATGGGGGTCACGGTGGAGGAGGACCAGGGCCGCCTGCTCTGCCGGGGCAGACCCCGGGGCGCGCGGCTGCGGCTGCGTGTGCCCAGCGTGGGCGCCACGGAGAACATCATGCTGGCCGCCTGTACTGCTGAGGGAACAACCATCCTCGAAAATGCGGCGCGGGAGCCTGAAATCGAGGACTTGCAGAATTTTATGCGGAAAATGGGGGCCGACGTGCGGGGCGCTGGCAGCGGCGTGATTCAGATTCACGGCGTGAGCGACCTCCACGGCGCGGAGCATCGGGTCATCTCCGACCGCATCGTGGCGGCGACTTACCTCTGCGCGGCGGCGGCCGCCGGAGGCGCGGTCCGGCTGCGGGGCGTGGAGGCGCGGCAGCTGGAGCCGGTGCTGGGCGCTCTGCGGCGGGCGGGCTGCACCGTCCGCGCGGGGGAGGAAATTTCCCTGAGCAGCACCGGCGCTCTGGAGGGCGTGGGCTGCGTGACCACCGCGCCCTACCCCGGCTTTCCCACCGACGCTCAGCCTTTGCTGATGGCCGCCCTGTGCGGCGGACGCGGCGTGACCTGCTTCGAGGAGACCCTGTTCGAGCACCGGTTCCGGGCCGCGCCGGAGCTGTGCCGCCTGGGCGCGGACATCCGCGTGGAGGGGCAG
>CACZUK010000135.1 GCA_902784305.1 Oscillospiraceae bacterium | reverse complement strand
CGATTCCCTGACCTATGATTCTCTGCACGACACGGAAGACAACCTCTGGAGCGTCCTGCTGATGACCGGGTATCTGACCAAGGCCGACCCCAACGAGCAGGGCGAAACGGTAGCGCTGCGCATCCCCAACGAAGAGGTCGCCAGTATCTTTCAGGACACGGTGGTGCGCCTGTTTCGGGATACGCTGGACAAAAGCAGACAACGGGAGCTGATGAACGCTTTTTGGGCGGGGGACGCGAATCAGGCTTCGGAGCTGCTCTCCGACTTCCTGTGGGAGACCATCAGCTTCCACGACTACCACGAGAACTATTACCACGCCTTTTTGACGGGTGTTTTCGTGGGCATGGGCTATGCTGTGCGTTCCAATCAGGAGCATGGACTGGGACGTTCAGACATCACGGTTCTCGACAAGAAAAACCGCTGTGCTATGATTATTGAGGCCAAGCGTTCCACCGCCGAGGCCCAGATGGAGCAGGACTGTGATGCGGCGCTGACACAGATTGAAGCGAGGCAGTACGCGGACAGTCTGTATGGATACCGAACCATTCTGCGCTACGGCGTGGCTTTCTATCGGAAAAGTGCGCTGGTGAAGAAGGGATAAGAAAAACCGCTTTTTAACTTGTCGAACCCATTAGCCAATGCTCAATTATCATCTGCGCGAAGCTCTTCCACAGGATTGAAACTGGTTTTTCCGCGTTTTGACAAAGACGAGGGTGTGGGGTGGTGAGGCGTTGCCAATGAATGATGACGTTCCCTTCCCCACAATGCGGACAACGCGAACGCTCTTCCGCTGAGGGGAAAACTTGAAGGATGTTTGCATTTTGCTCTAAAACAAAGGGGACCGGCCGGTTTGGGTCGGTCCTCTTTGACACGCGCTCACTCCAGCAGCGCCAGCAAATCCTCCTTCGACATGGTCAGGATACCCTCCTCCGACCCGTCCGCAACCGCGTCCATCAGCTCCGCCTTTTTGGCCTGCAAGTCCAGAATCTTCTCCTCAATGGAGTCCTTGACAATCAGCTTGTACACCTGCACGCTCTCCCGCTGTCCAATGCGGTGGGCCCGGTCCGTGGCCTGATTCTGGGCCGCCAGATTCCACCAGGGGTCGTAGTGAATCACCACGTCCGCCGCCGTCAGGTTCAGACCCGTGCCGCCCGCCTTGAGGGAGATGAGGAACACCTGCGCCTTGCCCGCGTTGAAGTCCCGCACCAGCCGGGCGCGCTGCTCTTTGGGCGTGGAGCCCTGCAAGGTGAAGCAGCTGAGCCCAGCCGCCTCCAGACGGTTCCGAATCCGCTCCAGCATGGTGGTAAACTGAGAAAAGAGCAGAATCTGGTGCCCATTCTCCGCCATGCCCACGCACAGCTCCACGCAGGCGTCCAGCTTGCTGGTGCCGCCGCTGTAGTTCTCATAGCACAGCCCCGCGTCGCAGCAAATCTGCCGCAGCCGGGTCAGCGCCGCCAGAATTTGCAGCTTGCTGCCGAGGGCGTCCAGCCCCTCCCGGGCAGCCACCACGCTGGCGGCGTAGGTCTTGCGCTCCTCGTCCTCCATGCTCACCCGGCGGATGTGCTCCACCTTGGGCGGCAGCTCCCGGAGCACGTCCTTTTTCAGCCGCCGCAGCAGGAAGGGCCGCACCAGCCGCCGAAGCTGCTCCCTTGCCTCATCGTCGCCGCTTTTCACGATGGGCTTTTCCAGCTTCTCCACGAAGCGGTTGTGGGTGAACAAATATCCGGGCATCAAAAAGTCGTAGAGGTTCCAAAGCTCGCTGAGCCGGTTCTCAATGGGTGTGCCCGTGAGCACAAAGCGCTGGGCGCAGGGGATGCTCTTCACCGCTTTCGAGGCCAAAGTGGACTGATTCTTCACAAATTGTCCCTCATCCAGCACAACGCAGTAGAACTCCTGCTCCCGGTAGCGGGCGATGTCCCGCTTGAGCAGGTCGTAGGAGGTCACGAGCACGTCCGATTCCTCCAGCCCCCGCGCCATCAGCTCCCGGCGCTCCTTCACCGTGCCCATGACCAGCGTCACCGCCACCTCCGGCGCAAACCGGGCGAACTCGTCTCCCCAGTTGAGAATCAGGGACGCGGGGCAGACAATCAAACTGGGCTTTTTCCCCGCCTCCCGGCGCACAGTGGACAGGAACGCGATGACCTGTATCGTCTTGCCTAAGCCCATTTCGTCCGCCAGAATCCCGCCAAATCCGCAGCTTTCCAGGGTTTTCAGCCACCGGAACCCGGTTTTCTGATAGGGACGCAGCACGCCCCGCAGCCCCTCCGGCACCTGATAGTCGCTCTCGCTGACGGTCTTGAAGCTGCGCACCATGGAGCGGAAGCGCTGGTCCCGGCTGACCTCCACGCCCTCCTGTCCGTTGAGCACGCTGTCCAGATACAGACCCCGGTACAGCGGCAAGGACACCTTCCCGTCCTTCAAATCCTTCGCGGAGAGCTGGGTCATGTGTACCGCCTCCGCCAGCTTCTCCACGGCGGAGCCGTTCAGCGGCAAAAACTGACCGTTTTTCAGCTTGTGGTAACGCTTGCGCCGTATCAGACTGCTGTACAGAGCCTCCAGCTCCTCCGCGGGAAAATCCCCGGTGTCGAACTCCAGACTCAGCATCCCATCGGACACAGAAATGCCCACGCTGGCCTTCGAGGGCCGGAGCTGACGGTTTTTCAGCCGGTCGGAGAGGAAGACCTCACCCGCCTCCTGCAATTGGGGCAGCTCATCGGTCAGAAAGTCGAAGATTTGCTCTTCCCCGAACAGGTAGTATGGATTCTGGCCGACGCGCTCCCGGAACCACCGCAGCAGCAGATTCCGCGCCTGCTGCTCCGCACGGGGGTCTCTGCGCACCGGCTCCGGATGCACAAGGATCTTGTCGGCCAGTTCGGTTTCCCCGTAGAGAAAGCGCAGCTGTGCCTCCAGCTCATTGTCCTCGTTCAAATCCAGATAGAAGCGGGGCGTCATCTCGTCGGGCAGGTACTGCTCCAGCAGGCCGTCCGGGTCCACAATGTCCACCATGCCCTGCAAATCCGGCAGAACAACGCTGCAAAAGGTGCTCAAATCCGACAGAGCGAAGTGCAGCTCCCGGCTGCCCACCTGAAGGATGGGGTAGACCCGGTCCCGAAAGTCGTCGGAGCAGCGGAGAATGGCCTGCTCATCGGTGGCGTAGAGCTGTTCATCGGAGCCGAAGAAGCGCCACGCACCGCCGCTCTCCAGCCGCAGAACGGCGGAGTGAGACAAACGCCGAAAGGAGGCGCGAAACTCCGGGTTGCCGTCATCAAACAACAGGTTTCCTTTTTTGGGTGCCTCCTCCTGCGGCCGCTCCCGCATCAGGTCGAAAAAGCGGTCAAAGGCTTTGCCGTCCAGCTTGACGACGCGGTTATTTGAGCTGCCGTGTTGGCTGTAGCGGCTGTAATAGGAGTAATAGCTGTTTTGACGTGTGCTGAGGCTGCGGTATTTGCGGTATTGCTCCATCAGCAGTCGGATGAGCTGCTGGGACCACGGCGTGAACTCCGGCAGGGCGTGGTTCAGGGTCAGGTACTTGCCGTAGACGACCTCCTCACCGGCATCCACCCAGCCGAGGAATTCTTTGACATCCCTGACCACATAGAGCCGGCCATACCCCACCTGAAAGCTCAACTCCGGGTAGTCCAGGCCGGTGCCCGGCTCCACGGAGGGGACCAGACGGGCTGTTCCGGTGCAGGAGAGGACCGGGCGCTCCACCTTCTGGCGGTAGAGCTCCATCACCTGAGAGGCGTATCGGTCAGTGGTTTTCTCCTGCTCTTCCTCTTTCATTTGCTGCTCCAGACGCAGCAGGGCGGCGGCGATGTGCTTGCAGGAGCCCGTGTCCGCGTAGCGGGGACAGGTACACTGGGCCACCAGCGCGGAATGAGCAATGCGCAGGCTCACGTCATAGCGCCTGGTGCCATCCACCACGCAGTGGGCGCTGACCATCTCCTCGCTGATGCTGCTGGAGAAATGGCGCACCTTATGCTCCAGATAATACTTCCTGCCCCG
>CACZUK010000134.1 GCA_902784305.1 Oscillospiraceae bacterium | reverse complement strand
CCTCGTCCGACTCCTCCCCGCCCAGGGCCACCGTCTTCACAATCTCGTCGATGAGCTGCTCCGTCTCCCGGCTGACCCCCTGCCGGATGTGGACGCGAAAATCCACGCTCCGGCCCAGAGTGATGACATCGCCGTCCCGCAGCAGGGTCTCCTCCACGCTCTGACCGCCCACCTGGGTGCCGTTGGTGCTGCCCACGTCCCGGAGCCACAGGTCCCGGCCGTCGGCCTGGAGCACGCAGTGGTTCACGCTCACCGCGCCGTCAGGAACGGGCAGAGCGCAGTCCCTTTTCCGGCCCACGGCGAAGCTGCCGCAGCCGGGAAAGGTGTAGCTTCGGCCCCGGCGCCTGCCCCGGATGCACTCCAGCGTGAATTGTTCCATCATGGCTCGTTCTCCTCCGTCTGAGCGCCGCCCAGATTGCGCAGCAGCGGCTCCGCCTCGCCCCGGGCCAGGGTGCCTTCCGCCTCCAGCACCCGCAGCAGGTCCCGGAGGTAGTCCGCCATGCTGTGGTCGGACCAGGCGGTGTAATGTCGCTCAAAGCAGCGCTCCCGCGCACCGGAGCGGCGTTCGTAGTAGTTCATCAGGGAGCGTACCTCCGGGAGCCTGTTTTCCACATGTTCCCGGACGATTCTGGACAATTGGGCACTTTTCAGGCCCTTGAGCCGCCGGGAGACCTGCTCCAGATTCGCCAGCTCGTAGCCGGGGTAGTGCTCGTGAGCCAGACCCAGGGCGATGAGCTGCACGCGCTCCAGCCGGGTCTCCGCCTCCGTCACGCCCCGCAGCCGGGCCAGGGTCAGCAGCGTGTCCAGCTCCTCGTCGGTGAGGTTGAGCTGCCAGCCCAGGGCGATGAGCTTCTCCCGCAGCGTGCGCACCAGCACCGGCCGCCCGGAGAGGATTTCGTACAGGGTGCTCTTCAGCGGCGCACTGAGCTGACCCGTGGACACCAGCTCGTGGACCGACGCCTCGCCCAGGTACAGGCGCAGAAAGGCGGTCATCTCGCCGTCCATGCGCAGTCTGCGCTCGTCCGCCCGGAAGTCGTCCCGGTGACGCTCCAGCCAGCGGGAGAACTCCGGCTCCTCCACCGCGCCGCGCAGCTCCTGACTCATGGCCCCGGAGCTGCCCTTCCGGTCCGCGGGGGACGTGGCGAAGCCGCTCAGCTTCAGCCGCTCCAGAATCTCCTCGTAGAGCACCGCGTTGTCCGCCCGGCCGCCCCGGCTGTGCAGCAACCGCTTGGCCGCGCAGTCCAGCGGGTTTTTCACGTACAGCCGGGGGTAGCCGTTGCGGAACAGGAAGCGGTTCAGGGCCTCCTCGTCCATCTCCAGGGCCATGCCCAGCAGCTTCATGCGCTCCTTGCCGTTGGGCCGCGCCGTGCCCCGGCACCACTTGTCCACCGCCGTGTGGGTGGCCGAGCAGCGCCGCGCCAGCGCCGCCGAGGACAGACCCGCCGCCGCCATCCGGGTGCGCAAATCCTCCGAAAAGCGATAGCTCCCGGCGCTCTCCAGCGCCTCCCGCACCAGCGCCGCGTCCTCCCGCAGCAGCCGCGTCCGCTCCTCCGTCATGCTCCACCCTCCCGGCTCCGGCGGTGCGGCAGAACGCTCCCGCCCGGACTTTTCCGAATGTATACTTATATTAAGTATACTGTTTCTTCTTCCGAAATGCAAGCCCCTCTTCCCGTGCAGGCCGTTTTTCTCCGAATCCGCCCGTATAAGCGCACAAAAACGGCGCAAAGTTTGGAAAAATGGCCTTAATTGATACGAACGCCGCCCCGGAACCATTTTGATTTGACACAGGGGCAAAAATGGGGTAAAATAGCTGACAGTTTTGTTGTTTCACACAGCAGCGCGGGAGCGCCCGCAAGCGGCTCCCACCAGAGCAAAGGAGTGTGCAAAATGAGCATTAAAATCGGCATTATGGGCTACGGCAACCTGGGCCGGGGCGTGGAAATCGCCGCCGCTGCCGCCAGTGATATGGAGCTGGTGGCCGTGTTCACCCGGCGTGACCCCAAGAGCGTCAAAATCCTCACCGAGGGCGTCAGCGTGGTCCACGCGGACCAGGTGGAGCAGTGGACGGACAAAATCGACGTCCTCCTCATCTGCGGCGGCAGCGCCACGGACCTGCCCGTCCAGACCCCCAAATACGCCCGCCTGTTCAACGTCATCGACAGCTTCGACACCCACGCCCGCATCCCCGAGCACTTCGCCAACGTGGACAAGGCCGCCAAAGAGGGCGGCAAGCTGGCCATCATCTCCTGCGGCTGGGACCCCGGCATGTTCTCCCTGAACCGGGTCTACGCCAACGCCGTGCTGCCCGACGGCGAGGACTACACCTTCTGGGGCAAGGGCGTGTCCCAGGGCCACTCCGACGCCATCCGCCGCATCCCCGGCGTGAAGAACGCCAAGCAGTACACCATCCCCGTGGAGAGCGCCCTGGAGGCCGTGCGCAGCGGCTCCAATCCCAAGCTCACCACCCGGGACAAGCACACCCGTGAGTGCTTCGTGGTTCTGGAGGAGGGCGCCGACCCCGCCGCCGTGGAGCAGGCCATCGTCACCATGCCCAACTACTTCTCCGACTACGACACCACCGTCCACTTCATCTCTGAGGAAGAGCTCCTGGAGCAGCACAGCGGCATGGCCCACGGCGGCTTCGTCTTCCGCTCCGGCCGCACCGGCGTCAACGGCGAGCACCGCCACATCATCGAGTACAGCCTCAAGCTGGACTCCAACCCCGAGTTCACCACCAGCGTGCTGGTGGCCTACGCCCGGGCCGCCTACCGCCTGCACAGCGAGGGCCAGGTGGGCTGCAAGACCGTGCTGGACATCCCCCCCGCCGCCCTGTCTCCCCTGAGCGGCGAGGAGCTGCGCGCGCATCTGCTGTAAGATAATCACTAATTATTACTCCGGCAAGTAAATATTGCTTTTCCAATTTGAAAAATGTGAACTTGCCGGAGTAATAATTGCCATGTTTTGCGGTTGCCCCGCAAGGGGCGAGCAAAACGGCTGTAAAAAATATTATTAATGTGGCAATGTTTAATTGCCACATTAATAAGCCGAAAACGGCGCCGAAGGTTCTGCCTCCGGCGCCGTTTTGTTCTGTTTTATGCTTTGCTCAGCGCGCTCAGCCCTGCTGGCGCATCTGAACGATTTTCTCCAGCAGCTCCACCGTGCCGTCGATGCCCAGCACCGAGCTGTCCGCCACAAAGTGGTACTGGGACAGGTCGCTCCAGCGGTGGCTGGTGCGGTAGTAGTAATAGTTGTCCCGCTTGCGGTCCGTGGCCGTGATCATGCCCTCGGCGCCCTCCTCGTCCAGATGGAAGCGCTCGGCCACGCTGGCCACCCGCTTCTCCATGGGAGCGGTGATGTACACGCTCAGCAGGCCCGGGTCGTCCTTGAACACAAAGTTGGCGCAGCGGCCCACGATGACGCAGGGGCCCTTCTCCGCCTGCCGCAGCAGGAAGTTCGTCTCCTCCTTGGCCAGGGCGTCCTCGAAGGGCGCAATCTTCGTGCTCATCACCAGGGAGTAGAGCAGGCTGTTGTAGGTGGACTCGTCCGTCCGGGCCAGAATCGCCTCCGGCATCTTCAGCTTCTTCGCCGCCGCCTGAAGGATGTCCCGGTCGTAGAAGCCGTAGCCCAGCCGCTCCGCCAGCTTCTTGCCAATCTGCCGGCCACCGCTGCCGAACTGCCGTCCAATGCTGATAATCTGTCTCATAATGGCCTCCCATCTTCCGTTCTGATTACTTGTTCTCCGCGCCTGTGCAACGGAGCGCAGACGGGCCTCTCTGACTCTATTATAACAGACCCGAAGAAAATTGCAAGACTTTTCTAAAACCTTTCCCGGACGGTCCTGTTTTGATGCCGACGCGCATAAACGGGTCAAAAAGTGGCAAAACTGTGGGGAAAACACAATGAGGAGGATGGTTATGACGCAAGAGGAGGCTTTTCACTGGGGACGCGGCCACCTGGGTCAATGGCTGCTTCAGGGACGGCTCAGCGGACGCGCCGCGGCGGTGCGCGGCCGGGCGGATTTGCGCGTCCTCCAGCGCCTCTGCCGGGAGGCCGGGCCGGA
>CACZUK010000133.1 GCA_902784305.1 Oscillospiraceae bacterium | reverse complement strand
ATCACCCACGGCTGGACCGTGGACGGCCAGGGCAAGGTCATGCACAAGAGCCTGGGCAACGCCATCAGCCCTCAGGACACCATCAAGCAGTACGGCGCGGACATTTTCCGCCTGTGGGTGTCCTCTGCGGACTACACCCAGGACATGCGCCTGAGCAAGGAGATTCTGAAGCAGCTTGCCGACGCGTATCTCAAGATTCGCAACACCTGCCGCTACATGCTGGGCAACCTGAACGGCTTTGACCCGAACACCGATCTGGTGGCCTTTGCGGACATGCACGAGCTGGACCGCTGGGCCGTGGCCGCGGTGAACAAGCTGGTGGGCCGCGTGCGCAAGGCCTACGATGAGTACGAATTCCACGGCGTTTACCGGGAAATCTACAACTTCTGCGTCATTGAGATGTCCAATTTCTATATGGACGTCATCAAGGACCGCATGTACTGCTCCGGCGAGGGCTCCGCGGAGCGCCGCAGCGGTCAGAGCGCGATGTATTACATTCTCGACGCGATGGTGCGTCTGCTGACTCCCATGCTGGCCTTCACCAGCGAGGAGATCTGGCAGGCCATGCCCCATGTGGACGGCGTGGACACCGTGGCGGCCCTGCTCAACGAGATGCCCGAGGTCCGCGCGGACTGGCAGCTCACCGACGAGGAGGAGCAGCGCTGGAGCACCCTGCTGCTCATCAAGGCGGACGTGAATCTGGCGCTGGAGCAGGCCCGCGTGTCCAAGCTGTGCAAGAAGAGCACGGACGCGAAGCTGACCCTGTTCGTCACCGGCGAGGCGGAGGAGCTGCTGCGTCAGGTGGAGCAGATGGCGCTGGCGGATTTGTTCGTGGTGTCCGAGGTGGCTGTCGTCACCGGCGAGGGCGAGGGCGTCAGCGGCGTGAACGTCAGCGGCCTGAGCACGCTGGTGGAGGTCCATCCCGCCCACAAGTGCCCCCGCTGCTGGCTTCACAACGCGGCGATTGTCACCGAGGGCGAGCTGTGCCCGCGGTGCGCGGCGGCGCTGGAGTAAGGTCGGGGCTCTGCCCCTTCACCCCGCCGGGGCTCTGCCCCGGACCCCGGGAGGGGCGCTGCCCCTTCACCCCGCCGGGGCTCTGCCCCGGACCCCGGGAGGGGCGCTGCCCATTCACCCCGCCGGGGCTCTGCCCCTTCACCCCGCCGGGGCTCTGCCCCGGACCCCGCCAGGGGCCCACGGCCCCTGGACCCGGAAGCTGGGGATGGGTGGAGCCGGGAACGTGGTCTGAGGGAACGAAGGTGTTCTCTTGCCTTATCGGCTTCAAATTGCGTATAAATGTTACAACAGCGGTTCGTTCCGAGGGGAATGGGCCGCTGTTTTTTGCGTTTTTGGGGTAATTATCCTTGTTTACCCCATCTTTCCACAGAGTTATCCACAGAAAGAACGTTATCCACATCTTTTTCCACAGATGAAACACTTCTCCACAATTTATTCCACAACAGCCTGTGCGATTGCACAGGTTTTTCCACATTTTGGAAGCAAATCGAAGCTCTGCGAAGCGGAACTATAACCATAACCATTCCCATCACCGCAGCGCGGCTGGTGGGCGCGGCCGTGTTTTTGCCTGGCTGGCCTGGCTGGGGCGCGCACTATAACTATGACTATTACTATTACTATTACTATTACTATTACTATAACTATAACCATAACTATGACTATAACTATTACTATAACAGCTACGTTTGCTTGCAGTTGCTTCATGGCAGAAAAGTGCGCTATATCCTCCGAACAGCGGAACAATCAGCATAAAAACTAATACTTGCTCTTGCACAAATAAAACGTATGTGCTATAATACGCGCAGATTCACAGAAGGGAGGACGCTCAGTGAGTGCTCGCAGACATGGCACCGACCCGGACGAGCTGGTGCGGGTGGAGAGCTGGCGCAGACAGGGGATGTCCGAGGAGGACGTGGCCGGGAGGCTCCACGTTTCCCCCGCAACCCTGCGCAGATGGAGGAAGGGGAATCCCGATTTGGACCGGGCGCTTCGGGCGGATCGGGAGCTCACCGACTCCCAGGTGGAGTCGGCGCTGCTGAAAAAGGCCCTGGGCTATGAGAGCCTGGAGCGCAAGGTCGAGACAAACGCCAAAGGGGAGCGCAAGGAGGTCGAGACCATCAAGCAGGTCGGACCGGACATGAGCGCCATCTCCCTCTGGCTCAAGAAACGCAGGCCCGAGCGCTGGGGGGACGAGGTGCCCAACGGTCCCAGGCCGGAAAACAACCTTTTGGACCTTTTGGAGGGAGATTTGGACACCGATGCGATACCAGAGCTTCAGTCCCAGACAGAAAACCGCGCTGACCTGGTGGCGGAATCCGGCGCTGTCTGACCGGGACGGCATCCTCTGCGATGGCAGCGTCCGCAGCGGCAAAACCCTGTCCATGGCCGTGGGATTCGTGCTCTGGAGCACCGAACGCTTCGAGAATCAGCAGTTCGCCTTCTGCGGCAAGACCATCGAGGCGCTGCGGCGCAATGTCACCGACCTGCTGCCCCAGTGGATGGAGGGGATTTGCTCCTTCTCCGAGCGGCGCAGTGAGAATCGGCTGATTATCACCCGAAACGGGCGAAAAAATACCTATTTTTTGTTCGGCGGCAAGGATGAGAGCAGCTATTCCCTGATTCAGGGCATCACCCTGGCCGGGGTGCTGTTGGACGAGACGGCCCTGATGCCCCGCTCCTTCGTCGAGCAGGCCATCAGTCGGTGCAGCGTCGAGGGGTCCCGGTTCTGGTTCAACTGCAACCCCGCCGGGCAGGAGCACTGGTTCTACCGCGAGTGGGTGAGCCGGTGCGCGGAGAAGAATCTGATTCACCTCCACTTCACCATGGAGGACAACCCCAGCCTCAGCCCCGCCGTTCGGGAGCGCTACGAGCGGCTGTACACCGGCGTGTTTTACGACCGTTACGTCCGCGGCCTCTGGGTCAGCGCCGACGGGCTGGTCTACGACGGGTTTGACCCTCAACGCCACGTCTGCGCCCGGCTGCCCGAGACCGCGGGCCACTGCTGGGTCAGTGTGGACTACGGCACCCGCAATCCCACGGTGTTCCTGCTCTGGCAGCGGGAGCGGGACAGTGAACGGTGGGTCTGCCTCCGGGAGTACTGCTGGGACGGGCGCGCCCGGCAGCGTCAGAAGACCGATGGGGAGTATGCCGAGGATTGCTGGACGGGATTCGGGCGGTGAGTGAGCTGCTGCGGGAGGGAAAACTGGTGTTTTCTGACCGGTGCGCCAACACGCTGCGGGAGTTTCGGTCCTATGTTTGGGATGAGAGCGCGGCGGGCGCGGACCGTCCGGTGAAGGACAACGACCACTGTATGGACGCGGTGCGGTACTTTGTGAGCACGGCGCTGGGCAGAGCGAAGGTCCGGGTGGGACGACGGCCGAGGGGGATGTAACCAGGCTCGCGCCTGGAGGCAATCTCCCTGCGGACGATAGAAGACGCCGACTTCCCGGCCCCGGCTGAAAGTGCAAAAAGAAGCCGTGATTGGCCGGGTCCTGGAGCCGATAGGGCGTAATAAATGCACAATGCACAATTGTGGGTGGGTAGTGGCCGGAACGGTCATGCGGGTCAGGAGGGTGGTCGGCGGCGGAATGTGGACAGGGAGAAGCCGGAACCGTGCGGCGGGTAATGCATGCTGATAGTTGCTGGGGGCGAGCGGCGGGCGACCACAGGTCGCCCCTACGAAATGGCATGATGTCCGGTTCGAGTGGGACCTATGAAATCGCAGTTCAGAGGACGGGATGCAGGCCGCGGGCCAGGCTCGCGCCGGAAGGCAATCTCCCTCCGGATGATAGAGATAGCCGACTTCCCGGCCACGGCTGAAAGTGTAAAAATAAGCCGCGATTGGCCGGGTCCTGGAGCCGATACGGTGTAGAAGTGTACAACGAACATTGTGGACGGGACGCGGATACGGCCTGCGGGTGGGCGGACTGCGTGAGCATCCACAAAAGAAGCCGCAAAAGCCGGAACGGCCCGGCCCGGAAAAGGCCAGATGAAAGCGACAGGCCGGAAAACCGGCGATATATCAGTCAAAACAGGGCAAAAAGCCCGCAATTGCAACAATAGGGGAGGAGTGAGCGCTTGATTATCTATCTCGACCGAAGTGAGGTCCCCGATGTGGAGGACATCGCGCCGGAGGTGCTCCGGTGGCTCGTGACCAAGGCCGAACAGGCCTGCGGCCGCTATCAGACGCTGGAGGACTACTACCGGGGCCAGCACCCCAGCCTCCGGGGCCACGGCGGCGACGAGGTCCGCGTGGCCGTCAACTACGCCCGCTACGTGGTGGACACCACCGTGGGCTATTACCTGGGCGAAGGTGTCAAATATGACCCCAATGAGCGGAGAATGGACGAAAACGGGTCTAAAATCGACCTGCGGCCCGTGCTGCGCTGCTTCGATGAGCAGAACATCTCCGAGGTGGATCTGGAGCTGGGGCGGCAGATGGGCACTTTTGGCGACTGTCTGGAGCTGTGCTACGCGGGCAGCGCCCTGTGGCCCAAAAGCGCCTGCCTCGACCCGCGCTGCGCCATTCTCGTGTGCGACGCCTCCGTGGAGCACAACAAGCTCTTCGCCGTGGTCTGGGAGCGCCGCGAGCGCGTGAACGGCGAGAAGTTCTACGCCCTCACCGTCTACACCGACCGCACCATCCGCCATTACCGCGGCGGCGACCTGCGCACCGCGCCCCTGTCTCAGGTGGGCGAGACGCAGCTGCACCTGTTCGGAGAGGTGCCCGTCATCGCCTATGAGAACAACGCGCTGCGGCAGGGCGATTTTGAACAAATCATCCCCCTGATGGACGCCTACAACACGCTGATGAGCGACCGCCTCACCGATAAGCGGAAGTTCGTGGACGCGCTGCTGGTGTTCTTCGGCATGAGCCTCCGGGAGGGCGACGAGGGCAGGCTGGCCCGCGAAAAGTTCCTGGACGGCGCGCCGCTGGACGCCCGCGCCGAGTACATCCAAAAGACCTTCGACGAGGCCGGCGTGCAGGTGTTGGCCGACGCGCTGGTCCGCGAGATGCACAAAATGACCATGACCGTGGACATGAGCGACGAAAAGTTCGCCGGGAACGCCTCCGGGCAGGCCCTACGCTTCAAGCTGCTGACCATGGGCCTGATGGTGCGCAACAAGATGCGGCGCATGGAGAAGGGGCTCCGGGAGCGGCTGCGGCTCTATAGCCGCTGGCTCAGCGTCATGGGCGGCATGGAGGTCGTGGACGGCCGCGATGTGGACGTGGTGTTCACCGTGAACCTGCCCGTGGACGAGCAGAGCGTGCTGGAGGCCGTCACGCGGCTTCAGGGCATCGTGGACGAGCAAACCCTGCTCTCTCAGCTCTGGTTCATCCGCGACCCCGCCGAGGCGCTGGAAAATGTGCGCCGGGAACGGGCGGAAAAGGCGGGAAAAGGCCCTGAAACGTCGGATAAATCCGCTGAAATGGCGGAATAATCAGCCGAATATGTCAAAAATCCGAGAGGAGGATGCACATGGATCAGGAGGTTCGGAGGGACGGCGAGGCCGCCGTGAATCAGCCCGGCGCTGAAACTGCTCAGGTCGAGGCGGATGCCCTGACCGCTCAGAGCCAGCCGGAGCAGGAGCCGTCCGGCGGGCGGGACGCGCTGGACGCGCAGAACGCCGAAGACATCGCGCCGGAGCTGACGGAGGCCGATGAGGCTGCGCCGGAGCTGTGGCAGGAGCCGGAGTCGCTGCGGGAGCGTCTGGAGCGGGAGCGCCGGGCGCTGGAGGCGGAGCGTTCGGCCTTTGAGCGCGAGAAGCTGGAGAGCCGGGTGGCACGGGCGCTGGAGCAGCGGGGGCTGGGCGGCGAGTTCGCGGCTTACCTTACCGGCGCGGACGAGGCGGAGAGCCTGAAGCGGGTGGAGCAGTTCGAGGGGATGTTCCGGCGCAGACTGCGCGCGGAGCTGGAAAAGCGGCTGGGCGGCAGTCCGGCGCCCCGGGAGCCGCGCCGCGCCAGGGGCTTCACCCGGGAGGCGCTGCGGCGCATGAGTCCCGGCGAAATCAACCGCAACTGGGAGGCGATTTCCCGGACGCTGGAGGGGTAAAAACCCGAAAAACAGTCGGTATTCCGCATTTTGCGATACCATAGCATGACGCAGAGAAAAATCGGCGCGAAAGGGCGCGGAAGGGCGCGGGAAGGGCGCGGAAGGACGCGGGAGCGCTCTGAACCGGGCGCACCCGCTGACGATGCGCACCGAAAGGCGATAAAACCGCTTTTCACACGTGCCGGGACTCCGGGCCCAGCCGCGGCCCCAACGCCGCCCGTTTCTCTGCGGATTGTACAAAAAACACCGTGAAAGGAGAACTTTATGGCATTTGACAGCTTTATTCCGGAGGTATGGAGTGCACGGCTGCTGGAGCACCTGAACAAGCTCCACGTCTACTCCTCCCTGATGAACCGCAACTATGAGGGCGACATCCGCGCCTTCGGCGACACGGTGCACATCAACCAGCTGGGGGCCATCACCATCCGCGACTACACCGGCAGCGACCTGGCCGACCCCGAGGAGCTGGACGGCACCCAGCAGAACCTGGTCATCAACAAGGCCAAGTACTTCAACTTCCAGGTGAAGGACATCGACAACGCCCAGAGCAACCCCAAGCTCATCGACGACGCCATGCAGCAGGCCAGCTACGGCATCAACGACGAAATCGACCAGTATCTGGGTCAGCTGCTGGTGGGCGGCTGCGCCAGCGCCAACGTCCTCTACGACGGCGCCCACGCCGTGACCCCCACCTCCGCCAACGCCTACGACTATCTGGTGGACCTGAGCACCGTGCTCAGCGAGAGCAATGTGCCCATGCTGGGCCGCTGGTGCGTGGTCCCGCCCTGGTTCCACGCGCTGCTGCTCAAGGACGTGCGGTTTGTGGGCAACGGCACCGGCTACAATCAGGCCGTGCTTCAGGGCGGCGTCGTGGGCGAGGCCGCGGGCTTCCAGATTCACCTGAGCAACAATGTGCCCCACGCCTTCAAGAAGACCAGCGATGTGTCCGTGAACGCCGCCAAGACCTACTACACCAAGGACTCCGACGGCCTGTTCCACGCCGTGGCATCCCCCGCCGCGGCCAATCTGGGCACCTATTACGAGAAGCTGGCCGCTCAGCAGATTCTGGCCGGCACCAACGCCGCCGGTTCCTTCGCCGAGCAGCTGGTGGAGCTGGAGGCCTATCGGCTGGAGAAGAACTTCTCCGACGCCGTCAAGGGTCTGCACGTCTACGGCGC
>CACZUK010000132.1 GCA_902784305.1 Oscillospiraceae bacterium | reverse complement strand
CGCCGCTCTGGTGCAGCCCTTGAAGGACTGCGAGGTGTTGTACCTGGACGATTTTCTCAAGGTGCAGCACGGCACCCGTCCCACCGCCGCCGACATCCGTCTGGCCTTCGAGGTGTTGGATGCCAGGTACAACGCAGACAAGCCGGTGCTGCTCAGCACTGAGCTGAGCCTGCGGCAGCTTGCCGCACTGGATGAGGCGCTTGCTGGGCGCATCGCAGAGCGCTCCCGGAACTATGCGGTGCAGATCGGGAGTGCTCCGGGACGGAATCATCGGTTCAAATAATCGACTTTATCTGTCGCTCTCACCTGAACCATTCCGTCCAGTTTATGGCCGCTGTCCGGCAGATGCCACCCAGCGACCATGCCAACCGTGCGGGGCGCTGCCGTCCGGGGGGGCAGTCGGCATACCCTGAGGGGGAGCGGAGCTGTTTTCCGTGCTTTCGGTGCTGGTGTTCTCTGAGGTCTGGGACTGAGCGGAAGCGTCCTGATTGCCGCAGGCGGTGAGCAGACTGATGGACATCAGAGCTGCGAGGATGATGCAAAGCTTGTTTTTCATGGGTAATCCCTCCAATTGCCTGTGATGGCGTCATTGTAGCGGCGGAACCTGAAAGGAAGCTGAGACAGTTGTGAATAATCTGTGAAAGCGCGGGGAGAGAAAGCGGCGTCAGCCCCAACATGAAAACCCCCCTTCCGCCACGAAAGCGGAAGGGGGGTTCGGTCTGTTTCGGTCAGGTTTTTCCGGTCTTACTTCACGGTGACGGTAACATAGCAGCACAGGCCGTTGAGGACCATGACCTTGATCTTGCAGGTGCCCTTGCCCACAGCGGTGATCTTGCCCTTCTTGTTCACCGTCGCCACTTTTTTATTTCTGGAGGAGTAGCGATACTTGGCAATCTTGCTGCTCGAGTGGAGCTTGCCCTTGCCGGCCTTCCGCACGCTGGCATGGATGGTGGTGGTCTTGCCCTTCGCCAGCGTGACCTCGGGCTTCTCCACGCTCACAGAGACGGCGTCCGCCTCATCCGTGCGCAGGGAGCCGGCGGCGTGGACCACATCGCTGGTCTTGAGGGTCTTTTTGCCCTTCTTCGCCACCACCCAGACGGTGTAGCTGCGCTTGCGGTTGAGCTTCTTGCCGCGATATTTGGTCACTTTGGCGGTGGTGTTCTGCGCGCCCTTGACGGTGGCCACGACTTTTGCGGTCTTCTTGATGTTGGTGCCGCAGTAGCAGAGGTAGACCTCATAGCGGTCTGCGTCTGTCACCTCACCATAGGTCAGGGTGAGGACGCCTCCCGTCTCGCTGACGAACAGGCCGTTGTTGATGTTGGTCTTCTTGGCTACCTTGGTTTTGGTCGTGGTGGCTTTGGAGGCGGGGGAGGCCTTGTAGCCCGTCCTGGCGGCCTTGCGGGCGTAAACCTTATAGCTGGTATTCGGCTTCAGGCCCTTGAAGACGTTGGAGTTCTGCCACTTTTTGCCGTCCAGACTGTACTGCTCGCCGGACTTCTTCACCACGGTGATGGAGTTGACGGTGACGCTCTTAATCCTCGGGGCGGCGGGAGCGCTCTGCTTCTTGTCGCCGGAGGTGGGAGTGGGTTCGGGGTCGGACCCGGGATCGGAACTCTCCTCCTTGAAGAGCTTGAGCTCGTCGCCCGCCTTCTGAATCTGACACTCCGTCTTGTCGCTGGAGAAGCTGCTCATGTAGCTGACGGCCTTGACGCCCGTGGACTTGGTGAACACGCCGGGCTTCTGCATCGCCACGCCGATCTTCGCGCTGCTGTCCAGCGCTTTGCGGATGTTGATGGTGCAATTTTCGTACAGGTACACGTTGCTGGTGTTTTTGCCCACGCCCATGTTGTTGATGATGGTGGACGCGCCGGAGACCTCGAAGGTGCCGCTGAGGACGCCCACGCCGCCGCCCACAAACGAAGTGTTGCAGAGGATGCTGCCGCCCTCCATGATAAAGGTGCCGCCGTTGTCGACTGCCACGCCGCCGCCGTCCTCAAGCCCGGCGGAGTTGCCGATGATGGTGCCCTTGTACATGTGGAAGGTGCCCCCGTTGGCGTACACGCCGGCGCCGTAGTTGTCGAGAGAGCCGCCGGTGATGTAGCCGCCGGTGAAGGTCTGACTGCCGCTGTCGTCCACTACGGCACGGCCAAAGTCGTTGACGGTGTACTTGTGCTCCGTCGTGCCGCAGTCGTACAGGTTCAGGCTTGCGCCCTTGGGCACGGAGATGACTCTTTTGTTTTCCGTCCCCTGATACCGGATGCCGAAGCCGTTCAGACACAGGCTGACCGTCCCGCTGGGAACAGTCCAGCTGTCGCTCAGCGTCACATCCGCCGTCAGGCAGTAGCTGCCCTCGCTGGTGGGCAGGCTGTCGGTGCTGGTCCAGGGAGTGAAGGTCAGATCGTCGTGCTTGTGCTCCTCGGGCTGCTGTACGGCCACCTCACAGCAGATCCAGGGGGCGACGCTGAAGCCGCCATTCTCTGTCATGGCTTCCTCCAGCCGATTCGCGGTCATTGTGTCTTCGCTGTCTCCATAGGTGACAGTTCCGGTGGGGCACATGATGGTATCGGTCACGGCACACTGGACGGTGCCGTCTGACCCCTTGCCGCCATGGGCCACGAACTTGCCGCCGTTGACCAGCACAGTGCCCTTGAGACCGTAGGCGCCCTCGTAGCCCTCGTAGCCACCAGCAACGTCTCCGCCTTCCGCCCAGACTTCACCGCCGTTGACGACCACATGGCAGTTCTTCATGCCCTCGCCGCCGGAGTGATTCCAGTTGGGGTCGCCTTCGCCGCCTTCCACATAGAACCCACCGCTGTTGACGATCAGGATGCCGCCTTCATCCAGGCTGGAGCCGCCGAAGATTGCAGGCTCGCTGAGACCGTCGTCCCCCCTGGGATACACGCTCGTTTTGGTGTTGCTCTCCCAGGTCAGGATGTGTCCGTTGAGCTTGATGGTGCCCCAGAGCATATGATAGCTTTCACGACTCTCCTCAGGCACATTGAACCTCACAAGGGTGTCGCCCGTCAGCTCGACGATGAGCCGGTCGTTAATATCAGCTTGGGGCAGCTCGCTCAGCACGACTTCGCCGCTCCACTGCTCCAGTTGTTCGTACTGTGCGGTCAGCGAGTCCTCCTCCGCCGGAGCGGACTCCTCGGCCTCGGGCGCTTCCTCTTCGGGGGCAGGCGCTTCTTCGGGGGCGAGGTCCTCCCCGGGTGCGGATGCTTCCGCTTCGGGTTCCTCCGCCGGAGCGGGTTCTTCGGCTTCCTCCGCCGGGGCAGGCTCCTCGGCCTCGGGGGCGGATTCCTCCTCCTCCACAGTCACGGATGCGTCCTCACTGCTCTCCGCACTGAGGTCCGTCGCCCAGACTCCGGCGCTGAGCAGGCTCAGGCTCATGGCCATGGCCAGAATCAGCGCCAGCAGGCGTTTGATGGTTGCTTTCATGGTGATTCCTCCTTTTATTTTTTCGATGTCTCTGTGGACAGCGAAAATCTGCCGGGTTGGGAGCGCCGTTCTTCGATTCGGCGCAAAAAAGGCGCAGAACACCCCTCAAAGGGGCATAACGCGCCGTAATGGATGGTTGACAAAGGCAGAGCTGCGGATCAGGCTTGACTGACTGACGAGGATTGTCCACTTTTCGGTCATGTCTGTCAACCCCTTCCTTTGCGTTTTTTTCAGTTACGAGTTTGGAGCGTGGAGCTATGAAGCACCACAGCCACGTTCTTCCACATCTGTTTACAGTCTACCACAGAACAGGCCGCGATGCAAGAAAAACTTCACGAAAACTTGTTTCGAGCGTGAAACAGCTGCCGTCCGCGAAGCAATTGCCCCTTTGACGCGGGGAGGCCGCGTCAGGCATGGGGAGGCCGCCGCCTGCCCGCTGAGCGGACAACATCATGATCGAGCGCTGGTTCCGCAGCCTCAAGACAGAGCGAATCTACATCAACGAGTACCACAATCCCCGGGAGCTGAGAAGCTCTATTCAAGACTATATCGTAACCGCCCAATAACCATCCGCCTCGCCAAGTGACCCAAGATGTGAGATAATAGCTCAGAAACTGCAATTGCAGTAATTGAGCACGCTCAAAATCTCA
>CACZUK010000131.1 GCA_902784305.1 Oscillospiraceae bacterium | reverse complement strand
GAATACCCCCAAAATGATTCTTGAGGGTATTATATACGGTCGTTTTTCTCAACTGTTGAAGTTCTTGTTAACAATTTTTTTACTCATTCAAATACCGTGAACGGAAAAAGAGGCGGCAAAACCATTAGCAAACCGGAACAATCCAGCCCTTGGTGTCCTCCAGCTTGCCCCACTGGATGCCGGTCAGGGTGTCGTAGAGCTTCTGGGTCAGCGGGCCGATCTTGCCCTCGGAGATGTAGGCGACCTCGTCCTTCCACTTCAGCTCCTTGACCGGGGAGACCACAGCGGCGGTGCCGGTGCCCCAGACCTCCTCCAGCTTGCCCTCCCGGGCGGCCTGCATCACGTCGGCGATGGCCAGCTTGCCCTCGATGACCTCGTAGCCCCAGTCCTTGCACAGCTCGATGATGGAGCGGCGGGTGACGCCGGGCAGCACGGTGCCGGTGCAGGCGGCGGTGTAGATTTTGCCGTCAATCTTGAACATGATGTTCATGGAGCCGACCTCTTCCACATACTTCTTCTCCACGCCGTCCAGCCACAGCACCTGGGCATAGCCCTCGTGCTCGGCCATCTCGCCGGCCTTGATGGAGGCCGCGTAGTTGCCGCCGCACTTGGTGAAGCCGGTCAGGCCGGGAGCGGCGCGGATGTACTCGTCCTCGACGTAGATGCGCACGGGGTTGATGCCCTCGGCGTAGTACGCGCCGGAGGGAGCGCCGATGATGCAGAAGATGTAGTGCTTGGAGGCGTGTACGCCCAGGCCCACGTCGTTGGCGAAGATGAAGGGGCGGATATAATAGGAAGAGCCGTCCAGATGGGGCACCCACGCCTGGTCCACCTCCACCAGGGCCTTGACGGCCTGGACAAAGTCCTCGGGCGGAATGTTGGGGATGCACAGACGGTCGGCGGAGTCGTTCATCCGGTTGGCGTTGCAGTCGGGCCGGAAGAGCTGAATCTTATTGTCAGCGGTGCGGTAGGCCTTCAGGCCCTCGAAAATCTCCTGGGCGTAGTGGAGCACCACAGTGGCGGGGTCCAGGGAGAAGGACTGATAGGGGACGATGCGGGGGTCGTGCCAGCCCTGGCCCTCGGTGTAGTCCATGACAAACATGTGGTCGGAGAACTTCTTCGCAAAGCCCAGATTGCTCTCATCCTCAGGCAGAGGCTTGGGATGCGCGGTCCGTTCAATCTTGATGTCCAACATAACTATGTGCCTCCAGTGGGAAGCGCTCGCTCTCTTTCTCAGCTTTGGTCGCTTCCGGAATTTACCGATTTATCGGTTTGAAGTACATTATAGCAGTATTGGTGCAGGCACGCAAGAGAAAAACTGCACGAAAACCCCGCTGTTTCCGTTGAAATCACGAAAAACAGAAAAAAAGTGACAGAAGAGACAACGGAGGGTTGCAGAACGCGAAAAGTGTAACTGCCTTGTAGCGAAAAATTAACAATTTCCGGTTGTTTTTTTCCGGCGAACCAGTATAATAGCTGATGAAAATGCCTCCAGTGGGCATTGAGATTTTGGTTCGAATACGCGAGGCAGAGCGAAATGAAAAGAGTGCTCTTTATCTATAATCCCCACGCCGGCAAGGCGAGGCTGGCCGGGAGGCTCCACGAGGTGCTCAGCGTCCTCCAGAACAGCGGGTTTTTGGTGACCGCTTACGCCACCTCCGGCCCCAGAGACGCCACGGATACCATCATAGAGCTGGCCGGGGAGTTTGACCGCATTGTCTGCGCCGGAGGGGACGGCACCCTCAGCGAGGTCATCGCCGGGCTGGTGCAGACCGACTATCACGGCGCCCTGGGCTACCTGCCCGCGGGCAGCACCAACGACTTCTCCCGCTCCCTGAACCTGCCGTCCACCGAGATGGAGGTCACCCCGGCCGCCCTGGTCGCGGCCCGGGGAGAGGAGTTCCCCTGCGACATCGGGCGCTTCAACCAGCGCAGCTTCGTCTATGTGGCTGCCTTCGGACTCTTCACCGCGGTGAGCTACGAGACCCCTCAGGACGCGAAAAACCTCTTCGGCCACGCCGCCTACGTCATGGAGGGCATCCGCTCCCTGACCGAGGTCAGCTCCTACTTCCTTCATATGGAGTGGGACCGGGGCGTGTGCGAGGGGGAATTCCTCTACGGCGCCGTCTCCAACTCCGTCAGCGTGGGAGGCTTCAAGGGTCCCATGGCCGACCAGGTGGTGCTGGATGACGGGCTGTTCGAGGTCATGCTGGTGCGCATGCCCCACAGCCTGCTGGAAATGCAGGAGATTATCACCTCCCTGTTGACCGGGGAGAGCAGCGAGCGGGTGTTCTGCTTCCAGACCTCCCGCCTGTTGGTGCAGTCCACCCAGGACATCCCCTGGACCCTGGACGGAGAGAACGGCGGACGCCACAGCGTGGTGGACATCCGCTGCATTCACAACGCCGTGAAGATGATGCGGCCGGGAAGGTGAGGGCATGAGAGAGACCATTGCGGCCATCGCCACGCCGGTGGCACCCAGCGCCATCGGCATTGTCCGGCTGTCCGGGCCGGAGGCGGTGGAGATTTTGGAGCGGGTGTTCACGCCCAGGGGGTCCCGGCCTCTGCGGGAGCGCGGCTGCGGAGCGCTGGTGTTCGGACAGCTCCGGGACCAGGAGGGCGTGCTGCTGGACGAGTGTCTGGCCACCTTCTCCCGCGCGCCCCACAGCTACACCGGGGAGGACACCGCGGAGCTCCAGTGCCACGGCTCCCCGGCGGTGCTGCGGGGGGCGCTGGAGGCCCTGTTCCACGCCGGGGCGCGGCAGGCCCGCCCGGGGGAGTTCACCCGCCGGGCCTTTCTCAACGGAAAGCTGGACCTGATTCAGGCCGAGGCGGTCATCGACCTCATCGACGCCCAGACCAGTCAGGCAGCCCGGAACGCGGCGGGACAGCTCACCGGCGTAATGAGTCGGCGCATCAACGGCATTTATGACCATCTGGTGGACCTTATGGCCCACTTTCACGCTGTTTTGGACTATCCCGACGAAGACATCGACCCCCTGGAGGGCGAGGAAATCGCCCGGTACATCAATCAGAGCGCCGCGGAGCTGAAACGGCTCCACGAGAGCTATCACCGGGGACGCCAGCTCCGGGAGGGCGTGCCCACCGCCATTGTGGGGGCGCCCAACGCGGGCAAGAGCGCCCTGCTCAACGCCCTGCTGGGCTACGAGCGCTCCATCGTCACCGACATCCCCGGCACCACCCGGGACACCGTGGAGGAGCAGGCCCAGCTGGGCGGCGTGCTCCTGCGGCTCATCGACACCGCGGGGCTTCGGGACACCGAGGACACCGTGGAGCGGCTGGGCGTGGAGCGCAGCCGGAAGGCACTGGAGCGGGCCGAGCTGGCTCTGGTGGTCATCGACGGCAGCAAGCCGCTGAATGAGCTGGACCGGGGCGCTCTGGAGGCCGTCCGGTATCTGGAGCACCGGCTGGTGCTGGTGAACAAGTCCGACCGCTCCGGCTATCAGGTGCCCCCGGAGCTGGAGGGCTGGGAGTGCCTGCGCGTCAGCGCCCTGCGGGGCGAGGGCCTGCGGCCCCTGGAGGAGAAGATTCGCGCCTGGTTCGACCAGGGTGAGCAGGGCAGCGGAGAGCTGCTGACCAATCTGCGGCAGGCGGAGGCCATTCTCCGGGCCGGAGAGTGTCTGCGCGGGGCCGGGGAGGCTCTGCGCTTCGGCCTGACCCCGGACGCCGTCCTCTCCGACGTGGAGGCGGCGCTGGAGGCCCTGGGCGAGGTCAACGGCCGTCATGTGTCCGAAGACGTGACGGGCCGGATTTTTGAGAGATTTTGTGTTGGAAAGTAGGTGGATTTTGTGTTAGAGACTACTTTTTGCCCGGTTTGCGGCAAGCCCTATGATGTGAGTCTGGGGGAGTGCCCGGTCTGCGCCCGGCGCAGAGCCGCGGAGGAGTCCAGACAGCGCAATGTGCCGGAAAAGGGACGCAAGGGCGGAAAAAAGAAGAATAAGAAGATGACCGTGGAGAAGCGCGTGCCCATCCTGCCCCAGCAGGAGGTGGAGGAGCCCACCGTCCGGATGGACGCCGCCGCCATTCGACGGGCGGAGGAGGAGGCCAGGGCCATGGCCAGTCTGCACGCGGAGCAGCCCCGTGCGGAGCAGACCCGTCCGGAGAGCGCGGCTGCCCCGAAGAGCGTGCCCGCCCCGAAGCCTGTCCCCAAGCCTG
>CACZUK010000130.1 GCA_902784305.1 Oscillospiraceae bacterium | reverse complement strand
GATGGCCCCAGCGGCGCCGGAAAGAGCACCCTCGCCCGCCGCCTGGCCGCCGAGCTGGGCTTCGTCTATGTGGACACCGGTGCCATGTTCCGCACCATCGCCCTCTACTGCGCCAGAAAGGGCGTTGAGCGCTCCGACCACGACGCCGTCGTTGCCCTGCTGCCCGAAATCAACCTGGATATGACCTACGGACCCGACGGAGAGCAGCAGATGCTCCTCAACGGCGAGAACGTTTCCGGGCTCATCCGCACGCCCGAAATCTCCATGTTCACCAGCGCCGTTTCCGCCTACCCCGAGGTCCGCGGCTTCCTGTTGGAGCAGCAGCGCGAGCTGGGCCGCCGCCAGTCCATCCTTATGGACGGCCGCGACATCGGCACCGTCGTGCTCCCCGACGCCGACGTGAAGCTCTTCCTCACCGCAGCCCCCGAGGCCCGCGCCCATCGCCGCTGGCTGGAGCTGGTCGAAAAGGGCGAAAAAGTTACCGAGGAGGAGGTCCTCCGCGACGTGCTTCAGCGCGACTACAACGACACCCACCGCGAGACCGCGCCGCTGCGTCAGGCAGACGACGCCGTGCTCGTGGACACCACCCACTGTGACCTGGAGGAGAGCTATCAACTGCTGCTCCGCACCATTCGGGAGAGGATGTGACAAAAATGGCCGAAAAAGAGACCAAAAAAGCACTTGTCAAGCAGGATAAGAAAAAGCCCGAGCGCACCAGAGAGCAGGAGACCCGCGGCTTCCACCTCGTCTACAACATCTGCTGGCTGCCCTACCACCTGCTCTACCCCATGCGCACCCTGCATCGGGACCGCATCCCCGACGGGCCCTTCATCGCCTGCCCCAACCACAGCTCCCTCCTCGACCCGCCCATGGCCGCCTTCGCGCTGACCAAAAAGCACCCCGTGCGCATCATGGCCAAAAAGTCCCTGCTGGAGATTCCCGTCATCGGCTGGTTCATGGAAAACGGCGGCGTCATCGGCGTGGACCGCGGCAATGCGGACATCAACGCTGTCAAGCGCTCCCTCAAGGTCCTCAAGGACGGCTACCCACTGATGATCTTCCCCGAGGGAACACGCGTCAAGGAGGTCGGCCAGCGCGGCGAGCCCCACACCGGCGCCGTCATGATGGCTATGAAGACCGGCGTGCCCCTGCTGCCCATGTACATCCCTCAGGGCAAGAAGAGCCTGCGCCGCTCCACCCTCGTCATCGGAGAGCCCTACACCATCGCCCCCGCCGGCAAGCGCGCCACCAACGCCGAGCTGGAGAGCGCCGCGGCGGAGCTGCTGGAGCGCATCTACGCCCTGGAGCCGGAGTCCAAATCGGGAAAATAATGCGGAAAACGGGCGATTTCATCCCGATTCCGCTGAGTAGGAAAGGAGCGTGTGCGCCTATGAGCGTCACCCTCGGCAAGTACGCGGGCTTCTGCGGCGGCGTCAAGCGGGCCGTCATCCTCTGCGAGCGCGCCGCACAGAGCGGCCGCCCCAGCGTCATGCTCGGACCCATCATCCACAACGATCTGGTGGTCGAAAAGCTCCGGGAGCAGGGCGTCGGCTGCGTCCACAGCACCGAAGAGGTGCCCGAGGGCGCCGACGTCATCATCCGCTCCCACGGCGAGAGCCGCGCCGTCTACGAGGCCCTGGAGGGCCACACCGTGGTTGATACCACCTGCCCCAAGGTCGCCAAAATCCACGCGCTGGCCCAGGAGGCCGACCGGCTGGGCCGTCAGGTGCTCATCATCGGGCGGCGCAATCACCCGGAGGTCACCGCCACCGCCGGCTGGTGTCAGAACGCTGTGATACTGGAAACCGCGGAAGAGCTCGAAAATTGGCTGTTATCCGAACAAAATCGGCGCGATTTGCCCATCCGCATGGTCTCCCAGACCACCGCCAACAAGGAGGTCTGGAAAAAATGTGTGGAAATTGCGAAAAAAGGCTGTACAAACGCAGAAATTTTTGATACAATATGTGATGCTACGTATAATCGCCAGTCAGAAGCGGAATTTCTGGCCGAGCACTGCGACGTCATGGTGGTCATCGGAGACCATAAGAGCTCCAACACCCGGCACCTGGCGGAGCTGTGCGAGCAGCATTGCAGTCATGTTTTCTGGATCGAACAGGCATCAGAGCTGCCGTTGAATGCGGTGAGGAGCGGGGCGTCTGTTGGAATCACCGCGGGTGCTTCCACACCCGGGTGGATTATAAAGGAGGTTGTAAATACCATGAGTGAAGAAAAAATGGAGATCGAGGAGTCCTTCGCCGAAATGCTGGAGGCATCGATCAAGACTCTACATACAGGAGAAAAGGTGACCGGAACCGTTGTCAACATCACCCCCACCGAGATTCAGGTCGAGCTGGGCACCAAGCACACCGGTTCCATTCCCCTGAGCGAGTTCTCTGACGATCCCTCTGTCAAGGTCGAGGACGTGGTCAAGGTCGGCGACGACATCGAGGCCCAGGTCATGCGCGTCAACGATCAGGACGGCATTGTCACCCTGTCCAAGAAGCGCCTGGACGCCAACCGCAACTGGGAGGCCGTCGAGGAGGCCAAGGAGTCCGGTGAGATTCTTGAGGGCCTCATCCGCGAGGAGAACAAGGGCGGCGTCGTGGCCAACATCAAGGGCGTGCGCGTCTTCATCCCCGCCTCTCAGACCGGTCTGCGCCGCGGCGAGCCCATGACCTCTCTCGTGGGCACCACCGTGCGCATGAAGATCATCGAGTTCAACCGTCAGCGCCGCCGCGTGGTGGGCTCCATCCGTGCCGTGTCCGACGCTGAGCGCAAGGCCCGCGAGGCCGAGGTCTGGGCCAACATCGAGAAGGGCAAGAAGTACGACGGCGTGGTCAAGAGCCTGACCGCTTTCGGTGCCTTCGTGGACATCGGCGGCGTGGACGGCATGGTCCACATCACCGAGCTGTCCTGGTCCCGCCTGGACAAGCCCGCTGACGCCGTCAAGGTCGGCGATCAGGTGGAGGTCTATGTCATCGACTTCGATGCCGACCGCCGCCGCATCTCCCTGAGCATGAAGGACCCCTCCTTCAGCCCCTGGGATTACTTCGTCAGCCATTACGACGTGGGCGACGTGGCCACCGTCAAGGTTGTCAAGCTGATGAGCTTCGGCGCCTTCGCCGAGATCACTCCGGGCGTGGACGGCCTGATCCACATCTCCCAGATCGCGGACCGCCATGTGGAGAAGCCCGGCGACGAGCTGACCGAGGGCGAGACCATCGACGTCAAGATTACCCACATCGACGACGAGAAGCGCAAGGTCTCCCTGTCCCGCCGCGCTCTGCTGCGGGATATGGACGAGGAGTAATCTCCTGTCTTAACGCCCCTCGTTGAGGGGAACCATCAATGATCCAGTGAGGACGTTGCCGCCTGGCTTTGGCCGGGGGGCAGCGTCCTCTTGCTTTTGGGGGATGATTTATGCGTGGTGCGTGCCCTTTGAGCAGCGCTGGACCCTTGTGAGGAGCGCTGCTGTAGGGGCGACCTTTGGTCGCCCGCCTCCCGCGTGCAAGCTGGCACACAGCGTGCGTTTTTATGCCTTTTATGTGGGAGAAATGGGGGAACTTTCGTTTCTTTTTCCTCCTTGCCTCTCTCTTTTACAGAGAAATGGTGCTTGCTCTCATAATGCTTCTTGCAGCCTTTGGAAGTGCTGGTTTTTACGTTTTTTGGTGGGAGAAACGGGGGATGTTACGTTTCTTATACATCCTTATCTTTATCTTCTACCAAGAAGCAGTGCTCAGGCCGCACGGGCCCCTACTCTCTGCATCGGCAGAGAGTAGGCAGAGAGCGACCAGAGGGCCAGCCCTCTGGACTCCCGCCAAGGGGGGCTTCGGCAGCCCCCACTTTGGATACCCCCTCGCTTTGTCGCGGTACAAACTACTTCTTTTGCAGCGTCGGGCAACACGTCCAACGATAGTGGCTCGCGTCTAAAGAACGTCCGGTTTCCCCCTTCCCGGTTGCGTCCAATCTCCGAACCATCGTGGTCGCTCAGCGGTAGTTCAACGAAGGCGTCGTACATACCGCAAGCCGACAGCCCGCCCCCGGAAGGGGGGAGGGACGGTGTGGGTGGTCGATGGTACGATAATGATTCTGCTTCGCTCCCGCTGTCTAACATATTGGGTTTTAGATAGCGCCGTTGCCCCCAGACCTTCTTTCTGGCGGTGCTTACGATGGTGG
>CACZUK010000129.1 GCA_902784305.1 Oscillospiraceae bacterium | reverse complement strand
CCCCGGGCGGCGGCCTTTTCAGATTGTTCATAGTTCACAAAAGGCGCTGTGTCTTTATGCAAACTTTTACGAAAAAGCTCTTGTAATTTTAGGAAAGTGTGGTAGAATAAAGGTAAGTATCGCGTGGTGTCCTGTTCCACCCGCGTTTTCCGCCCGGCTTTTGCAATACTCCCTATTCTATCGTAAAGGATTGATGACCATGCCGACCTATAATACCGCTGAACTGCGCCGTCAGAACCGCAACCGCGTGTTCCGCTACATCTATGGCTCGGACACCCCTGTGACCAAGCAGGACGTGGCTCAGAACCTGAATCTCAGCCTCCCCACCGTGGGTCAGAACCTCAAGGAGCTCCAGGAGGTCGGCCTGCTGGAAACGCAGGGCACCTTCCACTCCACCGGCGGGCGCAAGCCCCGGGCCATCGGCGTTGCGGCGGGGGTCAAGTGCAGCATCGGAATCCAGCTGTCCAAATTCCACATCCACATTGTGTGCATCGACCTGCGGGCCAAGGTCATGGCCCAGCTCATCGTGGAGCGGGATTTTGACGACACCGACGACTACTTCCAGTTCATCGCCTCCTCTCTGGAGACCTTCCTGGACGAGAACAGCATCGACCGCACCCGCCTGCTGGGCGTGGGCATCGCCCTGCCCGGCATCCCCGACAACAACCGGGGCATCATCACCCTCTCCCGCACCCTCTCCTCCAAGGACATCTCCATCACCAAGCTCACGGAGCACATCCCCTACCCCTGCTTCGTGGAGAACGACGCCAACGCCGGCGGCGTGGCCGAGTGGTGGAACCATCAGGAGCACGAGAACATGGTCTATCTGTCCATTCAGCGGGGCGTGGGCGGCGCGGTGCTGCTGGACGGCGTGCGCTACATGGGCCACCACCAGCACAGCGGCGAGTTCGGCCACATGTGCATCGTCCCCGGCGGTCAGCGCTGCCTGTGCGGACGGCGCGGCTGTCTGGAGGCCTACTGCTCCACCGCCCGCATCTCCACGGACCTGGGCATCACCCGGGAGGACTTCTTCGAGGCCCTGGAGGTGGGCAATCCCGATTATCAGAAGATTTGGAACGATTATCTGGACCATCTGGCCATCGGCATCAACAACATCCGCATGGTGCTCGACTGCGACATCGTTCTGGGCGGCGTGCTGGCCCACTTCATGGCCCCCTATCTGGAGAACCTGCGCGCGCGCCTGAAGGCCATCAGCTCCTTCGAGACGGACGGCGAGTTTTTGAAGCTCTCCCGCTATCTGAGCTGGTCCACCTGCGTGGGCGTGGCACTGCACTTCATCTCCGAGTTCATCGAGAACATCTGATGCGAACCGGTTCCGGCCCCCTCCCCCGCGGAGGGGGTCCGCGCTTTCGCCGGAAAGGGAATTTCTTCTCCCGCACTTTGAAAAAACTCCAAAACAATATTGTCATAACAGGCAAGATGTGGTATAATCCCTGTACATGAGTCTTGCACGTTGCACAAAGCTCCCCCGCGGAGCGGACCATCCCGAAAGGAGTTAATCACTATGTATCGAATTTTGGAGCTGAACCCCCAGCTTCAGCGCTTCAAGGGCGACATCGACCTGCGCATGGGCAACTACAACTACAAGCGCTCCCAGCTGCTGCCCAACGGCGGCTCCCTGGTGGACTTCGCCAATGCTGCGGACTACTTCGGCTTCCACCGCGTCAAGGGCGGCTGGATCTACCGCGAGTGGGCCCCCGCCGCTGACGCCCTGTACCTGGAGGGCGAGTTCAACAATTGGGACAAGACCAGCCATCCCCTGACCAAAATCGACCCCTATTTCGGCACCTGGGAGATTAAGCTCCCCGCCCGCGCCCTGAAAAACGGCTCCCGGGTCAAGACCGTCGTCGTCAACGGCGACGCCGTCACCGAGCACATCCCCCTCTACGCCCGCCGCGTGGTGCAGGACGAGAGCTTCCAGTGGGTCTGCGAGGTCTGGGAGGACGTGAACCACTTCAAGTGGACCGATCAGGACTTCGTGCCCGAGGACAGCCTGTACATCTACGAGGCCCATGTGGGCATGGCCCAGGAGGAGGAGCGCATCGGCACCTATAAGGAGTTCGCCGACAAGATTCTGCCCCGCATCAAGAAGGCCGGCTACAACACCATCCAGCTCATGGCCATCATGCAGCACCCCTACTACGGCTCCTTCGGCTATCAGGTGTCCAGCTTCTACGCCGTGTCCAACTGGTTCGGCACCCCCGACGAGCTCAAGTATCTGGTCAACAAGGCCCACGAGATGGGCATCCGCGTGCTGCTGGACGTGGTGCACTCCCACGCCGCCAAGAACACCGCCGAGGGCATCAACATGTTCGACGGCACCACCGAGCAGTTCTTCCACGCCGGTGACCGGGGCAACCACCGCGACTGGGACACCAAGTGCTTCAACTACGACCGCAACGAGGTCATTCACTTCCTGCTCTCCAACCTGAAGTACTGGATGACCGACTACCACTTCGACGGCTTCCGCTTCGACGGCGTGACCTCCATGCTCTACATCAACCACGCCATGGGTCAGGACTTCGACGTGGATGAGTGCTATTTCTCCACCAACACCGACACTCAGGCCATCACCTACCTCCAGCTGGCCAACGAGCTGATTCACGAGCTCAACCCCAGAGCCGTCACCATCGCGGAGGATATGTCCGGCATGCCCGGCACCTGCCTGCCCATTCAGGACGGCGGCCTCGGCTTCGACTACCGCCTGGGCATGGGCCTGCCCGACATGTGGACCCGCCTGGTGCGCGACGTCAGCGACGACAACTGGAATGTGGACAACATCTGGGGCTCCATGTGCCTGCGCCGTCCCGGCGAGAAGACCATCGCCTATGTGGAGAGCCACGACCAGGCCCTTGTGGGCGACAAGACCCTCATCTTCCGCCTGGCTGACGCGGCCATGTACACCGACATGGACAAGCAGTGCCACACCATGGTCATCGACCGCGCCATCGCCCTGCACAAGATAATTCGCCTGCTGACCATCTCCGGCGGCGGCGAGGGTTATCTCAACTTCATGGGCAACGAGTTCGGCCACCCCGAGTGGATTGACTTCCCCAGAGAGGGCAACGGCTGGAGCTTCCACTACTGCCGCCGCCAGTGGAGCCTGGTGGACAACGGCTTCCTGAAGTACGAGTGCCTCAACGCCTTCGACCACGACATGGTGGCTCTGACCAAGGCCCACCGCATCTTCGACCAGACCTTCGGCGACCTGCTCTGGGTCCACTGGACCGACCACACCCTGGTCTTCGCCCGGGGCGGCCTGGTCTTCGCCTTCAACTTCCATCCCACCCAGTCCTTCGAGGACTACATGGTGCCCGTGCCCGAGTTCAAGGACTACGAGGTGGTGCTCTCCTCCGACGACGACAAGTACAACGGTCAGGACCGCATCGCCCATGTGCGCCGCTCCTCCTTCATCGGCGGCGTGGAGGGTCCCCACATCAAGCTCTACCTGCCCTGCCGGACCGCCTTCGTCATGGCCCCCACGGACCCCGAGCTGACCAACCACGACCGCACCAACCACGAGAACTACCTGCGCCACAAGGCCGAGGAGGAGGCCCGCAAGGCCGAGGAGGCCGCCCGTCTGGAGAAGGACAAGCGCGCCCAGCTCGACCGCCAGCAGGTGGCCGCCGCCGACAGGGACTTCGCCAACTGAGGCGCGTCCCTCTGAACAGCAACAGGCAAAAAGCCTGAAAAAAAGGCCGGATACCGACGGTATCCGGCCTTTTTGTGGATTTTACGCGTCAGATAACAGGGGGATTGCTCAGTAGAAGTAATACCAGTCGCCGGTGAAGCCCAGTCCGTCGCTCCACTTGACGCCCTTGCTGACCTTGCCGCTGGTCTTCGCCGCCAGCGCCGCGGGACAGGCCGCCGCCGTCAGCAGCAGCACCGCCGTGAGCAGGGAAAGGATTCGTCTGAGCGTTCGTTTCATGGTCTTTTTCTCCTTTTGTGGCTGAGCCGTTGGCCCGGTCAGGACGGCTGGCCCGGTCAGGCCCACTTGCCCTTGTAGATCTCATACCATCTGCCCGTAAAGCCGCCATTTCTGCTGGCAGCCATCACGGGGTCCCAGTTTTTTCTGTACTTTTCCCGGAAAAAGACGTTCTGCGCGCTGCACGCGGAATTGATGTCCAGGCCTTTGGGCGGCTTGCCCAGGAAAACCAGCTCTTTAAAGGGCGAAAGCCAGAAGCTGTTGTACCCAACCTTTTTGACGCTGTCGGGAACCACCAGCTGCGTC
>CACZUK010000128.1 GCA_902784305.1 Oscillospiraceae bacterium | reverse complement strand
GTGGTCTCAGTGGACCAGCAGGGCAAGGTCACTGCGCAGAAGGTGGGCCAGGCGGACGTGATTGTGACGGACGACCAGGGCGCGCGCTTCACCTGCGCCGTCACCGTGGAGGCCACCATCACCCGCTCCGAGGCGAAAATGACCGTGGGCAAGAGCGCAGAGCTGACCCTGGAGAACCGGACCCTCGCCAAGGCCGTCAGCAGCAACCCCGCCGTTGTGACCGTGGACAAGAAGGGCAAGGCCGACGCCCTCAAGGCCGGCACCGTGGAGCTGACCCTCACCGACACCCTGGGCGACCTGCATGTGTGCACCGTGACGGTCAAGGCCGTGCTCAGCGACAAGAGCCTGACCCTGTCTGAGACCAAGACCGCCCGGCTCAGCTTCACCGGCTCCCCCATCGTCAAGGCCGTGAGCAGCGACGAGGAAATCGCCTCCGTGGACGAAAAGGGCCTGGTCACTGCCAACAAGGCGGGCAGCGCCGTGCTGACCTTCACCGACGCCTCCGGCAGCAAGTCCAAGTGCAAGGTCACGGTGGACCCCAACTATCTGGCCCGCTCCGCCGCCGCCTCCAAGAAGGTCTACAACAAAATCGTCGCCCTCCGCTGCCGCCACAGCGGCGGAACCCGCAGCTACGCCCAGCTTCTCAAGCGCAAGAAGATCACCTGCGGCACCGGCGTGTCCGTGGTCCTCCAGGAGGCCGGGATGCTGAAGAAGGGCGATGTCATCACCCACACCACCTCCGGCAGCGAGAAGCGCAAGCTGAGCAAGCCCTCCAACGCCATCAAGAACCTGGGCCGCCTCAAGAAGGGCACCTACAGCCTCTACAAGGCCAACTGCACCTTCTCCAAGCTGCCCGCCAAGTACAAGGCCGCCGGCATGGTCTATGTGCAGGCCTCCAACATGTGCATCAGCGCGGGCAACGGCTACATCTACACCACCAATGAGAGCTCCCGCCAGTACCGCCACGGCCACTACTTCAAGACCCGGCTGAACAAGGGCTACACCCACAGACACAAAATCCTCTTCGTCATCGTTCCCAAGTCCTGATTTCAGGCTCCCCGGCTTCGGTCGGGGAGTTTTTTTGCATTTTCACGGGTCTTTGGGCCTCAAAGCGCCGTTTTTCTCCGGTTTGACCCTTCCCTTTTCCGCCTCTTTGGAGTATCATAGAGCACAGCGGAACGCAAAAAGCGGCGGTGACAAGGGGCTTCCACGCCCCGCGCGCCGTCGCAGCTGTTCAGATTTGCTCCAGAGCACAAAACCGCGCCCCGGGCGCAAAGGAGGGTCGGGCCGTGTCCCACAACAACCAGAACAAGGTTGCCGTCATCAACGATTTCAGTGGCTTCGGGCGCTGCTCCATCACCGTGCAGCTGCCCATCCTCTCGGCCATGGGGATGCAGTGCTGTCCCCTGCCCACGGCCATTTTCTCCAACCACTCCGGCTTCCCCAGCTTCGTGTGGAGCGACTACACCGACCACATGAGCGCCTATATGGCCGAGTGGAAGAAGCTGGACCTGCGCTTCAACGCCATTTCCAGCGGTTTTTTGGGCTCTCACCGGCAAATTGAGCTGGTGGAACGATTTTTTGACCTCTTTCAGAGCCCCGACACCGTGGCGGTGGTGGACCCGGTCATGGGCGATTACGGCAAGCTCTACCAGACCTACAGCCCCCAGATGGTGGAGGGCCTGAAGACGCTGGTCCGCCGGGCCGACATTCTGACCCCCAACCTCACCGAGGCCTGTCTGCTCACCGAGCGGCGCTATGACCCCAACGTCTCCGAGCGGGAGCTGGGCCGGATGTGCGAGGAGCTGTGCCAGAGCGGGGAGAAGAAAATCGTCATCTCCGGCCTCTACCACGGCGACAATCTGGACAATTACGTCTTTGAGGCGGGCAAGTGCCCCAAATTCGTCACCGAGCCCCGGGTGGGCAGCAACCGCAGCGGCACCGGCGACGTGTTCTGCGCGGTCATCACCGGCTGCGCGGTCAACGGGGTGGATTTTGCTGAATCCGTGGCGCGGGCGTCCAGCTTTGTGGCCCGGTCCATTGTGCGCTCCGAGGAGCTGGGCATCCCCACCACCGACGGCATCGCCTTCGAGGAGCTGCTGGGGACGCTGATTCCGTGAAGGCCCTCATCCGGCAAAGTCCGGCGGGCTGTGATGGGTGAGCCTGACCGCAGCGGCAGCCCCGCCGCCGACTAACACCATCGACATAAAAAAACGGCTCAGAACTGCGGTTCTGGGCCGTTTTTTGTCATTTTAGCAAGGTGTTCATGCGCTCGGTGGGGTCGCTTTTCAGCGGCTGGGAGCTGTAAAGCAGCATCAGCTCCCGGCCCTGTTCCACCACCACGACATGGTCAAAGCGCTCCAGCCGGGCGCGGACGGCGCGTCTCAGCCCCGGCAGGGCGATGCGGTAGCGCACGCAGTCCACCACCAGCCCCTCCGCCGTCTCGGTGTAGCTCTCCTTCGCCGCCAGCAGCGACGCGCCGCGGCGGTACTCGGCGGACAGAACCTCGCCGGCGTCCGCATCCAAATCCTGAACCCGGACGAAGCGCTGGGCCTGCTCCAGATTTGTGCCATAAAAGTGCACAGAATTGGCAATTCCCAGCCGGTTGAGGCCAATGGCCAGCAGCAGCACGGCCCCCAGACAGCAGATTGTCAGGCGCGCTTCGGCGTGGGGACGCCAGCGGGCGGGATGTTGGTCGTCGGGGGGTTCCAGCGCCGCGCCCAGCCGGAACAGGACGCCCAGACTCAGCAGTCCCGCCGCCCAGGGCAGAGGCAGGAGGGTGAGCACCAACGCACCGCTCAGAATCAGCAGCCAGAGCCAGAGCAGCCCGGCGAGGACGCCCCGCAGCACCACCACAGGGACGGGCGCGCCGCGTTTTGCGGGCAAAAAGCAGCGGAAAAGTCGCCAAATCGCCCAGATTATCCCAATTGGCGGCACAATGAAGCGGCTCAGCCACAACAGAGCGCTGATGTCGGAAAGATACCACTCGGCGCTGGGACGCGGCCACATCAGGCACAGCAGCGCCGCGGCCAGAGCCAAAAGGAGCGAACGAACGCAAGGCACCGCCGTCCGGGTGCGCTGGGGCGGCTCCGGGCTGCGGCAGGGCGCGGAGCGGTACACGTCCATGCCGTTGACGGTGCCCAGCGGCTCCCAGCCCTGAGCGGTCCGGCACTCCACCTGACTGCGGAGCTGGTCCCGGGTGCGCAGCAGCGGCGCGGTTTCCACAAAGTAGCGCAGTTCTGTGCGCTTCGTGGGATGGAGGCGGGCGAGCCAGCAGGTGCCGTCGCCGTCCGGGGTCCACTCCCAGCCCTGCTCCGCCAGATGGTTCAGGCGGAGATTGAAGCCCAAATCGTCCCCCATGGCGGGATAAATCCAGGTTAAACGGGTATTTTTCAAAGAAATCACCTCTGTTGGTCCCCGTCCAGCCGCACAGGAACGCGCCTGTTGACGGCGAGGGAATCCGGCGTGACCGCACAGCTCAGGGCCAGAATGTGGACGCCCGCATGGGCGGCGCGGCGCAGCGCCTCCCCGAAGGCGGGATGGGTGCGGTCGTTGGGCTCCACCCAGCGCACCGGGGAGAACTGCACCACGAAGCAAAGAGTGCAGTCGAAGCCCTCCTGCCGGGCGGCGATGAGGCCGTTGATGTGTTTGACGCCGCGTTCCGTGGGCGCGTCTGGGAAGCGTGCGACGCCGTCCTCTTCCAGCGTGATGCCCTTGACCTCCACCAGATGGCGGCGGTTTCCCTGCTCCAGACAGAAGTCGAAGCGGGAATCTCTATGGGTATATTCCGGCCTGATTTTGGTCAAATTGGGCAGAAACGCGCCGGTTTCCACCCACTCGCGGAAGACGTGGTTGGGCACCTGGGCGTCCAGATTCACCAGCAGACCGCCCTTCTCCACCGCGATGAGGTCATAGGCGGTCTTGCGGTTGGGCTTGTCCGAGCGGGTCAGCCAGACCGCGGCACCGGGGGTGAGCAGCTCCCGACAGCGGCCGGTGTTTTTGACGTGGACCGTTTCCTCCGCGCCGTTCAGCAGGACTCTGGCCACGAAGCGGTTCGGTCGGGCCAGAAAGGCGGCCTTTTGTACGTTGGGATAGTTCATGTTCCTTCTCCATACGAAAAAAGCCGTCCAACTTTCGCTGGACGGCTGTGTTAGCGCTACCTATCTTCCCGGCTCGTCTCCAAGCAAGTATTGTTGGCAGAAGTGAGCTTAACTGCTGTGTTCGGAATGGGAACAGGTGGACCCTCACCCTAATCAGCACTAACTTTTGCTCCGGATGTTTCCGGGGCTTTCAC
>CACZUK010000127.1 GCA_902784305.1 Oscillospiraceae bacterium | reverse complement strand
CCTGCGGGATGGTCAGGCTGAACAGCAGGCACAGGCTCAGGGCCGAGGCCAGAACGCGCTTCACGGTTTTTCTCATGGGGATTCACTCCTTTCGCCGCTTGAGGTAAGACTATCATACCATTTGAAATAGTTTTTTTCAAGAGCTTTTTGAATGAATGGGGGAGCGCCGGGCACCTTCTGACGAAGGGGCGGGAAAAAAACCTTTACAATTCGTATTGCGGCGGCTATAATAATACCTGCTGTTAAGGCATGAACAGGCAAGCAGCTTTGGCCCCGGAACGGGGCGATTTGGTTTGAGAGAGAGAGGAACACCATGAGCACCGATTTTTCCCGTATTCTGTCCCTGCTGCGCAGGGAGAAGCACATCAGTCAGCGTGCGGCGGCGGCGGAGCTGGGCATCAGTCAGGCGCTGCTGTCCCACTACGAGAACGGCATCCGGGAGCCGGGACTGGCCTTTGTGGTCCGGGCCTGCGACTTCTACGGGGTGTCGGCGGACTACCTGCTGGGCCGGACCATGAGCAAGGACGGGGCCATCATCTACACGGAGGAGCTTTACGACGACAGCCAGAGCAAGGACCACACGCTGCGGGGGAACATCGCGGCGCAGCTGAACAAGAAGCTGCTGGTGAACGCGGTGTCGCTGATTTTCAGCCTGCTGGGCCGGCTGGGGAACCGGGAGCTGATTCTCTATGTGAGCAACTACCTCTCCTGCGGGGTTTACACGGTGTTTCGGGACATTTACAGCGTGAATCCGGCGAATTTGAAGGGATTTTTCGCGCTGGACGACCCGGCCTTTTCCAGCGGCGCGGTGAGCGCGAACATGCAGCGGGCCAAGTGCGACCTGGAGCTGGAGCTGATTCGCATGGCACAGGACAAGGAGCAGACGGAGGTGCTTTCCGGGCTCACGCCTCAGACGATTCAGAAGGAGTATCCGGCGCTCTACCAGTCCCTTCTCCAGATTTTGCACAACACCAACGGCCGGGTGAAGAAGATGCTGGCGGTGAAGAGCACGGACAAATAGCCAGGCTGCGCTTTTTAAATCGCTTCGCCCGTCGGCGCCCCCAACGTGGTCCCAAATTTCCTGGACCACTCATGGCGCCGAGGGGACAAAGTGCCTCGTACAGTAAATTAGTTTCCATCGAAGAAGCTGATAAAGCGTACAGTTGCTTTTTGACAACTTTCCGATATTCCCCGTCAGGAGCATCGGGGCCAGGCTGCGCTTTTTAAATCGCTTCGCCCGTCGGCACCCCCAACGTGGTCCCAAGTTTCCCGGACCACTCATGGCGCCGAGGGGACGCAGTGCCGCGCACAGAAAATGGGGTTCCATCGTGGAAACTGCCAGGCTGCGCCTGGAGGCAATCGCTTCGCCCGTCGGCGCCCCCAACGTGGTCCCAAGTTTCCCGGACCACTCATGGCGCCGAGGAAACGCAGTGCCTCGTACAGTAAATTGATTTCCATCGAAGAAGTTGAGGAAGCGTTTAGTCACTTTTTGACAACTTTCCCGATATTCCCGTCAGGAGCATCGGGGTCTGGGGCCTGGAGGCCCCAGCGGGGTGCAGGGGCTGGCCCCTGCAAGAAGGAGAATTACATGAATCAGGATAAAATTCGCAACTTTTCCATCATTGCCCACATCGACCACGGCAAATCCACCCTCTCTGACCGCATCATTGAGGAGTGCCACGCCGTCACCGCCCGGGAGATGGAGAGCCAGCTGCTCGACTCCATGGAGCTGGAGCGGGAGCGGGGCATCACCATCAAGGCCCGGGCTGTCACCCTGCGCTACAAGGCCGACGACGGGGAGACCTACACCCTGAACCTCATCGACACGCCGGGCCACGTGGACTTCAACTACGAGGTCAGCCGCTCCCTGGCCGCCTGCGAGGGCGCGGTGCTGGTGGTGGACGCCTCTCAGGGCGTGGAGGCCCAGACCCTGGCCAACACCTACCTGGCCGTGGAGCACGACCTGGAGGTCATCCCCGTTCTGAACAAAATCGACCTGCCCAGCGCCGACCCCGGCCGGGTCAAGGAGGAGATTGAGAGCGTCATCGGCATCCCGGCCATGGACGCGCCGGAGATTTCCGCCAAGGCGGGCATCAACATCCACGCGGTGATGGAGGACATCGTGGCCAACATCCCGGCCCCCACGGGCGACCCGGACGCGCCCCTCAAGGCGCTGGTCTTCGACTCCCAGTACGACAGCTACCGGGGCGTCATCGTGCTCATGCGGGTGCTGGACGGCTGCATCAAGACGGGCATGGAGGTCAAAATGATGGCCAGCGGCGCCACCTACAAGGTGGTGGAGTGCGGCCACATGGGCCCCATCCAGCTGGACCCCTGCGGCGTGCTCACCGCGGGCGAGGTGGGCTACTTCACCGCCAGCATCAAGAACGTCCGGGACACCCAGGTGGGCGACACCGTCACCGGCGCGGAGCGGCCCGCCGCCGAGCCTCTGCCCGGCTACCAGCCCGCCCGGCCCATGGTCTACTGCGGCATCTACACCGAGGACGGCTCCAAGTATCCGGACCTCCGGGACGCGCTGGAAAAGCTCCAGCTCAACGATGCCTCCCTCTCCTTCGAACCGGAAAGCTCCGTGGCTCTGGGCTTCGGCTTCCGCTGCGGCTTTTTGGGGATGCTCCACATGGAGATTATCCAGGAGCGTCTGGAGCGGGAATTTGACCTGGATTTGGTCACGACCCTGCCCAGCGTCATCTATGAGGTGGTGAAGACGGACGGCAGTCTGCTCTATGTGGACAATCCCCACAACTACCCCGACCCCGCCCTCATCGCGGAGGCCCGGGAGCCGTTCGTGAACGTGAGCATCATCACGCCGCCGGACTTTGTGGGCAACATCATGCCCCTGTGCCAGGAGCGGCGGGGCCAGTTCGGTGATATGCAGTATTTGGACACAAATCTGGTGGAGCTGCACTATAAAATGCCCCTGAACGAGATTATCTACGACTTTTTCGACACCCTCAAGGCGAATACCAAGGGCTACGCCTCCCTGAACTACGAGCTGGACGAGTACCAGCCCAGCCAGCTGGTGAAGGTGGATCTACTGCTCAACGGCGACCAGGTGGACGCGCTGTCCTTCATCGTGCACAAGGACAAGGCGTACCCGCGGGCGCGGCGCATCTGTGAAAAGCTGAAGGAGAACATCCCCCGTCAGCTCTTCGAGGTGCCGGTGCAGGCGGCCATCGGCGGGCGCATCATCGCCCGGGAGACGGTGAAGGCCATGCGCAAGGACGTGCTGGCCAAGTGCTACGGCGGCGACATCACCCGGAAGAAGAAGCTGCTGGAGAAGCAGAAGGAGGGCAAGAAGAAGATGCGCACGCTGGGCACGGTGCAGCTGCCCACGGAGGCGTTTATGGCGGTGCTGAAGCTGGACAGCTGACCGGGGAAATGCACAATTCTGAGGTAAACATAACGTTTTTTCCTCTTAATCAGGCGTTATGCGTGACAGAATGATGAAAACAGCGGCCTGTTCCGGTTTGGAACGGGCCGCTGCTTTCATGCGTTTTGGGGATGGGGGGCTTGCCTTTTCTCATATTAAAAACTTCCTCGACAAGCCCGCAGGCAGATTGCATCCGGGCGCAGCCTGGTTCCGGCTCCGTTTGTCTTCACAGCCCTCTGACTTTTTGGCTTGAAATGACGTTTGGATACAGAAACGCCAGTCAGTTTCCTGTTTCGTACCGCGACAAGCCCGCAGGCAGATTGCCCGCGGACGCAGTCCGCCCCTCCGAAGCCAGAGGGCGGTTTCTTCTTACATCTGCCCTCTGTCCATGTGGAAGGGGGTGGAATCATGGTGAGTTTTCAGGATGTCATCCTGCTCCTTGATTTGATCGTGAACACCATCACTCTCGTAGTGCTGATTTACGGACAAAAGAAGTAACCGCATCCACCTCTTGACACCGGATGCGGTCACTTCTTCAGCAAATCTGCTCGGAGGACTGACTGCCAGAGAGCAGCGCCCTTCCTCACATTCCCATTGTACCCCAACGCGGGCAGAATGTCAAGGACGTGAGGCGGCGGAGCCGGAGCATTGTTCCGGCTCCGTTCGCTTTTACAGGTCTCTGTTTTTGGGGTTTGAAATGACGTTTGGATACAGAAACGCCAGTCAGTTTTCTGCTTCGTACCGCGACAAGCCCGCAGGCAGATTGCCTCTGTGTGTAGCCTGGTTTCACATTCCCCCTTGCATTCTTGAAATCCACAAAGGATTCCTGCGAAATTTTGCCTTGATTGACGGCAAAATTGCTCGTCCATCTGGCGCACTTCACTTGTGAATACAACCTCTAATACTCTGCGGCCGCTTCCATTCGGCGGCCAGAGAAGGAGAGGATTCCCAATGGCAAAGAAATTCTACATCACCACTCCCATCTACTACCCGTCCAGCAAGCTGCACATCGGCCACACCTACTGCACCGTGGCCACGGACGTGATGGCCCGCTACAAGCGCATGACCGGCCACGAGGTCATGTTCCTCACCGGCACCGACGAGCATGGCCAGAAGATTGAGCAGAAGGCCAAGGAGGCCGGCGTCACCCCCCAGGAGTTCGTGGACAGCATCGTCACCGCCCCCGGCGGCATCACGGACATGTGGAAGCTGATGAACATCTCCAACGACCGCTTCATCCGCACCACCGACGACTACCACGTCAAGAGCATCCAGCGCATCTTTAAGAAGATGTACGACAAGGGCGACATCTACAAGGGTGCCTACAAGGGCAAGTACTGCGTGCCCTGCGAGAGCTTCTGGACCGAGAGCCAGCTGGTGGACGGCAAGTGCCCCGACTGCGGCCGCGAGGTGAAGGACGCGGAGGAGGAGGCCTACTTCTTCCGCCTGAGCAAGTACCAGAAGCAGATTGAGGACCTTCTGTCCAACACCGACTTCCTGGAGCCGGAGAGCCGCGTCAACGAAATGCTCAACAACTTCGTCAGGCCCGGCCTGGAGGACCTTTGCGTCTCCCGCACCAGCTTCACCTGGGGCGTGCCCGTGGACTTCGACTCCGGCCATGTGGTCTATGTGTGGGTGGACGCCCTGTTCAACTACACCACCGCTCTGGGCTTCCTGAACGATAAATACGACGATTATGACAAGTTCTGGCCCGCGGATGTGCACTTTGTGGGCAAGGAAATCGTCCGCTTCCACTCCATCATCTGGCCCGCTATGCTGATGAGCATGGACATGCCCCTGCCGAAGAAGGTCTACGGCCACGGCTGGCTGCTGCTGGACGGCGGCAAAATCTCCAAGAGCAAGGAGAACACCACCGTCAACGTCATCGACCCGGTGATTCTGGCTCAGCGCTACGGCGTGGACGCCCTGCGCTACTACCTGATGCGGGAGTTCCCCTTCGGCTCTGACGGCAACTTCTCCAACGAGCTGCTCATCAACCGCATCAACATCGACCTGGCCAACGACCTGGGCAACCTGGTCAGCCGCACCACCGCCATGGTGGGCAAGTACTTCGCCGGAAAGCTCCCCGCGGAGCAGGCGGCGGACGAGGAGAAGGACGCCGAGCTCATCGCCATGGCCAGCGGCCTGAAGGACAGCTACGAGGCCCTGATGGAGCGCTACACCTTCCAGACCGCCGTGGTGGACATCTTCAAGGTGATTGACCGGGCGAACAAGTACATCGACGAGAACGCCCCCTGGGTGCTGGCCCGCAGCGAGGAGACCAAGCCCCGCCTGGCCCGGGTGATGTACAATCTGCTGGAGACCATCCGCATCTGCAACATTCTGCTGACCCCCTTCATGCCCGACACCGTGGCGGAGATTGCGAAGCAGATCGGCTCCGACCGCAACGGCTGGGAGGACGTCTCCTGGGGCCTGCTCAGCGCGGACGCCCAGGTGACCAAGGGCAAGAACCTGTTCCCCCGCATCGACCTGAAGAAGGAGCTGGAGGAGCTGGCGAAGATTGAGGAGGAGCGCAAGGCCGAGGAGGCCCGGAAGAGCCTGCCCGCCGTGGAGGTGGAGCCGCAGAGCGCCGAGAGCGTGGACTTTGACACCTTCTGCAAGAGCGACCTCCGGGTGGTGAAGGTGAAGGACTGCCAGAACGTGAAGAAGAGCAAGAAGCTGCTGCGCTTCACTCTGGACGACGGCACCGGCACCGACCGTCAGATTCTCTCCGGCATCGCTATGTACTACAAGCCCGAGGAGCTGGTGGGCAAGACCCTCGCCGCCATTGTGAACCTTCCGCCCCGCAAGATGATGGGTCTGGAGTCCAACGGCATGCTGCTTAGCGCGGTCCACACCGAATACGGCGAGGAGAAGCTGAACCTGATTATGCTCGACGATGCGATTCCTGCCGGCGCGAAGCTGTGCTGAGTTGGGGTTCTGCCCCAAATTCTGGGAGGGGCGCTGCCCCTCCACCCCGAGGCACGTTTTCAGTGGTGACGCCTTTGGCGTTTTATCCCACTCGGGCGCAAAGGTGACACTGGCACCTTTGTCCGGTTGACCCGTCTGGGTCAACTGGCACCGCCCTCACCCCGGACCCCTGCACCACGTCGCTCCTGACGGGTGGAGACGGGGAAGCGGTCAGAGTGTGAAAACTGTCCCAATTTCCAACTATTGATGGATGAGGGAACATTATAAACAGCGGCGGCCTGCTCCAAACCGGAACAGGCCGCCGTTTTGATATGATGTTGGGAAAAGTGGCTCTTTCCTGACCTCTGACTCTTTTGAAATGACGTTTGGATACAGAAACGTCAGTCAGTGTTCTGTTTCGCACCGCAACAAGCCCGCAGGCAGATTGCCCGCGGACGCAGTCCGCCCCTCCGAAGCCAGAGGGCAGTTTCTTCTTACATCTGCCCTCTGTCCATGAGGAAGGGGGTGGAATCATGGTGAGCTTTCAGGATGTCATCCTGCTCCTTGATTTAATCGTGAACACCATCACTCTCGTAGTGCTGATTTACGGACAAAAGAAGTGACCGCATCCCCGTTTGGCGACCCGGATGCGGTCATTTCTCCAACGCTCGGAGGACTGACTGCCTGAGAGCAGCGCCCTTCCTCACATCCCCATTGTACCCCAACGCGGGCAGAATGTCAAGGACGTGAGGCAGCGGAGCCGGAGCATTGTTCCGGCTCCGTTTGCGTTTATAACCCTTGCCGTTTGCCGAAATTTGTGCTATAGTGTCACTGGCGCTGCTTTCTGCGGCTGTGTTGGCCCTCCGAGCTGCGGGGGCGGACATTTCTTTGCTGCCCTCTGTTTGTCCCTTCAACATTCTTGTGAGGAAGGAGGGCGATTGGAATGGTGACTTATTCCGATTTGTTTCAGTATACGCTGGTTCTCATCGGCCTGGCCGGTGTCATCGCGGCGTACATGAATATGACAAAGAAGTGACCGCACCTCATTTTAGCCCTTGAGTGCGGTCACTTCTCATGCATTTAGCGGAGGACTGACTGCCTGAGAGCAGCGCCCTTCCTCACGCCCTTATTTTAGCCCCAAACAGGGGAAAAGTCAAGGGTCTGAGGCAGCGGGGCCGGGACTTTGTTCCGGTCCCGTTTGCGTTTACAGCCCTTGTCCACTGCTTTTTCGCTAATCGGAAAGAAACCAGTGCTCATCCTCATTCTCCAACGTGGGGGCTCTGATTTGTTCGAGGCACTTTGAGGCTGTATTCACAAGGTTTCTTGAAATCCACAAAGGATTCCTGCGAAATTTTGCCTTGATTGACGGCAAAATTGCTCGTCCATCTGGCGCACTTCACTTGTGAATACAACCTCTTTGTTTCCTCGGCGGCTTATGTGGTTCTAAATCCTAACCCGCGTTGAAGCCGCCGACGGGCGAAGCGATTGCCCGCGGACGCAGTCCGCCTCTCTGACATCTGCCGGAGAGCTTTCCATTCTGGTTACAATGCGCACAAAGGCGGCCTGCTCCAAACCGGAACAGGCCGCCGTTTTTTCGCTGTTGTTCAGCTTGAGATGGAATCAAACTCCATTCCCGGGTTCTGACCACGGCTCAGACTTTGCCCGCCAGGAGCTTCCGGGTCAAGGGGCCGGGGACCCCTTGCGGGTCCAGGGCAGCGGCCTGGCCGCCGGAGGCAATCAAAGGTCCTTCTTGTGCTCCTTCAAAAACACCTCAAAGTCCTTGACCAGCGTGCCGCCCAGCATCCACATGATGATGCAGTTCGGGACGATCATCAGGGCGTTGAGCACGTCGGAGACGTTCCAGGCCAGCTCAAAGGCGGAGATGCAGCCCACGAAGGCGATGACGGAGAACAGCACGCGGTAGACCAGCGTCGCCTTGGTGGAGGAGGTCAGATACTCCAGCGCCTTTTCGCCATAATACTCCCAGCCGAGGATGGTGGAGAAGGCGAACAGCGCCAGGGCGACAGCCACCAGCCAGCCGCCCGCCGGGCCCAGCACGGAGCGGAAGGCCGCGATGGTCAGGGACGCGCCGGTCAGCTCCGGGGAGCCGTCCGCGGCGAAGGTGATGCTGTTGGTCACGCCGGAGGTGAGAATGGCCAGGCCCGTCACGGAGCACACCACCATGGTGTCCCAGAAGGTGCCCGTCTCGCTGATGAGGCCCTGACGGATGTAGTTGTCGGTGGTGGCGCCCGCCGCCGCGATGGCCGCGGAGCCCATGCCGGCCTCGTTGGAGAAGCAGCCCCGGGCCACGCCCTTGCGCATGGCCTGGAACATGCTGGCCACCACCGTGCCGGCCACGCCGCCGCCCACAGCCTTGACGGAGAAGGCCATGCGGAACATGTCCACCAGCGCGCCGGGCAGCGCGGTGATGTTGCACAGAATGATGATGAGGCCGCCCACGAAGTAGAACACCGCCATGAAGGGCACCACCAGAGAGGAGACCTTGGAAATGCTCTGGATGCCGCCCAGCACGATGGCCAGCACGGTCACGCCCACCACGATGGCCACCACCATGGGCGGCACGCCGGAGACGTTGTTGAACGCCGTGGCGATGGAGTTGCCCTGGGTCAGGTTGCCGATGCCGAAGCTGGCGCAGACCGCGAAGAAGGCAAACAGCACGCCCAGCAGCTTGCCCAGGCCCTTGAAGCCGTCGCCGTAGACCTTGGGGATGCCGTACTCCGCGGCCACCATGGGGCCGCCCAGCATCTCGCCCTTGTCGTTGGTGATGCGGTACTTGACCGCCAGCGTGCACTCCACGAACTTGGAGCTGATGCCGAAGGCCGCGGAAATCCACATCCACACCAGCGCGCCCGGTCCGCCGGAGGCGATGGCCGAGGCCACGCCCGCGATGTTGCCCGTGCCGATGGTGGCCGCCAGGGCCGTGCACAGGCTGGCGAAGGGGCTCACGTCACCATCGCCCTGCTCCTGCCGGGCCTCCTTGCTCAGGGTGAAGCTGATGGCGTGGGGCAGGCTGCGCCAGCACAGCAGCTTGGTGCGCAGGGTCAGGAAGACGCCCGTGCCCACCAGAATGGTGAGCATGATGGGTCCCCAGACCACGTCCTGCACAGCCCCGACAAAGCTCGAAAACTGTTCCAACATAGATACTCTCCTCTCTTTTCCCCGCCCGGCGCCCGGCGCAGACGTGCCGGAGGGGCGGACCGCTCGTGAAAAGAGGGAAAGCGGCCCCCTTCACACGAAAATGAACGGTGCTATTATATAACACTTTAATTCATTTTGCAAGTAAATCAGGAGAACTTGCATGAAAATCCAAAAAATAAGCACTCGCCCTTGCGCCGGGGGGAGAAATCGGGTAAAATGGGAGGGTAATTTGACGATTCGTCCTGAATCAGCTTCATTAAGAGGAAATATGCCATGAAAAAAGTTCCATTTGCCACCAAAGAACAGCTGGAGGACATCTGCCGCAGCTATCCCACCCCCTTCCACCTCTACGACGAGGCGGGCATCCGCGCCACCGCCCGCGCCGTGAACCACGCCTTCTCCTGGAACGAGGGGTATAAGGAGTACTTCGCGGTGAAGGCCACCCCCACGCCCCAGATTCTCGACATCCTCCACCAGGAGGGCTGCGGCGTGGACTGCTCCTCTCTGACGGAGCTGATGATGGCCAGCCGCTGCGGCTTCTCCGGCGAGGAGATCATGTTCTCCGCCAACGAGACCCCGGCGGAGGAGTACGCCCTGGCCGCCGAGCTGGGGGCCATCATCAACCTGGACGACATCACCCACATTGACTTCCTGAAGGAGACGATTGGGTACATTCCCGAGACGATTTCCTGCCGCTTCAACCCCGGCGGCGTCTTCCAGCTCAGCGAGAGCGAGGAGGGCTTCCAGGTCATGGACAACCCCGGCGACGCCAAGTACGGCATGACCCGGCCCCAGCTCTTCGAGGCCTTCCGCCGTCTGAAGGAGCTGGGCGCGAAGCGCTTCGGCATCCACGCCTTTTTGGCCTCCAACACCATCTCCAACGACTACTACCCGGAGCTGGCCGGTCAGCTCTTCCAGTTGGCCGTGGAGCTGGAGCGGGAGACCGGCGCGGACGTGTGCTTCATCAACCTCTCCGGCGGCGTGGGCGTGGACTACCGCCCGGAGCAGCCCGCCAACAACATCAGCGCCATTGGCGGCGGCGTGCGCCGGAAGTTTGAAGAGATTCTGGTGCCCGCGGGCATGGGCGACGTGAAGCTGTGCACGGAGATGGGCCGCTTCATGCTGGCGCCCCACGGCCACCTGGTGACCCGCGCCATCCACGAGAAGCACATCTATAAGGAGTACATCGGCGTGGACGCCTGCGCGGCGAACCTGATGCGCCCGGCCATTTACGGTGCCTACCACCACATCACGGTCATGGGCAAGGAGAAGGCCCCCTGCGACCACAAGTACGACGTGGTGGGCTCCCTGTGCGAGAACTGCGACAAGTTCGCGGTGGACCGCATGCTGCCCAAAATCGACCGGGGCGACCTGCTGGTGATTCACGACACCGGCGCCCACGGCTTTGCCATGGGCTACAACTACAACGGCCGCCTGCGCTCGGCGGAGCTGCTGCTCCAGGAGGACGGCAATGTGCGCATGATGCGCCGGGCGGAGACGCCGGAGGACTATTTCGCGACGCTGCTCTGGCCTTAATCCAGACGAGCCGGACCAATTGCAGGGTTGTGCAAAACAAAACGGGACCGGAACGATGTCCCGGCCCCGCTGCCTCAGACCCTTGACTTTTCCCCCGTGCTGGGGTAGAATAGGGATGTGAGGAAGGGCGCTGCTCTCTGGCAGTCAGTCCTCCTTGATGTTTGGAGAAGTGACCGCACCAGGGCTAGGAAAAAGGTGCGGTCACTTCTTTGTCATATTCATGTACGCGGCAATGACACCAGCCAGGCCGATGAGAACCAGCGTATACTGAAACAAATCGGAATAAGATACCATTCCAATCGCCCTCCTTCCCGACAAGAGTGTTGAAGGGACAACAAACAGAGGGCAGCAAAGAAATGTCCGCCCCCGTAGCTCGGAGGGCCAACAAAGCCGCAGAAAGCAGCGCCAGCGACACTATAGCACAAATTTCAG
>CACZUK010000126.1 GCA_902784305.1 Oscillospiraceae bacterium | reverse complement strand
GCAGCAAAGAAATGTCCGCCCCCGTAGCTCGGAGGGCCAACAAAGCCGCAGAAAGCAGCGCCAGCGACACTATAGCACAAATTTCAGCACAATGCAAGGACAACCCCATCCCCGACAGCGCAAGCAGCGGCCCGCTCCAAACCGGAACAGGCCGCTGCTTTCATCATTTTGTTACGCACAACGCCTGATTAAGAGGAAAAACGTTATGTTTACCTCAGAATTGTGCATTCCGACTCGCACGGCCGCATTGCGGCCGTAGCTCTCTGGACGCCGCGCATTAAGGTATTGCCATTCGGCGCGCGGCAGTGTGCATTGTGCATTGTCTCAGGACTCCACCCCGTCCAGATTCACCACCGCGTCGCTCATGTCCACATGGTACTCCTCCCAGGTGTCCAGCACGGCCGTGGTGATGGCCTTGGCGTAGGCGTCAATGTTCTCATCGAAGTACTTATTGTCCTTTTTGTTCTGAACAAAACCCATTTCCAGCAGAACGGAGGGCATAGAGGTGTTCCGAAGGACCAGATAGTCTCCGTGGCCGTCCTGGGAGCCCTCCCGGACGCCCCGATCCTTCTGGATGCCGGCGCTCACCAGACCGCTCATGACGTTGTCGGCCAGCGTGGAGGCCTCCTCGGAGGCGTTGCTGGACTTCCAGACCTCGTTGCCGTAGACCTCGCTGCTCTCGTAGATGTTGCGGTGGATGGAGATGTAATAGGTGGCGCCCGCGTTGTTGGCAATCTCACAGCGCTGGTCCAGGGGGATGAAGGTGTCGTCCTCGCGGGTCATGACCACGGTGATGCCCTGAGCCTCCATGGCGGTGCGCATGGCCAGTCCCAGCTTGAGCACGTCGTCCTTTTCCAGCCGCTTCTCGGTGTTGCAGCCGGGGTCCTTGCCGCCGTGGCCGGGGTCGATGCACACGGTGATGCCCTCACCGGGCAGGGCCGGGGTGATGTTGGCGGTGCCCACGGGGGAGCTGTCCGCCTGGGCAGCGGTCTGCTCAGGCTTGGGGTTCTCGTCGTCGGTCAGGGTGGGGCCGATGATGGACGCGATGGGCGCGTGGGAGACGGAGGCGTCCTCTGCCTCGGGACTGGCGTCGGTCACAGGCTCCTCCACGACGGCGGAGGCGTCGGCGCTGCCGCCGGAGGAGGGGAGCAGACCCATCCGCCTGGCGGCCAGGGCACCGCCGATGACCAGCACCAGCACCAGCAGCAGAAGGGGTAAATTCTTGAGAGGGGAGCCGCTTTTGGCCCGCTTTCCGTAACGTTCGTTCAAAAAATCACCTTTTCTCTCTTTGGAAGCCCACGGGTCCGGGGACGGGGGGCGACGGGATGGTCGAACCGGAGGCGTTCAGGCCGCCGGTGCTCACATGCGCTCCGGAGCCTCAAAGCCCAGCAGGTCCACGGAGCGCTCCAGCACCCGGAGCACCAGCTGGAGGATGCGCACATAGCTGCTCCGGCGGCGCGGGTCCTCCTCCCGGAGGATGCTGCGCTCGGCGTAGAACTGGTTGAGGCAGTTGGACAGGTCGTAGATGTAGCGGCACAGCCGGTTGGGGGCGTTCTGCTCATAGGCGTCGTCCACGGCGTCGGCGAAGCGCAGCAGGGTGAGGTAGAGGTTGGTCTCCTTCTCGCCCTCGGGGGGCAGGATGGCGGTGAGCTCCGCGTCGGGGTAGGTCTCCGCGACCTTTTTCAGGATGGACTTGATGCGCACCATGGTGTACATGATGTAGGGGCCGGTGTTGCCCTCGAAGGCGATGAAGCGGCCCAGGTCGAAGACGTAATCCTTGCTGGGCTGGTTGCTCAGATCGCCGTACTTGATGGCGGCCAGGCCCACCTTTTCAGACACCTGACGCAGCTCCTCCTCGCTGAGCTCGCCGTTGCCGCGGCTCTTCTCAAACACGGCGTCGGTGACGTCCCGGAGCAGATACTCCAGCCGGAGCACGCCGCCCTCGCGGGTCTTGAAGGGCTTGCCGTCCTTGCCGTTCATGGTGCCGAAGCCCACGAACTCTAGGGAACAGCGCTTGGGGTCCAGCAGGCCGGTCTTGTAGGCGCAGCGGAACACCCGCACGAAGTGGAGCTCCTGGCGCTTGTCCACCACATAGATGATGCGGTCGGGGCGGTAGTCCCGCTGCCGCTGCACGATGGTGGCCAGGTCCGTGGTCTCGTACTGGGCGGCGCCGTCGCTCTTGAGGATGAGGCAGGGGGGCACCTCCCGGGTGTCGCCCTCCTCGGCCACGTCCACCACCAGGGCGCCGTCGCTGAGGTGGGCGAAGCCGTCGTCCTTCATCCGCGCCACCATGGTGGGGATGAAGGGCTGCGCGTCGCTCTCGCCCATCCAGAGGTCAAAGCTGACGTCCAGCTTTTCGTAGTTGGACTTCAGGTCGCTGACGCTGACGTTGATGATGTGCCGCCACAGGGCGCGGTAGCCGGGGTGGCCCTCCTGGAGCCGTGCGGTGGCCTCCTGGGCGGCTGCTTTAAAGGAGGCGTCCTCCTTGGACTTCCTGGAGGCGGCGGGGTAAATCTCCTCCAAATCGGCGATGGAGAAGGGGGGCTCGGCGGGGAAGGGGCCGGGATTGCCCTCCTGGAAGTAGGGCAGCTCCGGCTGACGCTGCTTCAGCTCGGTGATGATCTGGCCGATTTGGAGGCCCCAGTCGCCCAGGTGCACGTCGCCGATGACGGTGTGGCCCTTGAAGCGGGCGATTCGCTTGAGGCTTTCGCCGATGATGGCCGAGCGCAGGTGGCCCACATGGAGGGGCTTGGCCACGTTGGGGCCGCCGTAGTCGATGATGATGGTCTGGGGGTGGGCGTCGGCCTCGCTGCCGCAGCGCGCCTCGTCCTGCTCCAGCTCGGTGAGCAGATGAGCCAGGGCGGTGGGGCTCACATTGAGGTTGAGGAAGCCGGGCCGGACCATCTCCGCCTTGGAGAACAGCGGATTGGCGGTGAGTGCGTCGGCCACCTTCTGGGCGATGAGGAAGGGGGCGGTGCGGTAGAGCTTCGCCCCGGCCATGGCGCCGTTGCACTGATATTGGCACAGATCCGGGCGGTTGGAGGGGGCGCAGCGACCCAGGGAGGGGTCAAAACCGGCGCGCTCGAAGGCCGCGGAGACCTGGTCGGAGATTTGGTCAATGAGCTTTTTCATGGGAACGAACCTTTCGCGGCCCCACATGGGGCGGATTGAAAATTCTTATGCGTCCCTCAGTATAACAAACCGGAGCTTCGGTGTCAACTTTTTTCCCAGGCTGCGCCTGGAGGCAATCGCTATCGCCCGTCGGCGCCCCCAACGTGGTCCCAAGCTTCCTGGACCACTCAAGGCGCCGAGGGGACAAAGTGCCTCGTACAGTAAATTGGTTTCCATCGTGGAAACTGCGGAGAATTGGGGGAGATTTCACGATTGTGATAGTTTTTAGCCTGTCAGCAACCTACTTTCTGCGCCCGTTTTTCAATCGCTATCGCCCGTCGGCGCCCCGAACGTGGTCCGAAGTTTCCTGGACCACTCATGGCGCCGAGGGGACAAAGAGCCTCGTACAGTAAATTGGTTTCCATCGTGGAAACTTTGGGGGATAGGGACAGATTTCACGATTGTAATAGTTTTTAAGTGTGTTAGCAGTCTGTTTCCTTCGCGTCATCCCTGACTGCCGCCTGATTGCATCGTTCCGTCACGCACTGCGCAAAAACAAACGGATAACGCTGTGTTTATCACACAATTGTGCATTGTGTATTCCAAAATCGCTCAATCAAAACGAAAACGTTCTGGTTTTGCAATTATTGTGCATTGAGCATTGTGCATTGTGCATTGATATGGTACAATATCGAAAATACGCTGGGAGGTGGAACAATGCGGTGTCTGTACGCGGACGAGCGCCTGTATGTGTGCGTCAAGCCGGTGGGGGTGGTCTCCACGGACGAGCCGGGCGGCGTGCCGGAGCTGGTGCGCCGGGCCTTGGGTCAGGAAACGGCCTGCGTGCGCACGGTCCACCGGCTGGACCAGGTGGTGGGCGGCGTGATGGCGCTGGCCCGGTCCCGCAAGGCGGCACAGCTTCTTTCAGAGCAGCTGCGCGGCGGGCGCATGGTCAAGGAGTATCTGGCCGTGACCGAGGGCGTGCCGGAGCCGGACGCGGGCGAGCTGCGGGACTTGCTGCGGCGGGACAGAACCCAGCGGCGGACGCTGGTGGCGGACGCGCCGGGCCGGGACGTGCGGGAGGCGGTTCTGCGCTATCGGGTGCTGGCAAAAGTGGAAGGATTTGCGCTGGTTCGGGTACAATTGGGCACCGGACGCACCCATCAGATTCGCTGTCAGTTTGCGCACCGCGGCTGTCCGCTGGTGGGGGACCGGAAGTACGGCGCCGCGCCCCGGGAGATGGAGGGCGTGGCCCTGTGGAGTCA
>CACZUK010000125.1 GCA_902784305.1 Oscillospiraceae bacterium | reverse complement strand
TGCACGGGCAGGCCGGCGACCTGGTGCTGGAGCCGAAGCTGCTCCCGGAGCAGTTTGACGAGGCGGGTACGGCCAGCGTCTGCCTCACCTTTGCCGGCCGGGAGCTGGAGGTGGTCTACCACAACCCCCAGCGTCTGGACTACGGCCGCTACAAGCTCGCCGCTGCCTCCTGCAACGGCGAGGCGCTGGAGAAGCGCGGAAACGCCGCCCTGCTCTCCCGCGCACGTCTGAGCGCTCTGCCCAAGGGGCGCACACTTATCACTGTTACTCTCTCTGAAAGGTGAATTCCCATGAAATACGGATATTTTGATGATAAAAACCGGGAGTACGTCATTGAGCGCCCCCGCAGCCTGACCCTCACCGGCTACGCGGAGTTCACCAATCACAGCAACTACGAGCAGGACCAGGTGAACCTCCAGTACTCCCTGTTCATCGGCCGCACCCTCTTCGCGGGCAACCGCGTGGTGCAGCAGGTCCACGGCAACCTGGACGCCCTGCCCCCCGAGGAGCAGGTGGACGGCAAAATCGTCACCGAGCGCTTCTTCGGCCTCTCCGGCGCGCCTGTGGCCGCCTATTGCGGCGACAAGGCCTCCTTCCTGGGCGGCTACCGGAGCTACGGCAACCCCATCGGCGTGGAGCGGGGCATGGAAAACGAGCTGAGCTACAACGAGAACGCCTGCGGTGCCCTCTCCTGCGTCCTGACCCTGGAGCCGGGCGAGAGCCGGACCGTGGCCTTCCTGCTGGGCGAAAAGTACGCTGAAGAGGCTGAAGCTCTGCTCTCTCAGTACGAAAACAGCGCTGAAACGGTAGCGCAGGAGCTCTCCGCCCTGAAGGAGGACTGGGAGGGCCGTCTGAGCGCCCTCCAGGTGCAGACCCCCGACCCGGCCTTCAACTCCATGCTCAACACCTGGAACGCCTACAACTGCTACATGACCTTCATCTGGTCCCGGGCCGCGTCCTTCATCTACTGCGGCCTGCGCAACGGCTACGGCTACCGGGACACCGTGCAGGACATTCAGGGCGTCATCCATCTGGTGCCGGAGATGGCGGCGGAGAAGCTGCGCTTCATGCTCACCGCCCAGGTGGACAACGGCGGCGGCCTGCCCCTGGTGAAGTTCACCCACAACCCCGGCCACGAGGACACCCCCGACGACGCCTCCTATGTGCAGGAGACCGGGCACCCGGCCTACCGGGCTGACGACGCCCTGTGGCTCTTCCCCACGGTGTACAAGTACCTGACTGAGACGGGAAACACCGCTTTTCTGGACGAAGTTCTGCCCTTTGCCAACCACGGCGAGGCCAGCGTCTACGAGCACCTGAAGCGGGCGATTCAGTTCTCCCTGGACCATCTGGGCCCCCACGGCCTGCCCGCGGGCCTGTATGCCGACTGGAACGACTGCCTGCGGCTGGGCGTTCAGGGCGAGTCCTCCTTCGTGGCCATGCAGTTCTACTACGCGCTGGTGATTCAGAAGCGGCTGGCGGACTGGAAGGGCGACGCGGACTACAGCGCTGCCCTCAGCGCCCAGACGGAGACCTATTCCCGCCGGATTCAGCAGCTGTGCTGGGACGGTGACCGCTTCATCCGGGGCTTCACCGAGAAGGGCGAGCGCATCGGCGCCGCCGCGGACCCGGAGGCCAATCTGTGGCTGAACCCCCAGAGCTGGTCGGTCATCAGCACGCTGGCAGACCACGCTCAGGCGGAGCGCTCCATGGAGCAGGTTCATGCGCGGCTGAACACCCCCTACGGCGCGGAGCTGATGGACCCGCCCTACCACGCCCACGCCTTTGACGGCGCGCTGGCGGTCATCTATAACCCCGGCGTGAAGGAAAACGCGGGTATTTTCTCCCAGTCTCAGGGCTGGCTGATTCTGGCGGAGGCCCTGCTGGGCCACGGCGAGCGGGCCTTTGAGTACTTCCTCGAAAACGCCCCCGCCGCCCAGAACGACCGCGCCGAGGTGCGCGTGCTGGAGCCCTACTGCTACGGCCAGTTTACCGAGGGCCGGAACAGCCCCCACTTTGGCCGCTCCCACGTCCACTGGCTCACCGGCACCGCTTCCACGGTCATGGTGGGCTGCGTGGAGGGCATCCTGGGCCTGCGCCCGGACCTGGGCGGTCTGCGTCTGGAGCCCGCCGTGCCCGGCAGCTGGAAGGAGTTCACCATGGACAAGTGTTTCCGGGGCAAAAAGCTCCACATCCGGGTGGAGAATCCCGAGGGCAGGCAGTCCGGCTTCCATGGCCTGTGGCTCAACGGGGAAGCGCTCTCCGCGCCCTATCTCCCCTCTGAGCTTCTGAAGGAGGAGAATGAGGTGCTGCTGCGCATGTAAGCGCGGAAACGGCCTCCCGGCTTCCCCGAAAAACCGGAAAAACGCGAACAGGCGGACAGTTCAGAGCTGTCCGCCTGTTTCGGTTTTGTCTGCCGTGTCAGGGGCGTGATTTTGCCCTCAAATCCCCTTTTTCGTCAGAAAAAACGGCACCTCCGCCTTGAGAGGTGCCGTTTTTTGGTGAATTGGTTTATCAGCGGGCCTTGGTGTCCACCTCGGTCTTCAGCCGTGCGGCGAAGTCCTCGAAGCTCATGGCACCCAGGTCCTCGCCGGAGCGGCAGCGGACGGAAACGGTGTGGTTTTCCATGTCCTTATCGCCCAGAATGATCATATAGGGCACCTTCTCCGTCTGCGCGGCGCGAATCTTGTAGCGCAGGGTGTTGGAGCTGGTGTCCACCTCCACCCGGAAGCCCTGCTTCTTCAGGCCGTTGGCGACCTCATAGGCGTAGTCCGCGGCCCGGTCGGTGATGGAGAGCACCCGCACCTGCTCCGGAGCCATCCAGGTGGGCAGGGCGCCGGCGTAGGTCTCGATGAGGTAGGCCAGAGTGCGCTCGTAGCAGCCCAGGCTGGTGCGGTGGATGATATAGGGGGTCTTCTTCTCGCCGTCCTTGTCGGTGTAGACCATGCCGTAGCGCTGGGCCAGCAGCATGTCGATCTGGATGGTGACCAGAGTGTCCTCCTTGCCGTAGACGTTCTTGTACTGGATGTCCAGCTTGGGGCCGTAGAAGGCGGCCTCGTCGATGCCGATGTCGTACTCCACGCCCAGGTCGTCCAGAATCTGCGCCATGACCCGCTGGGCCTCTTCCCACTGCTCCGCGGTGCCCTCGTACTTGTTGTTGGGGTTGGCGGGGTCCCACTGGGAGAAGCGGAAGGTGCACTTGTCCAGCAGGCCCACGGTGTCCAGAACGTACTTGGCCAGGTCCAGACAGTCCTTGAACTCCTCCTCCAGCTGGTCAGGCCGGAGCACCAGATGGCCCTCAGAGATGGTGAACTGGCGCACGCGAATGAGGCCGTGCATCTCGCCGGAGTCCTCGTTGCGGAACAGGGTGGAGGTCTCGCCCAGACGCATGGGCAGGTCGCGGTAGGAGCGGGCGCGGTTCAGATAGACCTGATACTGGAAGGGGCAGGTCATGGGCCGCAGGGCGAAGCAGTCCTTGGAGTAGTCCTCGGGGTCGCCCAGCACGAACATGCCGTCCAGGTAGTGGTCCCAGTGGCCGGAGAGCTTGTAGAGCTCCCGCTTGGCCATGAGGGGGGTCTTGGTGAGCAGGTAGCCGTGCTCCTGCTCCAGATCCTCCACCCAGCGCTGGAGCAGCTGAATTACCCGGGCGCCCTTGGGCAGCAGGATGGGCAGGCCCTGGCCGATGACATCCACGGTGTTGAAGTACTCCAGCTCGCGGCCCAGCCGGTTGTGGTCGCGCTTTTTGGCCTCTTCCTTCTCCTTGAGCCAGGCGTCCAGCTGGTCCTTCTTGGGGAAGGCGATGCCGTAGATGCGCTGGAGCATCTTGTTGTGCTCATCGCCCCGCCAATAGGCACCGGTGGCGCTGGTGAGCTTGACGGCGTTGCCCTTGATGCGGCCGGTGGAGTCCAGATGGGGACCGGCGCACAGGTCGGTGAACTCGCCCTGCTTGTAGAAGGAGATGGCCTCGCCCTCGGGCAGGTCGTTGATGAGCTCCACCTTGTAGGGCTCGTCCTTCATCAGCTCCAGCGCCTCGGCGCGGGGCAGCTCAAAGCGCTCGATTTTCAACTTTTCCTTGCAGATTTTCTTCATCTCGGCCTCGACCTTCTCCAGCACGTCGGGGGTGAAGGAGAAGGGGGAGTCCAGGTCGTAGTAGAAGCCCTCGTCGATGGCGGGGCCGATGGCCAGCTTCACCTCGGGGTAGAGGCGCTTGACGGCCTGAGCCAGCACATGGGAGCAGGAGTGCCAGTAGGTGCGGCGGAACTCCGGGTTCTCGAAGGTGAATTTGTTGTCGCTCATGTGAATTTCCTCCTAAAGTTGGGATTTAGGGGTGAAAAAAGCCCACCCCTGATGGTTCAGGGGTGGGATAAACGCTGTTTATTCCACGGTTCCACCCTGCTTGCCGC
>CACZUK010000124.1 GCA_902784305.1 Oscillospiraceae bacterium | reverse complement strand
TTCCTCTTCTGTGCATACTTTGCCCCATCTCCGCGCACACTGTTACCATCACCGCAAAGGAGATGGTAATATGGCAAATCTGAGCACCAAGGAGCTCTCCGCGCTCCAGGATCAGCTTGGCTTCGAGCACACCTGCGTCACCAAGTACCAGGCGGCCAGCCAGGAGACCACCGAGACGGCTCTGCGCACCTGCTTCAACCGGTTCGCGGCCCAGCATCAGCAGAACTTCAACACCCTGCTGAACTTTCTGAAGTGAGGAGGAGAGACCATGAACGATCAGGAACGTATCACTGACCTTTTGCTGACCGAGAAGAAGATGTCCTCCAACTGTGACATCTTCGCCTCCGAGTGCGTGAACACCCAGCTCCGGGACGCCTTCCTGGGCATCGCCCGCAGCGGCCACGACACGCAGACCGCCCTGTTCAACGAGGCCCAGAGCCGCGGCTGGTACAGCACCACGCCCGCTGACGGCACGCAGATCAATCAGGCCTATCAGAAGTTCTCCGCGATGAACTGCTGACGCGCTTCTGAGCGGAAAAAGGCGCCCGGATTCCGAATCCGGACGCCTTTTCAATTTTTTAAGAGCAATCAGACCATCATCACCAGATACACCGTGTAGAGCGCGTAGGCGGCGATGCAGCCGACGCCCACTGCCCGCTGCATCCTGCGCTGGGTGTTGCTGATGAGATACATGACCGCCGTCACGACCAGCAGCAGCACCGCGTTCAGCAAGGCGCTGTCCGCCGCGTGGATGGGCCGGACCGAGGAGGAAAGGCCCAGAATCAGCATCAGATTGAAGATGTTGGAGCCCACCACGTTGCCCAGGGCCAAATCACTCTCGCCCTTGCGGGCCGCCACGATGCTGGTGACCAGCTCCGGGAGGCTGGTGCCCATGGCGATGATGGTCAGGCCGATGAAGGTCTCACTGAGGCCCCAGTGCTGGGCAATGAGAACGGCGTTGTCCACCACCAGGTCGCCGCCGTACACAATGGCGGCCACACCGCCGAGAATATACACCACGCTGAGCAGGGGAGAGAGGGTCTTCTCCTCGCTCTCCTCCTTCTGCCGCTGCTTCAGAGCGCCCACGACCAGAGAGGAGAGGTAGAGCGCAAACAGGACCAGCAGAGACACTCCCTCCAGCCGGCTGATGGTGCGGTTGAGCAGAAAAGCGATAATCAGCGCGTTCGCCGCCAGATTGACGGGGAAATCCCGCTTGAGCAGCTGTTCCTCCACGGCAAAGGGCCGAATCGCGGCGCAGAAGCCGGCGACCATCAGCAGATTGAACATGTTGGAGCCGATGACATTGCTCACGGCGATGTCATTGCTGCCCGCCAGTCCCGCGGTGATGCTGACGGCGGCCTCCGGCGCGCTGGTGCCCATGGCCACGATGGTCAGGCCGATGATGACGCTGGGCACCCCCAGCAGCCGCGCCACCGAGGAGCTGCCGTCCACAAAGAAATCCGCTCCTTTGATGAGCAAAACAAAGCCTACGAGCAACAACAGATACATCATAGTTGGAAATCCTCCTTTTTCGCTTGTGCAGAAACGCCGCCGGAGTATCTTCGGGGCAGCGTGGCTTGTGGGCACGGATGGGTGCGGGGCATAAAAAAACAGACTCCAACTGCACACAAGCTCCGTGCAGCAAAAGTCTCGTCTTAAAACAATTTGTGGAAATTGTTCCGGGCGCGGCCCGGTATTTCTACGAGCTGACGAACCGCGCCACGCCCCGGAGGGCGCAAACTACTCCCTTTCACCAGAGTTGAGTATACTCCGAAACGTTCCTGCCGTCAAGGAGAAAAATGGGGGATTTTCTGTCCACCGTGTGAGCTTCTTCCACCGCCGGGGTATTGACGCGGCGGCGGTTCGTGTGGTATCTTTTGGATAGAATCCTGACGCAGGCCGCTGGTTTTGCCTCTCAGAGCACAGAGGCGGAAGAGGCCGCGTCACACACGCCAACCAGTCAATTGTTCAGGGGGAGTGGGATATGAGCAGCAGAATTGTCACCATAGGCCGGGAATTTGGCAGCGGCGGGCGCACCATTGGCCGCCTGCTGGCTCAGCGCCGGGGCGTGCCCTGTTATGACCGGGAGATTCTGGAGGAGATTTCCGAGAAGAGCGGCTTTGCCCAGCAGTACATCGAGGAGATGGGCGAATACACCCAGCCCGGCTTTCTGAGCGGTCTGTTCTCCAACCGATTCTACTACCAGGGGCAGTCCAACGAGGACATCATCTGGCTCTACCAGCGTCAGCTCATCCAGGAGCTGGCGGAGCGGGAGAGCTGCGTGATTGTGGGCCGCTGCGCGGACTACATCCTTCAGGACCGGGAGGACGTGCTGCGGGTGTTCATCCACGCGGACCTGGAGTTCCGCGCCCGGCGCATCGTGGACGTTTACGGCCAGCGGGAGGCCGCCCCGGAGCAGCGGCTCAGGGAGAAGGACCGCAGACGCGCGGCCTACTACCAGTTCTACACCGACATGCGCTGGGGCGACGCGCGCAACTACCACGTCAGCCTGGATGTCAGCAAGCTGGGCTTCGAGCGCTGCGTGGACCTGCTCAGCGACCTGTAACCGCTTTTTTGCACCTTTTTTGTAGAAATCCCTCGTTCTTTCAGGTGTTTTCCGTCTGGTGTTGTATCCCTCGGCCAAAGTGCATAAACTAGCGCCGGTGATGCTCATGCCTGCATGGAAACGAACACTTGCACTCACACTCACGGCGGCGCTGTCCCTGTGCTGGATGCTTCGGGCCGAAGCCGCGGTGCCCCAGCCTCAACGGACGGTGCCGACCCTCATCGTGGACGCCGGACACGGCGGCGAGGACGGGGGAGCGGTCTCCCTGACCGGACGGTTCGAGAGCCAGCTCAATCTGGAGATTGCCCAGCGGGTTGACCAGCTGTGTGGACTGTGCGCCGTCCCGGTGCTGATGCTCCGGCAGGCGGACGTGTCTCTGGCCGATCCGGACGCGAAGACCATCCGTCAAAAGAAGGTATCCGACCTGAAAAACCGGGTGGAAACGGTCAATCAGACCCCAAACGCCGTTCTGCTCAGTATTCATCAGAACTTTTTTGAGGGAAAGAACCCCCACGGTGCCCAGGTTTTCTATCGGGACGCGGACTCCAGCCAGGGCTGGGCGGAGCTGCTTCAGACCACCCTTCAGCAGTATCTGGACCCGGCCAACACCCGCACCGCGGCCCAGGTGCCGAAGTTTGTCTACCTGATGAAGCACATCCGCTGTCCCGCGGTGCTGGTGGAGTGCGGGTTCCTCTCCAACCCGGAGGAGGAGGCGCGCCTGTCCTCTGACGGCTATCAGAAAAAGCTGGCGCTGGTGCTGACGGTGTGCAGCCTGGCACAGCTCCGGGGAGACGCCTTGTCAGAGCAATACAAAGGAGAAGTTGAGAATTGAAGTCAAAAACTCTGTTTTACTGCACATCCTGCGGAAATGAGTTTCCAAAGTGGCAGGGGAGGTGCCCTGCCTGCGGGAGCTGGAACACCATTGTGGAGCAGCCGGCCCAGGCCAAGCGTCCCGCCGCGGGGGTGCGCTCCGGCGGCGCAGCCAGCCCGGTCCAGAGCCGGGCGCGGCGGATTTCTGAGGTGGAAACCGCCGCGGAGCTGCGCTTTCACACCGGCATGAGCGAGCTGGACCGGGTGCTGGGCGGCGGAGCCGTGGGCGGCAGCCTGGTTCTGGTGGGCGGCGCGCCCGGCATCGGAAAATCCACGCTGATGCTGCAAATCTGCGGCAAATTATGCAGGAAACACACCGTTTTATACGTCTCCGGTGAGGAATCCTCCCGGCAGATTAAGCTGCGCGCCCAGCGGCTGCGCGTCTCCGGGGAAGAGCTCTACGTGCTCTCTGAGACGAGTCTGGGCGCCGTTATCGACGCCGCCCACGAGGTTCGGCCCGACATCATGATTGTGGACTCCATCCAGACCATCCTCAGCGACGGCAGCGACTCCCTGCCCGGCAGCATCAGTCAGGTGAAGCAGTGCACGATGGCGCTGATGGACCTGGCGAAAGGGGAGGGCATGACCATCTTCGTCATCGGCCACATCAACAAGGAGGGCTCCATCGCCGGGCCGAAGGTTCTGGAACATATGGTGGATTGCGTTCTGTCCTTTGAGGGAGAGCAGCATCAGACCTACCGCATCCTCCGGGCGACGAAAAACCGCTTCGGGGCCACCAATGAAATCGGCGTGTTTGAGATGCTGGACGCGGGTCTGGCGGAGGTGCCCAATCCCTCCGAGCTGCTGCTGAGCGGACGCCCGGAGGACGCGCCGGGAACCTGCGTGACCTGCGTGATGGAGGGGGTCCGTCCGGTGCTGGCGGAGGTGCAGGCGTTGGTGACCACCTCAAACTTTTCCATGCCCCGGCGCTCCAGCAACGGCATCGACTACAATCGCTCCATGATGCTCATGGCGGTGCTGGAAAAGCGAGGCGGCCTCAACGTCGGCGGCTGCGACGCCTACCTGAACGTCATCGGGGGTCTGAACCTGAACGAGCCCGCTGCGGACCTGGCCACCGTGCTGGCCTTTGCGTCCAGCTTTCGGGGGAAGCCCGTTCCCAACGATTTGGCCGCCATCGGAGAGGT
>CACZUK010000123.1 GCA_902784305.1 Oscillospiraceae bacterium | reverse complement strand
GGGCGACAAGCTGATTCGATTCAGCGCCGAGGTGCTGCGGCGCAGCTTCCCCCAGCGGATGCTCTGCTGCATCAACGGCACCCAGTTCGGCGTGATGTGCTACCGGGACGAGGTGGAGCAGGGCATGACCCGGCTCCGGGACGCGCTGGACAGCTACGGCGACGGCTCCGTGACCGTCCGGGCGGGCTTTGCCCCCTGTGCCCACAACGAGAGCACCATCGCCCTGCTGGACCGGGCGCGTCAGGCCCATGAGAGCATTGAGGAGGGCGCGTTCTACCGCTTTTACGACGAAAAGCTGGCCGAGGAGCTGCAATTCAAGCAGTACATCATCAACCATGTGGACGAGGCGGTGGAGCAGGGCTGGCTCAAGGTCTACTATCAGCCCATTGTGCGCTCCGTGTCGGGCAAAATCTGCAACGAGGAGGCCCTGTCCCGCTGGGTGGACCCGGTGTACGGCTTTCTGCCGCCCTACCGCTTCATTCCGCTGCTGGAGGAGAACCGGCTCATCTACAAGGTGAGTCTGAACGTGGTGCGGCAGATTTTGGCGGATTTCCGCACCAAGGAGGCCGCGGGCATGCCCATCGTGCCGGTGAGCGTGAACCTGTCCCGCTACGACTTCCAGCAGTGCGATATGGTGGCGGAAATCACCAAAATGGTGGACGAAAGCGGCTATTCCCGGGAGATGCTGCGGATTGAAATCACCGAGAGCGCCTTTGTGGAGGACCAGCAGATGCTCAAGCGGGAGGTGGAGCGCCTGCGGGAGAACGGTTTCCGGGTCTGGATGGACGACTTCGGCAGCGAGTACTCAACGCTGAACCTGCTCCAGGAGCTGAGCTTCGACCTCATCAAAATCGACATGCAGTTCATGCGCAGCTTCTCCGAAAACGAGCGCAACCGCATCATCGTCTCGGACATTCTGGACATGGCCCGGCGCATGGACATCACCACCCTCATCGAGGGCGTGGAGACGCCGGAGCATGTGCAGGCGCTGCGGAGCATGGGCTGCGAAAAGCTCCAGGGCTTCTACTACGACCGGCCCCAGCCGTTGGAGACGGTGATGGAGAAGGTGCTGGGGGACGATTGCCGTCAGATGGAGAACCGGAACCAGAGCGCCTATTACGAGTCCCTGAGCCGGGTGGATTTGAACGCGCCGTTCTCCAACGGCGGCCAGTGCAGCGTGCTGGGCGTGGAGACGGAGATTCCCGCGGGGATTCTGGAGCTGCGGGAGGAGCGCCTCACCTGTGTGCTGGGCAACAGCGGCTTCTGGCGGCGTCTGGTGGAGAAGGGCGTGGCGAAGCCGGAGCAGCAGGGCTCCGTGGTGCCCGTGGCGCTGACGGAGCCGCCGGTGGCGCTGCTGATGGCCGCCCAGCGCTGCATGCAGCGGGAGGACTGGGTCAGCTACGCGGACCGGAGCGCCCTGGGCGGCGGCGGCGAGGACGTGACCTGCTATCTGCGGCGCATCTCCGTGAACGAGGCCACCGGCGCGCTGGCGCTGCTGGCGGTGGTGCTGCGCAGCAGCGAGGTGGGATAAAAAGCACAAAAAACCCCCGGTACGGCTCGAAAGGAACCATACCGGGGGTTTTTATGTCCGCTCAGAGCGCAATGGGAGTCAGGGACTTCCTCAGACGCTCTCCCGCAGAGTGAGGTAGAGCTCCGCGTCGGTGGCGGCCTTGTAGGGGTTCATGTAGAGGATGCCCACCAGGCCCAGGGTCAGGGCGGTCAGGATGGCCCAGCCCAGGAAGCTCAGGTCCAGCACAAAGGCGTTCCACTTCTGGCCGTTCATCATCCGGCGGGACAGGGCGATGGCCTCGCCGCCGCTCATGTCCGGGTTCTCGGCCAGGATGTAGGGCACCATGCGGTAGGAGTAGCCCTTGACGATGCCGGGAATGAGCAGCAGCATGCTCCAGAGCAGCAGCTGCACGTTCCGGCGCAGCATGGCCAGCGCCACGTGCAGGTAGCCGTTGCGGAAGCTGAAGCCCAGCTCACCCAGCTGCGCGGGCTCCTCGCTGTTGACCACGAAGAAGCGGCGGCCGCCCACCTCCAGCGGGCTGAACACGAACACGTTGAGCACGAAGCTGACCACCATGATGAGGCCCACAACGCCCAGAATCACGGCCGCGACGGTCACCAGCTCCTCTTCGCTCATGTTGCTCAGGGTGGACTGCAATTCCTCGGTGTTTGTGCCGCCGCTGACGCGGCTGCTGCTCAGCATGGAGCCCGCCCCGGAGGTCAGAGCCACCACCATGCCCGCCACGACGCAGCGCCAGTAGTTGGCCTTCATGGCGACCTTTCCGCGGGCTTTGAGTTCTTTTCTATCCCACATAAAACTCTCTCCTTTCTGGAACCCCGAAGGGTCCGGGGAAAAACGCACCGTCTCTCCCGGTGCTTGTCAACATTATATCGCATTGGAGAGAAATGGGAAGAAACAAATGGTTACAGTTCCCACACAGGTGCAAAAAATGCGTTTTTGTCTGGTTTATGGGCCGTATTTGCGCCGGAAAGCGGGCGCAAACGGGCAAAAAACCGTGCCTTTTCTGACCGCGCCGGTTTTGGCTTCTGATGAGCGCGGCGGGCCTGCCTCCCCCTTGCCACAGCCGCGCCGATGTGCTATGATGGACAAAATGAAAGGAGAGAGCTGCCATGAAACGCCATTGCAACCGAACCAGAGTCCTGAGCCTGCTGCTGTGCCTGACGCTGAGCGTGAGCCTGCTCAGCGGCTGCGCCGGGCCGGGGAAGAGCGCGGAACCCGGTGCCGCGTCCAGCGCCGCCGTGTCTGAGCCGGAGGCCTCCGCGCCGGTCGAAAGCGCCGAAGAGAGCGCCGCGGAGAGTGCCGAAGAGAACGCCGAACAGAGCGCCGCGGAGAGTGCCGAAGAGAACGCCGAACAGAGCGCCGCGGAGAGTGCCGAAGAGAACGCCGAACAGAGCGCCGCGGAAAGCGCCGAACAGAGCGCCGCCGCGTCTGACGCGAGCGCCCAGGAGCCGGAGCAGGAGGCGGAGGTCTACACCTACACCGGTGAGGACGGCTACACCCTGTCCAACGACGCCTCGGATTTCGTGCTGCTGTCTGACGCGGTGCCCGACGCGATGCTGGAGATTCGCTACTATTCCACCTACAACTTCATCGGCGACCGGGTGGACGGCTACGAGCAGCCCGTCGCCCTGCTGACGAAGGAGGCGGCCTCCGCGCTCTCTGAGGTCAGCGACGAGCTGAAGGACAAGGGCTACCGGCTGAAGATTTTTGACGCCTACCGGCCCCAGGCGGCGGTGAGCCACTTTGTGCGCTGGGCGGAGGATTTGGACGACACCAGAATGAAGCCCTATTTCTACCCGGAGCTGGACAAATCCGTGCTCTTTGAGCAGGGTTACATCGCGGCCCACTCCGGCCACAGCCGGGGCAGCACGGTGGATTTGACCCTCTTCGACATGACCACGGAGCGGGAGGTGGACATGGGCGGCACCTTCGACTACTTCGGGGAGCTGAGCCACCCGGACTACACCGAGGTCACGGAAAGCCAGTATGAGCTGCGGATGCTGCTGCGGGACGTGATGGTGCGCCACGGCTTCCGGCCCCTGTCCGAGGAGTGGTGGCACTTCACGCTGGAGAACGAGCCGTATCCGGACACCTATTTCACCTTCCCGGTGAACGAGAAGAGCGTGAAGTGAGAAAAGCCCCCGGAGGGGGGAAGCGTGCAAACCTTTGAAAAAGTTTGAAATTGCACCTTGCCGGGGCGGGCGCGGAAGGCCGTTCTGCGCCGCCTGAGGGGCATGTAAATCACGAAAAAAGTTATGAAACGCGCCTTGCCGCGGCGTGCGCGGAAGAGTTGTTCCGCGCCGCGCGGTGGGCGTGAAAATCAGCAAAAAAACGTAAAAAAACCGCGGGAACCGGCGCAAATCGGCTCCCGCGGCGCTTTTTGTGGTTTAAGCCTGCTCCACGACGAACTCCCGCAGCAGGGCACGCTTGAGCATGTGCAGCTCCGCTTCCAGCGCGGTGCTCTTCTGGTCCACATACACCAGTCCGATGGAGTAGCGGGTCACAGCCGCCAGCATGATGTGAGTCAGAGAGGAGAACATGTACTGCTCACCGGATTCCGTGCACAGGGTCCCGTCCTGCTCCGCCAGGCGATAGATGGCGCTGAACTGTTCCCGGATGCTGTCAACCAGCTCCACCACAGGGCTGAGCTGCTCCTGGAGGTGGCTCTCGCCCTGAACATAGACGTTGAAAAAGTGGTTGAAACGCAGCAAATCCTTGTGTTCCCGATACAATTGAATAAAAGCCTCCAGATAGGCGTCCAGACACTCCGCGGCGGTGGCGTTCCTGCCGGAAATCTCCAGCTTCGGCCAGTTCTGCCCGGACAGGTACTCCCGCCAGCTCCACACGTTGACCGCAACCACCAAATCCAGCTTGCATTTGTAGTAGCGGAACACCGACGCCCGCGACATCCCGCAGGCCTCGGCCACCTCGGGAATAGTCACCGCGTCAATGCCGCGCTGAGAGAACAGCCGGAAGGCTGCCTTGAGAATGTTCCGCTTTGCGGCGTCGCACTGGAGTTCAAACCGGTTTTTTGTCTTCAAAGAATATCCCCACTTCCGTCATCAATTTCCTGCTGTTAATGTATTATACCATTTGTTGAAATAGATTACAAGCTTTTTTACAAAAAACAGGGCCAAAAATTGGTCAAATTACTGAACCGATGTGGAGCAGCCCGCGGCGCG
>CACZUK010000122.1 GCA_902784305.1 Oscillospiraceae bacterium | reverse complement strand
TTGGGCGGCTTGCCCAGGAAAACCAGCTCTTTAAAGGGCGAAAGCCAGAAGCTGTTGTACCCAACCTTTTTGACGCTGTCGGGAACCACCAGCTGCGTCAGAGCCGACTCGTCAAATGCGCAGTGCGCAATCTCCTTGGTGCCCTTCGGAACGGTGTATTTTCCCGTTTTGCTGCCCGGAAAATACAGGAGCTTTGTCTTATTTTTGTTGAACAGAACGCCTTTTACGGAGGTATAGTTTTTATTCCCCTTTTCGACCTTGATGGTTTTCAGCCCCCTGCCGCTCAGTGCGTAGTCTTTGATGGACGTCACGCTTTTGGGAATCGTGAGGGTGTCTGGAAGCACCATGCCGTCATAGTTTCCCAAAGCCCATTCATCCAGCGTCTTCAGCGTGGAGGGAAGGGCGAGCTTCTTCATTTTCGTGTACATAAATGCGCCGTTGCCGATGCTGGTGATGCCTTTTTTGATGGTCACCGACACCCTTTGGCTGCCCACCGCGTTCTGCCAGCCGCCTGTGACTTTGCCCTTGCCGGAGATGGTCAGGGTCTTCTTGCCGGAGTCGTAGGTCCACTTTGCGTTGGGCCCGCACGTGCCGCTGGTCTTCGCCGCCAGCGCCGCGGGACAGGCCGCCGCCGTCAGCAGCAGCACCGCCGTGAGCAGGGACAGGATGCGTTTGAATGTTCGGTTCATGGTTCAATCCTCCTTTGCGAAGCTGGGGTTGGGTTCTTCACCCTGCCCAAATCATAGCACAGGGCGGGAGTTCCCACAAGCAGTTTTGCGAAATTCGTGCGGAGTTGCCGAAACTGACCGCGCTCCTCCCCGGTGGTGGTTTCCGGATTCGGCCAATGCGCTCCGCGGTGCAAAGGCCGCTGTAGGAACCGTCACTTTTCTCTTGCAGACCCTTCGCAAACGGTGTATACTGGTTTCAATCCCGCGCCGCGGACGCCCAACGCGCCGCCGCCGGGCCTATCTTCATTAAAACAGACCGAAAGGTCCCAAAAGAAGGAGGAAACACCATGATTCAACCCAAATTTCGCCTGACGGCGCTGTTGCTGGCCCTGGCTCTGTGCCTGAGCCTGCTCACCGGCTGCGGCGGCTCCCAGACCAGCCCCGCCGCGGAGGGCTCCGCCGCCCCCGCTGCCGAGGAGAGCGCCGCCTCCGGCTGGGGCAGCGATCTGGACTGGAGCGCCTACGACGCCCTCATCAGCCAGATTCGCACCACCGCCGACACCGCCGAGCGCGCCAAACTCATGCACGAGGCCGAGGACATGCTCATGGACACCTGGACCATCCTGCCGGTGTACTACATGAACAACACCTTCCTCATCAAGGACTACGTGCAGGGCGTGAACATCACCCCCGCGGGCACCAAGTACTTCTACCGCACCCAGCTGACCAACGGCGCCAACGCCCTGAACATCTTCATGGCCGACGAGCCCTCCAGCCTGGACCCGGCTCTGGCCGCCACCGTGGCGGACATGAGTCTGGCCGCCAACAGCTTCGAGGGCCTGATGACCTATGACGAGAACGGTCAGCTCCAGTGCGCCCAGGCGGAGAAGTACGAGGTCAGCGAGGACGGCCTCACCTACACCTTCACCCTCCGGGACGGCCTCAAGTGGTCCAACGGCGAGCCCCTGACCGCCAATGACTTCGCCTACGCCTGGCGCCGCGCTGCGGACATCACCAACGCCGCCGACTACGCCTACCTCTTCAACGTGTTCGCTGACGCGCAGCTGGACGAGGAGGGCAACCTGGTCGGCCTGGGCGAGGGCTCCGTGGAGGTCAGCGAGGACGGGAAGACCCTCACCGCCCACCTGAACGCCGTGTGTCCCTACTTCCTGGATTTGTGTGCCTTCCCCACCTTCTTCCCGGTGTATGAGGCCTCTTCCACCGCCACGGCCACCGAGGGCCTGCCCACCGGCACCTGGGCCAACGATGCGGGCGATGCTTACGTCTGCAACGGCGCCTATGTGCTCAACGCCTGGAACCACGACTCTGACATGACCTTTGTGAAGAACGAGAACTACCGCGGCGCCGCCGACGTGAGCGTGAACACCCTGAACTTCATGCTCACCAGCGACAACGCCACCGCCTTCACCGCCTATCAGGCCGGGGACCTGGACTTCGTCAGCGAGATTCCCGCCGATGAGATGGACGCCCTGCTTGCCGCCAACAGCCCCGAGCTGCACATGGTTCCCTCCCTGGGCACCTACTTCGTCGCCTGTCAGTACAATTCCCCCCTGTATCAGGAGCTGGGCCTCACCGAGGAGCAGGCCAAGGTCTTCCGTCACGCCCTGTGCCTGCTGATTGACCGTCAGAACATCATCGACAACGTGGGCAAGGCCGGTCAGCACGCCGCCACCAGCTTCGTGCCCGAGGGCTGCGCCGACGGCAACGGCGGGGAGTTCAAGAACAAGGATTACTTCTCCGTGGAGGACTACGAGGCCAATGTGGAGGAGGCCAAGAGCCTGCTGGAGAGCATCGGCCTGTGGGACGGCTCCCAGCTCACCCAGCCGGTCAGCTTCAGCATCCTGACCAACGACACCGACGTGAGCCTCAAGCTGTGCGAAGCCCTGCAGCAGGATTGGGCCCAGCTGGGCATGGAGGTCACCATCAACAAGGAGGAGAACGCCACCTACCGCGCCGACCGTCAGGCGGGCAACTACGACGTGTGCCGCGCCAACTGGCTGATGGACTACAACGACCCCATCAACATGCTGGAGATGTGGGCCAGCAGCTCCGCCAACGACTACGTCTACCTGGGCCGCTGAGCGTTCTTTTGAACAATTGCGCGCTGGACGCTGGGCGTCCTTCCCAACAACCGCGCGCTGGACCCTGGGCGTCCTTCCCAGCAACCACGCGCTGGACGCTGGGCGTCCTTCCCAAAAACCGCGCGCTGGACGCTGGGCGCTCTTCCCAAAAACCGCGCGCTGGACGCTGGGCGTCCTTCCCAACAACCACGCGCAGGCCGCTGCTCTCCCCGCCGGGGAAGGCAGCGGCCTTTTCCCTCTGAAAAGTGCTCAAAACCCACAAACCCCACCGCAGAAGCGGTGGGGTTTGTGAGAAAGAAAGGAGAAAGAAAAACACACAACCTATAGAAACGGCGCTGCGCCGGAATTTGCCCCGGCCGTCGGGCCGGTTTTGAAAAGAGAGAAAGAAGAGGCAGGCTGGGGAGCTTCCCGTTGGGGTTCTCCCTCTGCTTGTATGTATCATAGCAAATCCCGGGCCGCGAATGATGGAAAAATTGTGTCCGAGATTTGAAGTTTTCGTAAACAAGCCCCGCAGGGCCGAAAAGAGAGGGGTCCCGGGTTGGGACCCCCCTTTTGCGCCGGATGGCAGCTTACTTCATGCCGTTCTCGTAGGCCTCGATCATCTTCTTGACCATCTGGCCGCCGATGGAGCCGGCCTGCTGCGCGGTCAGGTCGCCGTTGTAGCCCTGCTTGAGGTTGACACCCATCTCGCGGGCGGCTTCCATCTTGAACTGGTCCATGGCGTCACGGGCCTGGGGCACCGTCAGTCGGTTGCTGTTGTTGCTGGACATGGCTTGCATCTCCCTTTCTATGATGCTCCCGCGTCCGCCCCGGGTGCGGCTCCTCACCCCGGAGGGTGCGGACGCGGCCCGACGCTGACGTGAGGCTCGTCAGCTCCTATTGGAATTGACAGCCCTAGTATGTGCGCCGTTTCCGCCATTATAAGCCCAATGTGCTGCCAAAAACTTGAAAAAATGTGGACAGGCACCGGGAAGCGTCCGCAGTCTGCCTCCCGGCGCTCAGGCGGCGCGCAGGGAGGGCGTCAGCAGTACAATCCCACCACTTTTTCAAAAACACTTCTTTTTTATCATCGCGGAGGACTGCCGCCTGTGGTATTCTTTTAAAAGAGTAGCATCCGCACCGATTTCCATTCCAAAGGAGGGAATCAAATGAAAGCAGCGTGGAAACGCCTGACAGCGCAGATTCTGGCGCTGTCGATGTGTCTGAGTTTGTGCGGCGTCCAGGTCTGGGCGGCGGACGAGGGTCTGGACGGAGCAGTCGGGGACAGCTCCCTGTGTGCGCCGGAGGCGGCGGACGAGGAAGTTGAGTCCGAACCGGAGGAGCCCGAGGCCGAACCGGAGAAATCTGAGGCCGAACCGGAGGAATCCGAGGCCGAACCGGAGGAGCCCGAGGCCGAACCGGAGGAGTCTGTGACCGAAGCGGAAGCGTCCGAGGCCGAGCCGGAAGAATCCGTGACCGAGCCGGAAGTGTCCGAAGTCGAGCCGGAAGCGTCCGTGGCCGAAGCGGAAGCGTCCGTGGCCGAAGCGGACGAATCCGAAGCCCATGACGCGGACGAGACGGAGCTCTCGCCCTGCGCGGACAGTCTGCCGAACCCCATCAACGGTGTCATAACGCTGACGGAGGACGTGGTGCTCTATGGGACATGGCAGGTCAAGAGCACCATCACCCTGGATTTGAACGGCTACGGCCTCAGTGTCCTCGCAGACCAGGATCAGCGTATCATTGAGGTTGCAAACGGGGGCAATCTGACCCTGAAGGACAGCAATCCCAACCGCGTCAACACCATTACCCTGAAGGATGGCAAGGGCTCCATCGGCTCCTACGCCACCACTGGCCCGTCCGCCGGGGAGACGGTGGAGGTCAGAGGCGGCTTCGTCACCGGCGGCGGGTTCAGCGGCGTACACAACGAAGGCAGCTTCACCATGCTGGGCGGCACCATCATCGGCAACACCGCGCCTGAATACGACGGCACCGAAATGGACTACAGCGGCGCCGGTGTGAGCAATGTCGGCACCTTTACCATGAAGGG
>CACZUK010000121.1 GCA_902784305.1 Oscillospiraceae bacterium | reverse complement strand
ATTTTCACGGCTGTGAGCCTGTGCGGCTGCGCTGCCTCCGCCCGGGGCGGCGCGGACAGCCACTCCTCCGCGCAGGAGGAGAGCGCCGCCCGGAGCGCGGAGCAGACCGGCGACGCAGCTGCCCAGAGCGCACAGGCGCAGTACCCCGAGCTGAGCGCCGACTGGGAGGAGCGGCTGAAGGTTCTGGAGAAGAACCCCGTGGACGACGGCTTTCTGGACGCCGTGAACCAGTTCGCCCTGAAAACCGGCGCGCAGCTGCTCCGGGAGGAGGGCGGCTGCTACTCGCCCCTGAGCCTCTACTACGCGTTGGCCCTCACCGCCCAGGGCGCGGAGGGGCAGACCGCCGAGGAGCTGTGCGCGCTGCTGGGCGCGGACAAGAAGGAGCTGGCGAAGCAGTGCGGAAACCTGTTCCGGCGGCTCTACACCGACGACGAGGCCGGGGCGCTGCTGCTGGCCAACTCCGTGTGGATGGACGAGGAGGTGCAGGGCGCGCCGGTGCACTATCAGGAGGCGTTTCTGCGGCAGGCCACGGAGCAGTTTTACGCCTCCCTGTTCACCGCGGACTTCGCGGACCCCGCCACCGGGTCGAAAATCGGGGACTGGATTGCGGAAAACACCCGGAATCTGCTCCGCTTTGAGCCGGAGGTCCGGGAGGACCAGCTGATGGCCCTCATCAACACGGTGTACTTTAAAAGCCCCTGGCAGGACCGCTTCGAGGAGGCGGGCACCGCCGAGGACGTGTTCACCGACCGGGACGGACAGCAGCAGACGGTGCCCTTCCTGCACCGCAGCGGCCGCGGCGCGTGCTACATGGGGGAGGGCTATACCTACGCGTCGCTGGCGCTGGCCCGGGGCCGCATGGACTTCTACCTGCCCGACCCCGGCGTGGACGTTCACAGCCTGCTGGAGCGGGAGAAGCTGCTGGAGGAGCCGCAGGCGGGCATGGAGGAGGACCGGGACTGGGTGATTCAGTGGAGCGTGCCCAAATTCTCCGTGGACAGCACCTGGAGTCTGGTTCCCACGCTGGAGGCCCTGGGCGTGAAGGACGCCTTCACGGACGCGGCGGACTTCTCCGGCATGACCGACGTGAGCGCAAAGGTGGGCAGCATCCAGCAGGGGACCCATCTGGGCATTGATGAGGAAGGCGTGGAGGCCGCCGCCTACACCATGGTCAGTCTGGAGGCCGCGGGCGCCATGATGGAGGAGCCGGAGGTGGTGGAGATGAACCTGAACCGCCCCTTCCTCTACACCATCACCAGCGACGAGGGCGCGGTGCTGTTCCTGGGGATTTGCGACAAGGTTGCCGGATGAGAGCGCCGCGGAACGATAGAAAAAGCTGACGGAGCGGGAAACGGCTCTTCCGCCGGCGCATTGGAATCACCAAACACATTTGCAGGGGCGTACAGCGTGCGCTCCTGCTTTTTATACTTGCCATTTCCCTCCGAAGGGCGTATACTAAAAAGAACACAAAGGGAGGGACTGTTCTCCCGGTTATTCTGTGAAAAAGTGAGAGGACATTATGAATGTTATTGTAGTGGGCTGCGGCAAGGTGGGCTACGCACTGGCGGACACCCTGTGCGGGGAGAACCACAATGTCACGGTCATAGACAACAGCGAGGAAAAGGTCGAGCGCATCAGCAACAGCATGGACGTGGTGGGCGTGCGGGGCAACGGTGCCAGCTACCGCGTGCTTCAGGAGGCGGGCGTGGAGGACTGCGACGTGCTCATCGCCTGCACCAGTCAGGACGAGGTCAATATGCTCTGCTGCCTGGTGGCCCGGAAGGCGGGCCGCTGCCGCACCATCGCCCGGGTCCGGGACCCCAACTACTACTCCGAAATCGGCTTTATTAAGGAGGAGCTGGGCCTGAGCCTGGCCATCAACCCCGAGCTGGCCGCGGCCAGCGCCTGCTACCAGCTCCTGCGCACCCCCTACGCCATGGAGCTGGACGCCTTCGCCCGGGGTCAGGTGGAGATGATCACCTTCGACCTGCCCGGGAACTCCCCCTGGCTCAACAAGCGCCTGGCGGACATCATGCAGGGCAGCCGCTTCTCCTTCCTGGCGGCCATCGTCACCCGGAACCATGAGGCCATCATCCCCAACGGCAACACCGTGCTCCAGCGGGGCGACCGCATCTCCATCATGCTGGCCACCCACTACGCCACCCGGATTCTGGAGGCGGCGGGCATCCGCTACAAGCCGGTGCGCAGCGTCATGATTGCCGCGGGCGGCAATGTGGGCTATTATCTGGCCAGAAAGCTCTGTGAGGACCGCATCAAGGTCACGATCATCGAGCCCATCCGCAAGCGCTGCGACGAGCTCAACGACCTGCTGCCCCAGGCCAACATCATCTACGGCGACGCCTGCAACGACAAGATTCTGCTGGAGGAGCACATCGACGAGATGGACGCCTTCGTGGCCCTGACCGGCAACGACTCGGAGAACATCATGATGGGTCTGTTTGCCAACCGCTACTGCCCCGGCAAGCTCATCACCCGGGTGAACAAGGTGACCATGAGCGATGTGGTCCGGGACCTGCCCCTGGGCGCGGTGGTCTCCCCCAAGGAGCTGACCGCCGAGAAGATTCTCAGCTATGTGCGCGCCATCGACAACCGGGACCCCACCAACACCATGGACGCGGTCTACCGCGTGGCCGGGGACCGGGTGGAGGCGCTGGCCTTCACCGTCAACGCCCCCTCCCCGGTGACGGGGAAGCCTCTGATGGACCTGCCCATCCGCTCGGACATTCTGGTCAGCGCCATCATCCGCCGCAACAAGGTGACCATCCCCACCGGCCGGGACTCTATCCAGACCGGGGACCAGGTGGTCATCGTCACCAACCGGCGGGGCCTGCGCAGCCTGAACGACATTCTGAAGTGAGGGCGGCGTATGAATTATAGAAGCATAGCCAACATTTTGGGCTGGATTGTGGGCTTTGAGGGGGTCATTATGGTCTTCCCCCTGCTGTGCGCCCTGATTTACCGGGAGGGCTGGTCCGGGCTGGGCTTTGTGGTGAGCATCGCCCTGTGCGCCGCGCTCTGGTTCGTCCTGACCCGGGTCAAGAAGAAAAACGACCGCTTTTACGCCCGGGAGGGCTACGTCACCGTGGCGCTGGCCTGGCTGCTGGTGTCCCTCATCGGCGCGCTGCCCTTTGTCATCTGCCGGGAGATTCCCAGCTATCTGGACGCGGTGTTTGAGGTCGTCTCCGGCTTCACCACCACCGGCGCCTCCATTCTCCCCGAGGTGGAGAGCATGAGCCACTGCATGCTCTTCTGGCGCAGCTTTACCCACTGGTTCGGCGGCATGGGCGTGCTGGTGTTCGTGCTGGCGATTCTGCCGCTGGCGGGCGGCGGCTCCAGCTTCGCCCTGATGCAGGCGGAGAGCCCGGGCCCGTCGGTGTCCAAGCTGGTGCCCCATCTGAAGGCCACGGCCCGGCACCTCTACGGCATCTACGCGGGCCTGACCCTGACGGAGTTTATCCTGCTGTGCCTGGGCCGCATGCCGGTCTTCCACGCCCTGTGTCTGGCCTTCGGCACGGCGGGCACCGGCGGCTTCGGCGTGCTGAACGACTCCTGCGGCAGCTACAACACCTATTTACAGGTGGTTATCACCATCTTTATGGTGCTGTTCGGCGTCAATTTTGAATTTTTCTTCCTCTGCGTGGTGCGCCGCTTCAAGGAGGCGGTGCGCATGGAGGAGGTGCGCTGGTATCTGATGCTCTTCGGCGGCGCCAGCGTGTTCATCGCCGTGGAGCTGACCCTGCGGCAGGGCTGGAACTTCTTCCACGGCCTCCAGCAGTCCGCCTTCCAGGTGGCCAGCGTCATGACCACCACGGGCTTCTCCACCTGCGACTTTGACCTGTGGCCGCAGTTTTCCAAGACCATCCTGCTGGTGTGGATGTTCATCGGCGCCTGCGCGGGCAGCACCGGCGGCGGCATGAAGGTCAGCCGGATTCTCATCTACTGCAAGGCGGGCATCCGGGAGGCCCGGACCCTGATTCGGCCCCGCAAAATCAGCGCGGTGCGGCTGGACGGAGTGAGCCTGGACGCGGGCGTGCTCCGGGGCGCGATGATGTTCCTGGGCTGCTATGTGGGCATCTTCGCGGTGTCCCTGCTGCTGGTGAGTCTGGATTGTCAGGACTTTGAAACCTGCTTCACCGCGGTGGCGGCCACCTTCAACAACATCGGACCGGGCTTCCGGGGCGTGGGACCCATGTGCAACTACGGGTTTTTGTCCCCGCTGTCGAAGATTGTGCTGACCTTCGACATGCTGGCCGGCCGTCTGGAGATTTTCCCCATGCTGCTGCTGTTCTTCCCGTCCACGTGGAAGAGGTGAATCGGCTCTGCCCGGCATAAAACCGGCACAAAACCCCACCGGCTGGCTTGACAAAACCGGCCGGTGGGGCTATAATGAGCATGGAAAAAGGGCGTTGCCGAAAGCGGCTCCGCTCAGGTTAGGTTTTCTTTAACACAAAGAGAAACCGTCACTTGCCGGAGTGGCGGTTTCTGCTTTTCACGGTGATCGTAACCGTATATCCGAAGATATGGAACGTCAACGTAACAGGCATATGCTCACCCCCTTTCGGATGGTGTAGCGGAACCGCCTTTTTTCACTTGGCAACGCCTTTTAAGCCTTAGAAACCGTCACTTGGCCGAGTGGCGGTTTCTGCTTTCTGCCCATTTTTACCCGCCAGGAGCACAAAAGTTTCGGGGTTTCCAAAGGGGGACTTTCCAAAGTCCCCCTTTGGCCGCCGGAGGCGGGGAAAAAACGCTTGCAAATCCGCCGCGAAGTGGGTATAATACCGTCTGTAGCGAAAAAACCGCGGGGAAACCCGC
>CACZUK010000120.1 GCA_902784305.1 Oscillospiraceae bacterium | reverse complement strand
CAGTCCGCGGTGCCGGAGAGGGAGGAGGCCGCCCGGTTGCCGTGCTTGGCCACCTTCATGCCCCCCGCCGCCGCCACAAGGGCCGAGGTGGTGGAGATGTTGAAGCTGCCCGCGTTGTCGCCGCCGGTGCCCACGATTTCAAACACGTCCATGCCCGTGTCCACCTTCGTGGCGTGGTCCCGCATGGCCGCGGCACAGCCCGCGATTTCGTCGGTGGTCTCCGCCCGGGCGCTCTTGGTGGACAGGGCCGCCAGGAAGGCCGCGTTCTGGGTGGCGGTGGTCTCGCCGCTCATGATTTCGTTCATCACGGTGTAGGCCTCGTCGTAGCTGAGGTCCCCTTTGTTCACGATTTTGACGATGGCTTCCTTAATCATGGCAATAATCCTCCTGATTCACCTGTAAAAAGTTGCTCAACATGGTCTTTCCGTCGGGGGTCATGATGCTCTCCGGGTGGAACTGCACCCCGAAGACCGGATAATCTCTGTGCTGCACGGCCATGACCTCGCCGTCCGCCGTCCGGGCGGTCACTTGCAGAAAGTCGGGCAGGGTGTCCGGGTCCGCCGCCAGCGAGTGGTAGCGGGCCACGGGAAAGCGCTCCGGACAGCCCAGAAACAGCGGGCAGTCGTGCTCCTTCGTCACAAGGGACTGCTTGCCGTGCATGAGCTGCCGGGCGTAGGTGACGGTGGCCCCGTAGGCCGCGCAGATGGCCTGATGCCCCAGACAAACCCCCAGAATGGGCACCTCGCCGCCCATTTTCCGCACCAGCTCCATGAGCACGCCCGCCTGCTCCGGCCGCCCCGGGCCGGGGGAGAGAATGATGCGCTCCGGCGCGAGGGCGCGTATCTCGTCCACGGTTTTCTCGTCGTTGCGGATGACGCGGATGTCCGCTTCCAGCTCCCCAATCAACTGGTAGAGGTTGTAGGAGAAGCTGTCGTAGTTGTCAATCAAAAGGGTCATGTCACTCCACCTCCTGAGCCTGCTCCAGCGCGGAGAGCACCGCCCGCGCCTTGTTCAGACACTCCTCATACTCCTTCTCCGGTGCGGAATCGGCCACAATCCCCGCCCCGGAGCGGACGAACACCTTGCCGTTCTTCCGGTAGGCGATGCGGATGGCGATGCAGGTGTCCAGATTGCCGGTGAAGTCCACATAGCCGATGGCCCCGCCGTAGATGCCCCGCTTGTTGTCCTCCAGCGCGCCGATGAGCTGACAGGCCCGAATCTTCGGCGCGCCGCTGAGGGTGCCCGCGGGCAGCACGGCTTCGATGGCGTCCAGCGCGTCCTTGTCCTCCCGAATCTCGCCCCGGACCGTGGAGCCGATGTGCATGACGTGGGAGTAGCGCTCGATGCTGTGAAGCTGCTCCACCTGAACGGTGCCGAACTTGGAAATCTTCCCCAAATCGTTCCGGCCCAGGTCCACCAGCATGTTGTGCTCCGCCAGCTCCTTTTCGTCCGAAAGCAGCTCGGCCTCCAACGCCTTGTCCTCCGCCTCGGTGCGGCCCCGGGGACGGGTGCCCGCCAGCGGGAAGGTGTGCAGAACGCCGTCCTCCAGCTTCACCAGCGTCTCGGGGCTGGCACCCGCCACCTCCACGTCCGTGCCGGAGAAGTAGAACATGTAGGGGGAGGGGTTGATGGTCCGAAGCACCCGGTAAGTGTTCAGCAAACTGCCCTCAAAGGGCACCGCCAGCCGGTTGGAGAGCACAATCTGGAAGATGTCGCCCTCCCGGATGTGACCCTTGGCCCGCTCCACCATGGAGCAGTAGGCCGCCCGGTCGAAGAGCGCTTCGGCCTCCCCGCAGATGCGGCCCCGCGGCTCCTGCCGCTTCTCGCCGGTGAGAATCAGCTCCCGGAGCTGCTTGAGCTCGTACAGGGCCTTGTTGTAGCCGGTTTCCACGTCGGAGAGGGGGACGTTCACCATCAGAATCAACTTCTGACGGAAGTTGTCAAAGGCAATCACCTTGTCGAAGAGCATCAGGTCCACGTCCTGAAAGTCCTCGGTGTCCTGAGCGCCTGTGCGCACCTGCGGCTCCGCGTAGCCCAGGTAGTCGTAGGAGAAGTAGCCCACCAGCCCGCCGGTGAAGGGGGGCAGGGAGGGGATGCTGGGACTTTTGTGCTCGCTGAGAATCTGCCGGATGTGGGCGGAGGGGTCCTCCGTGTGGAAACGCAGGTCGCCCACCCGCATGTCCCCGGCCTTGCAGGAAATGCTCAGCTTCGGGTCGAAGCCCAGGAAGGTCCAGCGCCCCCACTTCTCACTTCCGGCCACGGATTCCAGCAGAAAGACGTGGCTGGAGACGTTTTTCAGAACCCGCAGCACCTCGATGGGCGTGCAGCGGTCGGAGAGCAGTTCACAGGCCACCGGCGCGGCCCGGTAGGTTCCCTCCGCCGCCAGGGAGCGCAGCTGCTCCAGGCTGGGTATGGTTTTCATCACAATTCCTCCTGTTTTTGGCCCGATGGCACGAAAAAAGTCCCTGACAGAGTACAATACTCCGTCAGGGACGAAAACTCGCGGTGCCACCCTGGTTCACGGCACAAGGCCGTGCGCTTAGCAAGATACCAACATATCTCCGGCAACTAACGTATGCCCCACGTCGCGGAATACTCGCCCGAAAACTTTCCCCGCGCCCTCAGCAGTCCATTTGACGGCCTGTTTCCTGTCCACCTCTCAGCGCCGTGGACTCTCTGGAAGGGCATGACCGCCGTTATCTCTGCTTCAATGGTTTAGCATATGAAATTGTCTGGATTATAGCAGGGTATGGCCGGGATGTCAAGGGGGTGGGGGAAAATTTGGGGATTAAAAGATGTCGTGGTCCATCAGCTCGGTGTAGAACCGCGCGTAGTCCGTCCGGCCCTCCTTCATGGCCCGGATGGCGGAGGAGGGGTGCTGATTCAGCTTGCCGGTCATGAGATAGGGGATGTCGTAGCCCCACTGCACGCCGCTCTCCCGCAGCGGGTTCATCTCGTTCTGGAGGAAGCGGAAGACGGGGAAGACGTTGTACTGGGGGTTCTTCAGGAAGCTGAGCAGCAGCTCCATGGAGCAGTTGCCGCAGCCGCGGCCCATGCCCGCCATGGTGGCGTCCAGATAGCTCGCGCCCCGGGCCAGCGCCTCGATGGTGTTGGCAAAGGCCAGCTGTTGGTTGTTGTGGGCGTGGATACCCACCTTTTTTCCGTACTTTTCGCCCATCTCCAGGTAGAGGTCCGTGAAGGAGCGAATCTGCTCCGGGTAGAGGTTGCCGTAGCTGTCCACCAGGTAGACGATGTCCACGCAGCTCTGGCCCAGCATCTCCAGCGCCTGCTGCAAATCCGACTCGCGCACCTTGGACAGGGCCATGATGTTGCAGCTGACCTCGTAGCCCTTCTTCTTCGCGTCCTCCACCATGCGGATGGCCGCGGGCATCTGGTGGATGTAGGTCGCCACCCGCACCAGGTCGATGACGCTCTCGTCGCCGGGGATGATGTCCTCCCGGTAGTTGCAGCGGTCCACGTCCGCCATGACCGCAATCTTCATGTCGGAGTTGTTCTCGCCCACCACCGCGCGGATGTGCTCCTCGTCGCAGAACTTCCACTTGCCGAAGCTGTTCACGTCGAACAAATCCTTCGACGCCTTGTAGCCGAACTCCATGTAGTCCACGCCCGCCTGCACGTTGGCCCGGTAGAGCGCGTTGACAAAGCTGTCGGTGAAGTAGAAATCGTTCACCAGTCCGCCGTCCCGGAGGGTCGCGTCCACCACCCGCACGTCCGAGCGCACGGTCATCAAATTGCCGCGTTGTGCCATAGTCCTCTTCCTTCTCTCTTCTTAAAATGAACGGCTTTAACAGTTTAAAGCACGATTGCACTGCCAAACAGTGTAGCACATTTTTCGCGTTTGTCAAGATGAAACACAAATCCACTTGCCAAAAACTCCGCTTTCGGGTACAATGAGAGCAAGAATCACTCATACAACCAGAAAGGCGAGGGAAACAACGTGAATCCAAAGCTGGAGCGCATCCTGCCCCGAGTGCAGAAGCCCGCCCGCTACACCGGCGGGGAATACAACCAAATCCTCAAGGACCGGGAGGCCGTGGACACCCGCTTTGCCCTGTGCTTCCCCGACACCTACGAAATCGGCATGTCTAATCTGGGCCTGCGCATCCTCTACGCCGCCCTCAACGCCCTGGACGGGGTCTGGTGCGAGCGCGCCTTCGCCCCCTGGGGCGATATGGAGGAGGAGCTGCGCCGGAACAATATCCCGCTCTATGCCCTGGAAAGCGGGGACGAGCTGGGCAAATTCGACATCGTTGGCTTCTCTTTGGGCTATGAAATGGCCTACACCAACGTGCTCAACATGCTCGATTTGGCCCACATCCCCCTCCACTGCGCCGACCGGGCTGAGGACGACCCCATCGTCGTGGCGGGCGGCACCTGCGCCGTCAACGGCGAGCCGCTGGCCGACTTCATCGACGTGTTCTTTCTGGGCGAGGGCGAGGAGCTGGACTGCGAGTTTGTGGAGCTCTGCCGCGCCTGCCGCCGGGAGGGGGTCAGCCGCGCCGAGCTGCTGCGCCGCGCCGCGCGGATTGAGGGCTGCTACGTCCCCGCGCTCTACGACGTGAGCTACAACGCCGACGGCACCGTGTCGGCCATCACGCCCAAAGACGGTGCCCCGGCGCGGGTCCGCAAGCGCATCGTGCAGGATTTGGACCAGAGCGTCTATCCCACCAAGACCATCGTGCCCTCCACGGAAATTGTGCACGACCGGGTGATGCTGGAGCTGTTTCGCGGCTGTATTCGGGGCTGCCGGTTCTGTCAGGCGGGCTACTGCTACCGGCCCGTTCGGCCCAAGAGCGTGGACGTGCTGGCGAAGCAGGGCATCGAGGCCTGCGCCAACTCCGGCTATCAGGAGATGACGCTTTCGAGCCTCTC
>CACZUK010000119.1 GCA_902784305.1 Oscillospiraceae bacterium | reverse complement strand
AAGGGCGCGAAGAACACCACCGTCAAGATTAAGAAGTTCGGTGGGAAGAAAATCAACCGCAAGCGCAGTTACACTGCCTGGGTGGAGGCGAAAAAGGGCAAGAAGGTCCTGAAGACAAGCGCGAAGGTTCAGTCCAGCAAAAACGGCCCCTTCCGTGTGGAGAGAGGCCGTTTTTATGTGTTCGGACACTGCCTGAATCGACTGAACGGGAAAGCGGCTTCGGGATAACGCGGGAACAGAGTATGTTCACCAATTCAGTGGCTTTGCACTGCGAATCAGGGGCAGCAGCCGGTTTCTGATGCCCGGAAGTGACCGCTGCTTCATGTAATCCATATCATATCCGGCAAGGCGGGTGCCCTGATAAGTGGCTAGCAGCTGTCCGTAGGGCATGATTGTCTGCGTCCAGGATGCAATCTCAGCGCTCTCAAAATAGGTGCCGCACATGGTGCCCCACATCAGCGCTCCGTCCTCCGGGTCAAAGCCCAGCAGACGCCGGATTTCCGCCCCGGGCATGGGAGACTTGAGCAGGAACAGGTAGGGCAGGGTGAGACCGGCGACATCGAAGACGGGGTGTCCGAAGGCCGCGTCGCCCAGGTCGATGAGCACAAACTCGCCGTCCTCCTGTACCATGATGTTCTTGGAGTTGAAGTCACCGTGCAGGAAGGTCCGGCGCCCGGGCACCGCGCGGAGGAAGCCGCGAAGCTCCTCTGCCTCCGAGGGCTCCAGAATGGGGGCGATTTTGTCCACCCACTGAATCATTTCCGCTTTGCGGTCCGGAAGCACCCCATCCTCCACAGAAATCTCATGGAGGCTGCGCAGGAGACGGGCGCTCTTCTGTCCCATTTCCGCAACGCGGCTGCGGTCGGCATCCATAATCTGCGCAACGGTCTTTGCGTTGAGCAGCTCATAGACGACCCCGAAGCAGTCGCCGCACTTCACCACGTCATAGGAAATGGCCGTGGGGACGCCCATCAGAAAGGCTTTTTGGGCGGTATCCCGCTCCTGCTGCACCAGGTCCAGCGTGAGGCCGGGGTTGTAGACCTTCACGATGGTCTCCGGGTCGATGCGGTACACGCGGCCAAAGCCGCCGGAGCCGATGAGCTCGCAGCCCTCCACGCTGAGCTGCCGCAGGGCCTTTTTCACGTTCAGAAGCTCGGTGAAGCCGGTGGTCTCGAAGATGTCATAGACCTCGCGGCTGACGTTTTCCACCGTGATGGCCGTACCGGCCTGCTTGCGCAGCTTCATCAGCACCCGCAGACCGGCGGAGGAGATGTACGAAAGCCCTTCGGCATCCAGTACGATTTCCGCGCCCTGTGCGCTTCGGACGGCGCTCATAAGCTCCGCTTCCACGGCTGCCGCGTTGTTGGTGTCGATGCGACCCTCAAGAAAAATGGTCAGTTTGTTGTTGCTCAGCCTGGTTTTCATCAGTTTTTCTCCTTTTTTGAGTGGCTAGGCTTCAATGGTCACTGAGACCACGTTCAGATGGTAGGCGTAGCTGTAGGTGATGTCCCTGGAGATGCGCTGCACCATGGTCACGCCGATTTTGGCGAAGCTCTCCTCCTCCCGCTCAAAGACCAGCGGGTTATAGGGCTCGTCATAGTTCCGGAGCACGAGTTCAATCTTTTCCGGGTCCCGGAAGGCCTTGATGTCCATATACGCCTTCTTTTGGGAATCTCCGGCCGCTTTTCTGTGTTCCAGATAGTCGGCGGCGATTTCCTCCATGCACAGGGCGCAGGCGTAGGCAACCTTTGCCGGTGCGCCATGCTCCGTGAAAAAGCTCTGGAGCTGCTCGGAGACAAAGGTGACGCTTTGGGCATCGGTGGGGATGCTCACATCCAGCGCTGTGGAGCGCTCCTCCATCCTCCGCAGGGCCAGCAGCCGCTCCAGCGGCACGGGAACGCCCCAGTTGAGGAGCGCAAACACCAGATAGTAGACGGCAAAGAAGGGGAGGAAGCAGTAGCCCATGGCCAGCCATACGCCGGTGACGCCGAGAAGCCTGGTGGTCACAGGCAGGAGCAGCGGGTAGAGGATGCTGTCCGGCACCACCGCCACCAGCAGAGAGAGACCCAGACGACCCGTTGCCTCGTAGATCGCATTGAAGGTGAAGGAGAACACAAACACCAGACCGCTGACGGCGACCATGGTCAGACCGATGTGGGCGTCCGGGTTCTCATTGACGTTGTAGAAGGTCAGCAGGGGCACCTGCACCGCAATCAGGACGGCGGCCAGTCCCGCCGCATACACCAGCCCCAGCTTCAGGGCGGTGGTGAAGGTCTTTTTGATGCCCTCGTTGTCGCGTCCGCCGTGGAGGATGCCCACCATGGGCTCCGCGGAGTAGAACACGCCCCTGCCCACCGTGCGGACGATGGAGTTCAGGGTCTTGACGATGGCCACCAGCGCCAGCACGGAGGTGCCGTCCGCGAAGAGGCTGAGAATCAGGCGGTTCACGATGGAGCTGCTGGCGCTGTCCAGAATGTTGTCCACGGAGGAAGGCAGGCCCCGCCGCAGCATATCCAGGGAATCCAGCAGGTTTTTCCCGTTGATGGGGTAGAATCTGAACTTAACAGAGACCTTTCGGCGGCGCATGGACACCCATGCCGCGATGGTCTGCACCAGTGTGCCAATGGCGGACCCGATGCCCAGTCCCGCAATCCGAAGCTCGCCCGGAAGCAGGTTGATGAAAATAACAGAGCACACCACGTTGACCACCACGCACAGGACGCTTGCCAGCATGCGGTCAGTCTGGTAGCCATAGGTGGCCATGACAAGCTGAAAAATGGTTCCCAGGCTGAAGAACAGAATCATCCAGCAGGCTGTGCGGATGTACAAAGCGCCCATGGTCTGCGCTGCTGCCGTGGCCTTTCCCGCGCCGGCCACGCCCAGCACGGCGTTTGTGCCGAACAGGCAGATGGCAAGGAAGATGCAGTCCACAATCAGCGTGAAGGTGAGCGTGAGGGAAAAGATGCGGTAATAGTCCTCCGTGTCGCTGCGCCCCAGGGCGTCCAGCAGCTTCAGAAAGCCGCCTTGCAGAATCATGCCCGCAAAGGAGAGCATCAGCCCGATGATGGGCATCCCCAGAGCCACTGCCGCCACAGAGTCCGCGCCCAAAAAGTGTCCCGCCACAATGGTGTCCACCATGAAGGTCATGGACTGCACCAGAGCGTACACGAGGCAGGATGGCAGAACCTTTCGTATGGTGTTGGCGGAAAGAACATTGGATTGTAATTCTGTTGTCATAGCAAAACTCCTTCTCACTCAGCATCGGTCAGGGAACCCAGAACATCTCCTTCATATCAACAAAGAACGCTGTCTGGTCTGAAAAGACTCCCCAATCTGTCAGTTCTCCACCGCCAAAACAGAATCAAAGCCGGTCTGCTCCAGAATCTCCGTGACCAGACGGTTGACCTTTTGCAGCCGCACGCCGTCGGCACAGCCCTTCTGCATGATGAGCAGCACCCGCAGCCCCGCGGACGAGATGTATTCCAGCTCGCCGCAGTCCACGCACACGCCCTGAATGGCCTCCCGGTTCTGCTCGTAGAAGGCCAGCAGATTCGGGGCGGTCATCGTGTCCAGCCGCCCGGTGAGCCGGAGCAGCAGAGTTCCGTCCTGAATCTGGGCGGAGGCGTCAAAGGCTTTGGAGGCAACAGCGGAGGTGTCCAGCGCCCGGACGGGGCCGGCAAGGGTGACTTTCCAGTAGGCGCACTGCTTCATGGCCGCTTTGTATGCCTCCGCCTGTTCGGGAATCAGGGAGAGGCTGGCCAGCTCCGGCATATAGTCGGCAATCACCATCCGCTCGGCTTTCAGACCGTGCTTCGCCAGAAGCCCCATAGCGGCCTTCATGCTGCCCGGAACATCTGCGGGATTGAGCAGCAGCCTGTTCCCGCCGACCTGAACGTCCGACTTGTCCGCTGCCTGCTGTCTGGCGTTCATCATAACCTCCATAAACCGCTCACCGCACACGGTTTTCAGTGCGATGATGTAGGCCAGAGTGATCTCAGGGTCAGGGGTTATCCAGCAGCCGCCGTGCCGCTCCAGCAGGAGCCGGATATTGTCCAGAAATACCTCCATCTCAGAGTCCGTGAAGTACATCAGCAGCCCCTCGGTGGTGATGCAGAGCGTGCCCTCCACCTCCCGGAGCGCCGCCTCCAGCGTGGCGTAGTTGGTGGCGTCCACGGCTTGGAAACGGACCAGCTTCTGCTCCTCCGGTGTCAGCAGAGAGGAGATGACGCCCTCCAGCTCACCGATGACGGCGGGCAGGTCCAGACCCACAAATCGCTTCCCGGCTCTGGCGCTGTGAATGGCCCTGGGCGTGTAGCCGCAGGGCAGGTCCACATGCACATCGCAGCCAGACCGGTCCGCAAGCACTCCCATGGTCCGGAAGCGGTTTTCCATGGTGAGGGCACCAGCTGCCAGCTGCTCCGGGGACGCAACGCTGTTTGCGCTGTTCTGAGTCTGCTCCATGGTCAGACCCAGCTTTTCCGAAATGGCGGCGGCATCCGCGTCTCCGGTGCCAGAGAGTTGAAACAGGGTCAGTTTTGCCGTGTTGAAAACCGGGTTTGCCTGCTCCAGCGTATCCCGGCTGATTTCCAGTCCATCAAACAGTGCCATAAAAATTCTCTTTTTTGTCAGTGCCTGTGTGGTCGAATCATCGAAAGATGTGCGCATTTTTGCTGTGCAGGATAGGGGGCACTTCACATGATCCTGCCCTTTCAGTCCCCCTGCGTTCCCCGCAGGGGAATCCGTATGGTCACCTTCGTCCCTCCTTCTTCCCGGGCTGTGATTTCCATTTTCCCGCCACACATCAGCTCCAGCCGCTGCCGGATGTTCGTCAGTGCGTTATGCGATTCGGACTCACCCGCCGCTGCAAAGCCGGGGCCGTTGTCCTCCACGACAATC
>CACZUK010000118.1 GCA_902784305.1 Oscillospiraceae bacterium | reverse complement strand
GTCCGCGAAGGAGCCGGCGGCGGTGAAGCCCGCATCCGTCACTTCCACGGTGAACGCCCCGTCCGTGTCCTTGGTGTACAGTTTGGCGCCGGTGAGGTCCAGCTCTGCGTCCGTGTTGCCGTCATATTCCTTGTTCTTCGCCGTAATGCCCTTCACAATGACCTTCTGAGCGCCCTGCTTGATTTGACCGGAGCAGGTGGTCTGGGACTTGGGGTCCACGGTGTAGTTCGCAGCTTTAAAGGCAGTGCTGCTGCTCTGGAAGGTGATGCCGGAAATCAGCACCGTCTTGCCTGAACCCACGTCGGGGTCCCCCACCGGCGCGCCGGCGTCGTCGTGCACAATATCGCCGCTGGCGTTCGTCTTCACAAAGGTGCCCGTGGCGCTGGCGATGGTCAGAGGCTCACTGGAAAGTGTGTTTTTAAGAGTTGCACTGGCCGTATTCAGCGTGGCCGCGGCGCTGCCGTCGTACTCCTTTGTCTGAGCGGTGATGCCGCTGACCGTGATGGGCCGGGGCTTGATGGTGACGGTGGCCTTCTCGACTTTTATGGACTCTCCATATTTTGCGCCGATGTAAATCTCGTACTTCCCCGCGTCCGTGTAGTCTGGGGGATAATAGTCCCAGATCGAATCATCGTCGAAATCAGGATTCTCACCCGGATCCTGCTCGGAAAAGTAGGGGACATCATCAAGATCCCACCATGAATCGAGCTTTTTGCTGCCATTCCAGAAGGTCGGATCAGAGATGGTATGCGCCTCGCCGTCGTACTCCACTTCCACATCATCGACCTTGATGGCGAATTCCGCCGCCAGCATACCCTCCCTTTCGTCGTAGGTTTTCTGCACCTTGAAACCGGGGAAGGCGGAGGAGAAATATTCGGAGGGTTCTTTGCCTTCGTTGTTCGCCTTGAAGCCCTCGGTGAACACACCGCCGATGTTGACATAGCTGCCGGAGTCGGAACCGGAGCCAGAGCCGGAGCTGTAGCCGGAACCGGAACCGCCGTAGCCAGAGCCGGAGCCAGAGCCGGAGCCAGAGCCGGAGCCGTAGCCAGAGCCGGAGCCGGAGCTGTAGCCAGAGCCGTAGCCAGAGCCGGAGCCGGAGCTGTAGCCGGAGCCGGATCTGTAGCCGGAGCCGGAGCTGTAGCCGGAGCCGGAGCTGCCGGAACCGGAGTCGCCGGAGTCACCGCCGGTACCGTAGTTGAACTGGAGGATTTCCACCGGAATCTTCTCCGTGTTGCTCATACCCTCCGTGGTGATGACGGGATAGGAATCGTTCTCCCCGTAGAGGGAGATTTTTGAGATGCTGGGGCTGCCGGAGAGATTGAGCACGCCGTCCATATCATCGTGTCCTATCTTGCCGTGGACGAAAACCGCGCCCTTGAAGGTGCCGTCGGTGATGGTGGCTGCGCAGTTTTGCATCACCTCCACCGACTTGGAACTGCCCTGAACGGTGCCGCCGGTGAACTTGGCCTCTGCCCCTGAGCTATCCAGGTAAACCGCAGTCTTGTCGCCCTGAATGGTGCCGCCGCTGACCTTAAGCGTTGCTCCGCCATACGCCGAGACTGCCACGCCATATTTGGACACAATGCTGCCGCCGCTGACATCGAACGTTACGTCTTCGCGCAGATTAACCGCAGTAGTGAAGAGGCCCTCAATGGTGCCGCCCGTGATCGTGGCCTTCGCGTCGTCTTGAATCAGAGCAACCGCAGCGCCGATGCCCTGAATGCTGCCGCCGCTGACCGTAAGTATTCCTCCGAATCTTACCGCGACTCCCGCATAATTATAGGTCTCGGACACAATGCTGCCGCTCTGAAGTTCCACGGTGCCCTTGACTGATCCGTTTTTCTCCACGCTCATGCCGAAACTGACGTGCTGCAAGCTGCCGCCCGTTCCGGAGTCCTTGACAATCAGCTTGCATCCTTTGACATCTAATCCCCCCAAGCTCAGCTTGTGCCCGTTCAAATCGAGGGTAAAGGTATAGGGGCTCTCCGTTGTGTTGCCCGGGCTTTGCTCGTTGAAGGCAAAAGTCCACTGGACCGTACCAGCGTCGGCATTCTGAAGCAGCTTGAGGGTGCTGCCGTGGTTTTGCATCCATGCTGCTTGGGCATCACTTATTTGATTGTTATCAAAGCTCTGGCTGGACCCATCGGACTTAATCAATTCAAACACGGAGTTGTCCTGCGGCTGGAGCGCGGCGCTCTCCGCAGCGCTCTCGTCCGCCGGGGCGCTCTCGTCCGCCGGGTCCGTTTCTTCGGGTGCCTCAGACGCCTCCGGTTTGGATTCCTCCGGCGCGGACTCTTCCGGGGCGGATTCCTCCGGCGCGGACTCCTCCGGCGCGGACTCTTCCGGGTTGGACTCCTCCGGTTTGGACTCCTCCGGTTTGGACTCCTCCGGCGCGGACTCTTCCGGGGCGGACTCCTCCGGGTCGGACTCCTCTGGTTTGGACTCCTCCGGCGCGGACTGTTCCTCCTCAGACGCGTCAGGGGGTGGGTCTTCCGCCTCCCCGACGGTCCGGACGGATGAGTCTCCGCCGACGGTCCGGACGGATGAGTCTCCGCCCGACTCTGCGGCCCAGACGTTGGCGCTCAACAGGCTAAAGGCCATGCTCAGCGCCAACAGCAGCGCCACCAACGAACGCAGCTTTGCTTTCATGTTGATTCCTCCTTCTCAAAAGTGAAACCACGTATTTGGACGTATTTATGGGAAAATAGCCAATAAACACCCACAGTGTTTCCTATTGGGATGCCATCCCATTTCATTATGGTACTTCTCACCTTATCGTAAAGAATAGCACAACCCGGGAAAAGACGCAAGGGCTGTGAAAAAAATACGTTCCGGCTCCCGCAGAAAAATTACCCCGCTCCCGCCCTTGCCAAGGTCCGAAAGCTGTGCTACAATCGGGTTCATCACACCAAAGAGGAGGCGGAAGCATGAGCAGGCGCGTTCGAAGCGCCCGGACCTACCTGATGATTTATGGGCTGGTCCTCTGCACTGGCCTTTTGCTGTTCTTAGGGGCCAGACTGGTGCCCCGGAGCCTGATTCAGAAGCACATGGAGGAATCGGCCTGGCTGCTGACGGACAATACGGTGATTTACAACTGGGTGGAGGACGTTGAGGCCAGCAAGGCCCACCGGTATTCGGACTGCGTTACTCTGAGCATCGCCTACCAGATGGACGAGCTGCCGGGACTCAAAGGACCCCTCCGGGCCGGGTTTTACTGGAGCGCGGAGAAGCACACCAACCACAACTTTTCCGACGCGGTGCATCAGGGCTTGCCCGCCAATGAGAACTACAGCCGCTACTGGCACGGCTCGGCGGCACTGATGCGCCTGGCCCATGTGTTCACCAGCATCGGCACGATTTACAACGTCCATTTTGTCCTCGCCACGCTGCTGTTTTTGCTGCTGCTGTGGCAGCTGACGCGGCTGGGGATGCCGGACGCGGCGCTGTGCACAGTGGCGGCGCTGCTGATGGTGAGCGCGTGGTGGGCGCTGCTGACGCTGGAGAGCACCTGGATGTTCCTGCTCATGCTCAGCGCCTCGGTGCTGGGCGTGGAGCTGATTCACCGGGGCCGGGAGGAGTGGTGCGGACCGTTCTTCTTCGCCGTGGGCATGATTGCGATTTATCTGGACTTTTTCACCACGGAGACGGTGACGCTGACCTGTCCGCTGCTGCTGATGCTCACGGCGATGGAGCGCCGGGGCGCGGACACGCTGACGCTGTGGCGGCGCGCCGGGGAGAGCGCGGCGGCGTGGCTGGCGGGCTATGCGGGCATGTGGGCTACAAAGTGGGTGCTGGCGCTCACGGTGGTGGGCGGCGATTCGGCAGCTGCGCTGCAATACAACGTCAACAAGTGGCTCAGCCGCAACTCCGTCCGCGCGGAGCACACGCCGGAGATTGTACGCCACATGTGGGATGTGGTGCTGGAACGCCTGTTCCCGCTGGAGTACGGGCCCATTGGCCGGGCGGTGTTCTGGCTGCTGGTGCTGCTGGTGCTGGTGGCGGTGCTGCTGCGCTGGAAGCGGCTGGACCGGGTCTGCGCCCTCTACGCGCTGGTGGGATGTGTGCCCTTTGCGCGCTTTACTGCGCTGCGCGGACACACGGCCCAGCACTACTTTTTCACCTATCGTGCGCTGGCGGGGACGATGCTGGCCATCGGGCTGATACTCGCGTATCTGTACTGGCCGTATAAAAAGGAGGGGACGAAGCGTGAAGCTCAATGAACCTTGCAGCGTGGAAGTGACGATCCTGCTGCCCTGCCTGAACGAGGCGGCGGCTGTGGGCCCTTGTGTGGACGAGGCCCAGCGCTTTCTGATGGAAAGCGGACGGACGGGGGAGGTGCTGGTGGTGGACAACGGCAGTGACGATGACTCCGCCTCCATCGCCGCCGCCCACGGCGCGCGGGTAGTGATGGAGCCGCGCCGGGGCTATGGCCGCGCCCTGCGCACGGGGCTTTCTCACAGCCGTGGGGCGGTGGTGGTGCTCTCCGACTGCGACGGCACCTATGACCTGCTCCACCTGGAGGGACTGGTGCGGCCCCTGCTGGAGGGCGGCTGCGACCTGGTCGTGGGGGACCGCTTCGCCGGGGGGCTGGAGCCGGGGGCCATGTCCGCGCTGCACCGGCTCGGGGTTCCGGTTCTGTCCGCCCTGGGACGGCTGCGCTTTCACACCTCTGTCCGGGATTTCCACAGCGGACAGCGCGCCCTGACGCGGGAAGCCATTGCCCGGCTGAAGCTGCGCTGCGACGGCATGGAGTTCGCCACAGAGCTGATCGCCCAGGCCGCGGGGCAGAGGCTGCGCATCGCGTTTGAGCGCCGGTCCAAGCTGAGAACCTTTTCCGACGGGGTGCGGCATCTGCGCTACATCCTGTTTCCGGGCTAGGCGTGGAAGACAGGAAAACACGCGGCAGGAAGAAAACGGCTTCCTCATTCTCTGTGTGACACAGGATGGGGAGGCCTGTTTTTCCTTTTCTGGGGCAATCGGAGCACGTCCTGCAAAGCAGATACACGACCAAGCCCTCAAAGTTTAACCCCCTCCCCCATCCGGCGCGCTGCCGGACAGGAGAGGGGGCTGTATTTCTGTCAAAAATCGCTTGTGGTTGGGATGCTTACTTCTTCACAGTCACCGTGACCCTTCTTTGCAGCCCGTTCCGGGCGATGACGTAGATGCTGCACTCCCCCTCGC
>CACZUK010000117.1 GCA_902784305.1 Oscillospiraceae bacterium | reverse complement strand
CTCAGCGGTAGTTCAACGAAGGCGTCGTACATACCGCAAGCCGACTGCCCGCCCCCGGGAAGGGGGGCCGGGTGGGGTGGGTGGTCGATGGTACGATAGTGGGTCTATTTATGCGGAAAACTGCACAAAGATGGGTGGTCGATGGTACGATAGTGGGTCTATTTATGCGGAAAACTGCACGAAGGTGGGTGGCCAATGGGACGATAATGATTCTGCCCCGCTCCCGCTGTCTTACATTTTGGGTTTTAGATAGCGCCGTTGCCCCCAGAACTACTTTCTGGCGGTGCTTACGATGGTGGGGCAATCAAGCGGGGGTGTTCCAAGGGGGGCGCTGAGCGCCCCCTTGGTCAGGGAGTCCAGAGGGGGCGAGCCCCCTCTGGTTCGCTCTTTGCCTACTTTCTTTCGAATAAAAGAAAGTAGGGGCCCGCGCGGCCTGAGCGCTGCTTCTTGGTAGAAGATAAAGATAAGGGTGTATAAGAAACGAAAGTTTCCCCTTTCCTCCCACCTAAAAACGTAGAAATCAGCACTTTCTGCGTCTCCTGCACCCTCAAGGGGCACTTCCGCCGCTCATTTGTTATTCGCGGCTCCTGTCGTTGCGCGGCAGTGTGCATTCCCGTCAGTACTGCTCCATAAACTCCTCATACAAATCCGCCACCTCATCGGTGGGACCAATCATCTTGATGTCGCCGTCGTGGAGCCAGATGACCTTCTCGCAAATCTCCGCGATGGTGGAGGTGTTGTGGGAGACGATGACCACGGTGCGGTTGCGCTCCGCGATGAGCTCCTTCATCTTGTTGAAGCTCTTCTTCTTAAAGTGGGAGTCGCCCACGCTGAGCACCTCGTCCACGAGGATGATGTCCGTCTTCAGAATGGCCGTGATGGCGAAGCCCAGCTTCGACTGCATGCCGCTGGAGTAGGTCTGCACAGGCTTGTCGATGAAGGTGCCCAGCTCGGAGAACTCGATAATCTCGTCGATCTGCTTGTCGATGCGCTGCTTCGAGAAGCCCATCAGCAGGCCGGACAGGTAGATGTTCTCCCGGCCCGAGAGCTGCTTCTGAAAGCCCACGCCCAGGGCCAGCAGGGACACCGTCTTGCCGTGCAGGTCCACCGTGCCGCGGTCTGCCTCGAAGATGCCCGCCAGCACCCGGAGCAGCGTGGACTTGCCGGAGCCGTTGCGCCCGATGAGGCCCACGATCTCCCCCTGCGCCACCTCGAAGGAGATGCCGTGCAGCGCCTCGAAGTGCTCCACGCGGCCGGTGCGCTTCACGCCCTCCTCCACCTTGCTGTAGCGCTTGCTCACGGGCACGATGCTCCGGTAGCTCAGATACACGTTGTCCACCGTGATGGCCGGCGTCACCGCCTGATAGACGGCCTCCTCGGGCTCTTCCGTTTTACTGCGAAATAATCTCATTGGATTCACTCTTTCGTCTGAAATGAGGCGCTTTGCCTCTCTTTGGCTGATTCTCATGAGCACGCCGGTGCCCGCGGCGCGGTCCGTGCCGGGTTAATTATACCATTCCCCGCTCCAAAACGCAACCTTATTATAGAATACACGATTGGTGCCGGTCCGCGGGCCGGGAACCCTTTGAAATGGTCAAAAATGGAAAGCGCTTCGCGGGATTTGGACGCGCTTTCGCCGGAAAACGTGCGGGGGCTTCCCTCCTGCCGCCCTCTCTGACCGCCCCGCCGGGCGCATCACAATGCACAATACCACACGTTGAAGGACGGCTCGTTTTTTCCACGGGATTTTGGTGGCAGATGTATGGACTTTTCTCCTCTCGCGTGTTATAATGCCTCTAAGAGGCCTTTTGCCTCCCCCCAACCGTCCTTGAGAGAAGGAGAAGATTTTAAAATGGTATACATACTGCTGGGAAACGGATTTGAGACCATCGAGGCTCTGAGCCCCTGTGACGTGCTGCGCCGGGCCGGTGTGCAGGTGCACCTGGTGTCCGTCATGGACGATTTGAACGTCATTTCCGGTCAGGGCGTGCAGGTCACCGCCGACTGCATGATTGACGACGTGCAGTTCGACAAGATGGATATGCTCGTGCTGCCCGGCGGACTGGGCGGCGTGCGGGCCATCATGTCCTGCGACCAGGCCCAGCTCCTGATTCAGCGCTCCAGCCAGGAGGGCAAGTGGATCGCCGCCATCTGCGCCGCGCCCACGATTCTGGCCCAGCTGGGCCTGCTGGACCGCCGTCACTGCGTGGTCTACCCCGGCATGGAGGAGCAGATGTTCTCCGCCGTGGTGCTCAAGGGTGAGCAGGTGGTGCAGGACAGCCGCATCATCACCGCCGAGGCTGCCGGCTCCTCCATCGCCTTCGGCCTGAAGCTGGTGGAGGCTCTGCGCGGTGCCGAGGCCAGCGCGGAGGTCCGTGAGGGCATCCACTACCACGGCTGAGTCCGCGCGTTGGACATCCACAAAACCATAATCAAAAAAGGAAGCCGGGCAGAGGACCAGAGGCGAGCTTGCAGCGCAGTCGTCCTCTGCCCGGCTCCTTGCCCCTGTGGGGCGTCAGCGAGAGGAAGGAGGGAGAGTCATGGGTGAGGAGCATGGGCGCAAGGAGCCTGCCCTGATTCCCAACGAGGTTTTGAACAGCGTTTTTGACGATTTGGACCAGCTGCCCGGGGTGAATCTGGACCAGGACACCCGGGATCTGAGCCTGAGCGGCGACACCTGGCCCACCTTCGACTGGCACCAGGGCTGCTGCTCCTGGGACGAGGACCTCACGCGTTTCCGCTTCCCCGACGAGCTGCCCACCCCCGCCGAGCCGGAGCCGGAGCCCATCCCCGCACCTCCACCCGCGCCTCCCCGTGCCCCCGCCCGCCTCACATTGGCGGAGTCCCTGCTGGCGGTGATGGTCTATGTGGGCGGCGTGCTGCTGTGCTCCTTCCTGCTGGCCACGCTGGGCTGGCGCTGGGCCAACGACGTGCTCTCCCTGAACAAGAGCCCCAAAACCGTGTCCGTGACCATCTCCAACAGCGACACCATCGCGGACATTGCCAACAACCTGAAGGAGGACGGGCTCATCGAGTACCCCTTCCTCTTCCAGACCTTCGCCGCCGTCACCCACAAGGCCGAACAAATCACCACGGGCACCTACGAGCTGTCCACGGAGATGGACTACTCCGCCCTGCTCAACAGCTTCCGCAAGAGCTCCCCCGTCCGGGAGACCGCCGACGTGACCATTCCCGAGGGCTACACCCTGGAGGAGGTCTTCCGGCTGCTGGAGCAGGCGGGCGTGTGCAGCGCCAAGGAGCTGATGGACTCCGCGGAGCATGACAGCTTCGACTACGCCTTCCTGGAGGGCGTGGAGCGCACCGGCGCGAAGCGGCTGGAGGGCTACCTGTTCCCGGACACCTATCAGTTCTACAAGGGCACCCAGGCCCACAACGTACTGCTCAAGCTGCTCAACAACTTCCAGACCCGGTTTGACTCGGTGATGGACGCACAGCAGCAGCTCTCCGGCTACAGCGTGGACGAAATCGTGACCATGGCCTCCATCATTGAGAAGGAGACCACCGGCGAGGACCGCGCCGAAATCGCGGGGGTCATCTACAACCGTCTGAACAACCCCGACCACGATGACATCCAGGGCCGGCTGCAAATGGACTCCACGGTCCAGTATGTGCTGCCCGAGCGCAAGGCCCATCTGACCAACGAGGACATCGCCATTGACAGCCCCTACAACACCTATGTGGTGCAAGGCCTGCCAGCGGGTCCCATCTGCAACCCCGGTCTGGACTGCCTGAACGCAGCTCTGAACCCGATGCAGCACGATTATTACTATTTCATGCTCGGCAGCGACGGAGAGGACCATTTCTTCAAGGAAAAGTCGAAGTTTGAGTCCTTCAAGGAGAAGCAGAAGAGCGCGGAAGCCGAGGAGGAGCCGGAGCCCCAGGAGGAGGACGAGGAATGAGGATGCCCATAAAGCTGCTGGCCGCGGATATGGACGGCACCCTGCTCAACAGCCGGAAGACCATCTCTCCCGGTGACGTTTCGGTCCTGAATCGGGCGCTGGAGGCGGGAAAAACCGTGGTTTTCGCAACGGGACGCAGCCTTGCGGAGCTGAACGCCTTCTTTCCCCTGTTCCCGCGCATGCGCTATGTGCTGGGCGAGAGCGGCGCGCTGATTTACGATTTAGAAGAACGCCGGGCAATTCACCGGCAGCGCTTTGACGCCGCTCTGGTACAGACCATCCGCGCACGGCTGGGGGACCGGGACGTGATGCCCCAGATTCTCATCAACGACCTGTGCCTGATGAACCGGCGGGATGTGGCGAATCTGAGCCATTTCCACATGGCCCACTATCAGAACCACTTCGACGCCACTGGCACGCATCTGGACGACGCCTGGGCCGAGTGCGCGGCGCTGGGCTGGGAGGCGGACAAAATTTGTCTGTACCACGTCAGCCCGGAGGACCGCTCCGTCACCCGCGCGGCGCTGGAGGACCTGAGCGTGGTCCTGGTGGACGCGGAGGAGACCTCGCTGGAGGTGTCCCCGGTGGGTGTGGACAAGGGCGTGGGGCTGGAGCTGCTGTGCCGCCATCTGGGGCTGGAGCGCGCTCAGGTGCTGGCCGTGGGGGACAGCTACAACGATTTGACGATGCTCCGCGCCGCGGGCCTGAGCGTGGCCATGGGCAACGCCGTGGACGCCGTGAAGGCGGTCTGCGACGCCGTCGTGGCGGACAACGACCACTGCGGCGTGGCGGAGGCCGTGGAGCGGTTTTTGCTGTGAAAAGTTGTGAATCAGAAAGGCGGCGCTGCACCTCTGGCACAGCGCCGCCGCTCCATCTCGCCCTTGACTTTTTCCTGTCTTGAGGGTATAATCTAAGGCAGAGGAGGATGCTGCCGAAGGGCAGTTGTCCCTCGTGTTACTTGCAAAGAAGTAACCGCCAAGTTTTCAAGGGGCTGGGCGGTTACTTCTTTGTGTTCTTCATAGCCGCGAGAATCAAACCGAAGAATACCCAAACGGAAAAGGCGGCGCTGCACCATTGGCACAGCGCCGCCGCTCCCACGGTATTTGAATGAGTAAAAAAATTGTTAACAAGAACTTCAACAGTTGAGAAAAACGACCGTATATAATACCCTCAAGAATCATTTTGGGGGTA
>CACZUK010000116.1 GCA_902784305.1 Oscillospiraceae bacterium | reverse complement strand
TCCCCCTTTGGCCGCCGGAGGCGGGGAAAAAACGCTTGCAAATCCGCCGCGAAGTGGGTATAATACCGTCTGTAGCGAAAAAACCGCGGGGAAACCCGCTGACTATGGAGGATACCATCATGCCTGAGATTACCAAAGACACCGTCATCGGCCAGGTGCTGGCCGTCGCCCCCGACGCCGCCCCCGTGTTCATGAGCATGGGCATGCACTGCCTGTTCTGCCCCGCCTCTCAGGGCGAGACCATCGAGGAGGCCTGCTTCGTCCACGGCATCGACCCCGACGTTCTGCTCAAGGAGCTGCGGGAGTTCCTGGCCGCCAAGGACGCGGAGTAAAAAACTGCCCCGGAGCCATTCCGGGGCGTTTTTTCACCATATTGTGCAGAATGATGAGAAATAACGAGAAAACCATCCCCCTGACGCCCCGGCTCCGGGCCGCGGCGGACTGGGTGCCGTCCGGCGCGCGGCTGTGCGACGTGGGCACCGACCACGCCTTCCTGCCCGCCGCGCTGGTGCTGGAGGGCCGGATTCCCTCCGCCATCGCCTCCGACATCCGGCACGGCCCCCTGGAGCGGGCGCAGGCGACTTTGGCCCGCTATGGCCTGACCGACCGCGTTCAGACCCGCCTGTGCCCCGGGCTGGAGGCCATTCAGCCCGGCGAGGCGGACGCGGTGAGCATCTGCGGCATGGGCGGCGAGATGATTCTCCACATTTTGGAGGCCGCCCCCTGGACCCGGGAGGGCGTGCGGCTGATTTTGCAGCCCCAGCGCTCCCAGCCGGAGCTGCGCCGCTGGCTCTGGGACCACGGCTACCGGATTGAGGCCGAAAAAGTGATTTGCGAGGGTCCGCGCTGGTACACCCTCCTGCTGGCTGAGGGCGGGGCGCAGACCATGCCTCCGGACCCTCTGGCGGAGCGGACTGCTGTGGGAGCGGCAGCCGGAGCGCGTGGAATACCTGCGTTTTTTGCGCGGGAAGAACGCAGCCCTGCTGGAGCGGCTGAGCCGTTCGGAGCGGGAGGGCGAACGCCGCGCGGCTCTGTTGGAGGAGAACCGTCTTCTGACGGATTGGATTGAACGATTGGAGAGAGGAGAGTGGCCAAAATGACCACAGTGCGGGATATTTACAACCTAATGGACGAAAAAGCGCCCTTTTCCATGCAGGAGAGCTGGGACAACTCCGGCCTGCTGGTGGGGTGCTGGGACGCGCCTGTGGAGCGGGTGCTGCTGAGTCTGGACATCACTCCGGCGGTGATTGCCGAGGCCGCGGAGCGGGGCTGTCAGATGATTCTCAGCCATCACCCGGTGATTTTCAGCGGCCTGAAGGCCGTCACCGACGACGATTACACCGCCGCGCGAGTGCTTGCTCTGGCCGGGGCGGGCATCGCGGCCCTGTGCTGCCACACCAGTCTGGACGCCACGCCGGACGGCGTCAACGACGAGCTGGCCCGGCGCTGCGGCCTCACCGGTGCGCTGGAGCTGCTGGAGCAGGGCGGCGTCCACCCGGAGCTGGGGCCCTACGGCGTTGGCCGGGTGGGGGAGCTGGAGCAGCCCGTCTCCGTGGAAGAGTATGTAAAAACCCTGAAAACCGCCCTGAAACCCAACGGAATCCGGTTTTACGACGCCGGGAAGCCCGTGCGCCGGGTGGCGGTGGGCGGCGGCTCCTGCGGCAGCCTGATGGGGGAGGTGCTGGAGAAGCGCTGCGACACCTTCGTCACCGCCGACCTCAAATACGACCACTTTCTGGAGGCCCGCGCCGCCGGGCTGAACGTCATCGACGCGGGTCACTATCCCACGGAGAATCCCGTGCTGGACGTGGTGGAGCGGTGGCTGGCCGGGCGCTTCCCGGCGCTGGAGGTGCTGCGCAGTCAGGTGCACGACGAACCGATTGCCTACGATTGATGCACAGCGCATTCCCCCAGGCAATGGCATTTAAAAACCGCCTGAAAACACCACATTTGTTGGATATTTGAACCCTTTTGTAGGGGCGACCTGTGGTCGCCCGGGAATTGATGTGGCTTTTGGCGGGCGACCACAGGTCGCCCCTACGAAAACGGCGGTAAAACAGGTTCATTGTTGCGTAAAAACAATCAAATTTTTAAATGCGGTTGCCCTGGTGCATTGCAAAGAGGGTCTTGCATTGTGGCGCGGGGAGTGCTATAATGCTCTTATCTGTGAATATCAGAAAATACATCTAATACGAAGGGATGAGAGAGAATGTCCGGACATTCCAAGTGGCATAATATCCAGAAGACCAAGGGTGCGGCCGACGCCAAGCGCTCCGCCGCCTTTACCAAAATCGCGCGCGAGATGATCATCGCCGTCAAGCAGGGCGGCAGCGGCGACCCCAAGTACAACTCTCAGCTGGCAACCGTCATCGCCAAGGCCAAGGCGGTCAACATGCCCAAGGACAACATCAAGCGCACCATCGACAAGGCGCTGGCCTCCGGTTCCGGCGACAACTACGAGCGCCTCCAGTTCGAGGGCTACGGCCCCTCCGGCGTGGCCATCATCGTCGAGGCCCTGACCGACAACCGCAACCGCACCTCCCCCAACATCCGCCACATCTTCGACAAGTACAACGGCAACCTGGGTGCCCAGGGCTGCGTGGCCTGGAACTTCGAGCGCCGCGGCCAGATCGTCATCAACAACGAGGACGAGGAGCTGGACGAGGATACCGTCATGATGGACGCGCTGGATGCCGGTGCCGACGACCTGGTCAACGACGGCGACGTGTTCATCGTCTACTGCGCCACCGATGCTCTGGTCGGCGTGTCCGAGGCTCTGGAGAAGGCCGGCTACACCTTCGAGAGCGCCGAAGAGGCCATGATTCCCAACGATACCGTCAAGCTGGAAAAAGAGGGCGATATCAAGAACATGGAAAAGATCATCGAGCTGCTGGAAGACGACGACGACGTGCAGAACGTCTGGCACAACTGGGATATGTGAGCACTTTTCAGTGGTTTCTGAGCCTTTTTGCCCTCCCCAACCCCGGGGAGGGCTTTTTCATCCTCCGCGCCGAAAAGATTGACATTTCGTTGATTCATGTGTGGTAAATTGTTTCATTGTCTCCTTTTTGAGCCTTTTTATCAAATCTTTTCCGAAAAGAAAGGAAGGATTCAGCACATTTCTGCCAAGTTGACCTTGACTGCGCCGGTGGTCTGTGGTAGAGTATTACCAAATTGTAAACGGACTGGGCCCAAGACCCGCCTGCTTACAGGGCGGAGACTTCTCCGCGCACATTTCAAGGAGGAAAATAGGACATGAAAAAGATTTTTGCTCTGATTCTGGCTCTGGCTATGGTTCTGAGCCTGGCCGGCTGCGGCGGTTCCGGCGCCAGCACCACCGCTCCCGCCGCTGAGGGCAGCGCCGCCGCCGAGGGCAGCGCCGAGACCACCACCACCGGCGCCGCCGTCATCAAGCTGGGCGGCATCGGCCCTGTCACCGGCGCCGCCGCCATCTACGGCACCGCCACCAAGAACGGCGCCCAGGTCGCCGTGGACGAGATCAACGCCCTGGGCGGCGACCTCCAGTTCGAGCTGAACTGGCAGGACGACGAGCATGACCCCGAGAAGAGCGTCAACGCTTACAACAACCTGAAGGACTGGGGCATGCAGGCCCTGGTGGGCACCACCACCACCGGTCCCTCCGTGGCCGTCTCCATGGAGGCCAAGGCTGACAATATGTTCATGCTGACCCCCTCCGCCTCCTCTGTGGACGTGATCGGCGGCCAGACCGACGGCATCGAGCGCAAGGAGAACGTCTTCCAGATGTGCTTCACCGACCCCAACCAGGGCACCGCTTCCGCTGAGTACATCGCCACCAACAGCCTGGGCACCAAGATTGCTGTCATCTACAACAACTCTGACGCCTACTCCACCGGCATCTACAACAAGTTCCAGAGCGAGGCCGATGCGCGCGGTCTGGAGATCGTCAGCGTGACCACCTTCACCGACGACACTGCCAACGACTTCTCCGTGCAGCTCAACGACGCCAAGAACAACGACGCCGACCTGCTGTTCCTGCCCATCTACTATCAGCCCGCTTCCCTGATCCTGGCTCAGGCCAAGGAGATGAACTACGCGCCCAAGTTCTTCGGCGTGGACGGCATGGACGGCATCCTGACCCTGGAGGGCTTCGACACCTCTCTGGCCGAGGGCGTTATGCTGCTCACCCCCTTCACCGCGGACGCGGAGGACGAGAAGACCCAGAACTTCGTCAAGACCTATCAGGAGCAGTTCGGTGACATCCCCAACCAGTTCGCCGCCGACGCTTACGACTGCGTCTATGCCATCTATGCCGCCTGCCAGCAGGCCGGCGTCACCGCTGACATGAGCGCCAGCGACATCTGTGACGCGCTCAAGGGCGTGTTCACCAGCGCTGAGTTCACCTTCGACGGCATCACCGGCCTGGGCATGACCTGGTCCGAGAACGGCGAGGTCTCCAAGAGCCCCAAGGGCATGGTCATCGAGAACGGCGCTTATGTGGGTATGTAATCCCCTTCACCGCACGGTATTTTGAACAAACGACGGCGGGGGCTGCCGGTTCGGCGGCCCCCGCCGAAAGGCTGTTTTGGAATCCACATTGCGAAATGCGCAATGCAGAACGCGCAAGCGCCCCAAAGCGCCGCGATGGAACCGCTTTTTCTATAGCAATCCTCAATATTCTTTGCGCAGTTCGGGGCGCAGAACCGCCAGAACCGCCCAGAGCTTCGTTGCAGCCCTTGGAAATCCGTCAGGATTCTACCCCGTTCGGGGCACTTCGCCTGCGGACTGCGCCTAGCTCTGAACGATTTTGCATCCCCTCCTTTGTGCAAATAATTTTGCATCTTGCTATAAACAAGGCACTATGAACCCTTAGCGGCAATGAAAAATGTGCAATTTCGCACATTTTTCCCAAAGTGCCGCGATGGAAACCAATTTACTGCACGAGGCACTTTGAACCCTCGGCGGCCATAAGAGGATACCAATTCAGCGCGGAACGTGCCGCCGACGGGCGAAGCGACCAGGCTGCGCCTGGAGGCAGACTTCTGACGCCGAAAGCCGGTTCTCAGAGAAAAACTGGAAAAAGGTGCAAAAATAAGCACCAACCAAATCCCCCCCACAAACGCCAATCAATCATTGCTATGGAAACCAATTTACTGTCCGAGGCACTTTGAACCCTCGGCGGCCATAAGAGGATACCAATTCAGCGCGGAACGTGCCGCCGACGGGCGAAGCGATTGCCTCCAGGCGCAGCCTGGCCGACGGGCGAAGCGATTTAAAAGAGAAAGGAAGGAACCGGCATGATGAATTTGCTTCTCAACCTGATCAACGGGATCAGCCTGGGAAGTGTCTACGCCATCATCGCCCTGGGCTACACCATGGTGTACGGCATCGCCAAGATGCTGAACTTCGCCCACGGCGACGTGATTATGGTGGGCGCCTACATCTGCTACTGCGCCATGAGCTATCTGCACCTGCCCCCCGTGGTGGGCGTGGTCATGGCCATGGGCGTGTGTACGCTGCTGGGCATGACCATCGAGCGGCTGGCCTACAAGCCCCTGCGCTCGGCCCCCTCTCTGGCGGTGCTCATCACCGCCATCGGCGTGAGCTACTTCCTCCAGAACAGCGCCCTGCTCATCTGGAAATCTGACCCCAAGGTGTTCACCTCCGTGGTGGGCCTGCCGCCCATCACCCTGTTCGGCGGTGAGCTCATCATCAGCTCTGTGACGGTGGTGACGGTGCTGGCGAACATCGTCATCATGCTGGCTCTGACCACCTTCACCGGCAAGACCAAGATGGGCAAGAGCATGCGCGCCGTCTCCGAGGACAAGGGCGCGGCCCAGCTCATGGGCATCGACGTGAACAAGACCATCTCCATGACCTTCGCCATCGGCTCCGGCCTGGCCGCCATCGCGGGTGTGCTGCTGTGCTCCGCCTATCCCACTTTGATGCCCACCACCGGCTCCATGCCCGGCATCAAGGCCTTCACCGCGGCGGTGCTGGGCGGCATCGGCTCCATCCCCGGCGCCATGCTGGGCGGCGTGCTGCTGGGCATCATTGAGATTTTCGCCAAGGCGTACATTTCCACCCAGCTCAGCGACGCCATCGTCTTCGCCGTGCTGATTATCGTGCTGCTCATCCGGCCCACCGGCCTGCTGGGCAAGCAGATTCGCGAGAAAGTGTGAGGTGCCCCATGAAAAACGCAACAAAAGGCACCCGTTACAACATGGTCACCTATGCCATGGTGACCGCCGTCTTCCTGGTCATGCAGGGGCTGCTGCTGGCGGGCAAGGTCAGCAACTCCCTGGCCGGACAGCTCATTCCCATCTGTGTCTACGTCTGCATGGCCATCAGCCTGAACCTGGTGGTGGGTATTCTGGGCGATTTGAGCCTGGGTCACGCCGGATTCATGAGCGTGGGCGCCTTCACCGGCGTGGTGGTGTCCATGAGCCTGACCTTTTTGCCGCCGCTGGTCCGTCTGCTGCTTGCCATCGCCGTGGGCGGCGCCATGGCGGGCGTGGCGGGCGTCATCGTGGGCGTGCCGGTGCTCCGGCTCCAGGGCGACTACCTCGCCATTGTCACGCTGGCCTTCGGTGAAATCATCAAGAACCTGCTGAACAACCTCTATGTGGGCGTGGACAAGAAGGGCCTGCACTTCTCCATGAAGGACGCTCAGGCCCTGCGCCTCAAGGACGGCACCATCCTCATCAACGGGCCCATGGGCGCACCCGGCATCGACAAGCTGAGCACCTTCGTGGTGGGCTTCCTGCTGGTGCTGGTGGTGCTCACCGTGACCCTGAACCTGATTCACAGCCGCACCGGCCGGGCCATTATGGCCATCCGGGACAACCGCATCGCCGCGGAGAGCGTGGGCATCAACGTGACCAAGTACAAGCTGATGGCCTTCGTCACCTCCGCCGCGCTGGCGGGCATGTCCGGTGCGCTCTACGCCCTGAATTACTCCTCCATCCTGCCCAAGAAGTTCGACTTCAACACCTCCATTCTGGTGCTGGTGTTCGTGGTGCTGGGCGGCATGGGCAACATCCGGGGCAGCATCATTGCGGCCACCGTGCTGACCATCCTGCCCGAGGCCCTGCGCGGCCTGAACGACTACCGCATGCTCATCTACGCGGTGGTGCTGATTCTGGTGATGCTGGCCACCAACAACCCCATTTTGATGAACAATCTGACCCTGTTGAAGAAGAAGCTGCGCGGCAAGGGGAAGGGAGGCGCGTCTCATGGCTAAGAGGAAGAGCACCACGAAGATGGTTCCCGTGCCCAGCGACAGCATCGTCCCCGAGCGCGACCTGGGCCGTGCGCCTGTGCTGGAGACGAAGCATCTGGGCATCGACTTCGGCGGCCTGACCGCCGTGGACGACTTCAACCTGACCGTGGGCGCCACGGAGATTGCGGGCCTCATCGGGCCCAACGGCGCGGGCAAGACGACCGTGTTCAACCTGCTCACCAAGGTCTACGAGCCCACCCGGGGCGCGATTCTCATCAACGGCCAGGAGACCGCGGGCATGAACACGGTGCAGGTGAACAAGGCGGGCGTGGCCCGGACCTTCCAGAACATCCGCCTGTTCAACGACCTGACCGTAGAGGACAACGTGAAAATCGGCCTGCACAACCAGGTGAAGTGCGGCACGCTGACCAGCATTCTGCGGCTGCCCTCCTTCTGGAAGAAGGAGCGGCTGGCCCGGGAGCGGGCACTGGAGCTGCTGAGCATCTTCGATATGCAGGACATGGCCAGCCATCAGGCGGGCAGTCTGCCCTACGGCGCTCAGCGGCGGCTGGAGATTGTCCGGGCGCTGGCCACCAATCCCAGCCTGCTGCTGCTGGACGAGCCCGCGGCGGGCATGAACCCCGTGGAGACGGCGGAGCTGATGGACACGATTACCTACATCCGGGACAAGTTCCAGATCGCGATTCTGCTCATTGAGCACGACATGAACCTGGTCATGGGCATCTGCGAGGGCATCGCGGTGCTCAACTACGGCCGCATCATCGCCAAGGGCACCCCGGACGAGATTCAGAACAACCCCCAGGTCATCGAGGCGTACCTGGGCAAGCAGGACTAAGGAGGCGGTTCACATGAGCACTATGCTGAAGGTGGAGGACCTCCACGTCTACTACGGCAGCATTCACGCGCTGAAGGGCATCTCCTTCGAGGTGAACGCCGGAGAAATTGTCACCCTCATCGGGGCCAACGGCGCGGGCAAGTCCACGTCCCTGAACACGGTGACGGGCCTGCTCAAGCCCCGCACGGGCACCGTGACCTTTGAGGGCAAGCCGCTGGTGGGGGTCCCCGCCCACAAGGTGGTCTCCCATGGCATGGCCCTGTGCCCGGAGGGGCGGCGGGTCTTCCTCCAGATGACCGTGCAGGAGAATCTGGAGATGGGCGGCTTCACCCGCCCGGCCACGGAGATTCAGGAGTCCATTGAGCGGGTTTACGCCCAATTCCCCCGGCTCAAGGAGCGTTACAAGCAGATTGCGGGCACCCTGTCCGGCGGCGAGCAGCAAATGCTGGCCATGGGCCGGGCGCTGATGAGCAAGCCGAAGCTGCTGATGCTGGACGAGCCGTCCATGGGTCTGGCGCCCATCCTGGTGGAGCAGATTTTTGACATCATCAAGCGTCTGCACAAGGACGGCACCACGATTCTGCTGGTGGAGCAGAACGCTCAGGCGGCGCTCTCCGTCGCCAACCGCGCCTATGTGCTGGAGACGGGCAAAATCTCCATGAGCGGCGACGCGAAGGAGCTGCTGCACGACCCGCGGGTCCAGAAAGCGTATCTGGGCGGGTAGGCTGCGCCTACTGGCAATCGCTTCGCCCGTCGGCGGCCCGAACGTGGCCCCGGATTGGAGACATCGGAGGCCGCCGAGGGAAAAAACTGCCTCGTAAGCGTCAAAACGGGGAACGAGGTCGGAGTATGAGAACCTGGCCGGTTGATGCGTCGGCGCAGTCCAAACGGGGACAAATCAAAAACAAAAATACGGCGGCCTGTTCCGGATGGAGCGGGCCGCCGTGTTCGGTTTGGGACGTGCTTGACTTTTCTGGGGAGATTTTGTAGAATAGAGGGGCCCGAAAGGGCAGGGCGTTGCCTTATAGGCGGTTCCGCTACACCACCCGAAAGGGGGTGTTTCTATGCCTGTGACTCTGACTTTTCATATTGGTGATTTCACCATAACCATCAGAGTAACGCGCAGAAACCGCCACTCTGGCCAGTGACGGTTTCTTAGCGCAATAATTGAGTTAAGAAAAATCTACTGAGCGGAGCCAGTTCGGCAACGCCCTTTTTCTATGCTCATTATACCCGGGCGGGGCGGTGTTGTCAAGGCCCTGCATCATCGCCGGGGAAATCAATTTTGGAGTAATCCATTCAAGGAATGGTCACAATTTCCCACTTCAACTGTGTTTTTCGGGTTGAGTACCCGTTCCAGGCACAGACGCACCCAGCTTCTGCCGCGAAAGCGGAAGAACTTGACTTTTCTGGGGAGATTTTGTAGAATAGAGGGGCCCGAAAGGGCAGGGCGTTGCCAACCAAGTGAAAAAAGGCGGTTCCGCTACACCACCCGAAAGGGGGTGTTATGATGCCTGTGACTCTGACTTTTCATATTGGTGATTTCACCATAACCATCAGAGTAACGCGCAGAGACCGCCACTCTGCCAAGTAGCGGTCTCTAAAGCGATTTGATTTAGAGAAAACCTTTTGAGCGGAGCCGCTTTCGGCAACGCCCTTTTCTATGCTCATTATACCCAAGCCGGGCGGCGCTGTCAAGCCCCCTGTATCACCGCGGCAAGAGCCGCGCCCCGCCCGTCTTATTTTTTTTACACTTTTTCCCTTGCATTTTTCCGAAATA
>CACZUK010000115.1 GCA_902784305.1 Oscillospiraceae bacterium | reverse complement strand
CCGACGACGCCGGAGGCATCGCTCCAGTCGCCCTCCAGCCAGCCGTCGTCGGGGACGGCGGGGGCGCTGCTGTCAGCGTCCATCTCCTCGTCGTCCTCGTAATTGGTGTACTCGCCGTAGGGCTCGGTGAGCTCGTCAATCAGCGCTCTGGTTTTGGTGCAGCACTTGGGCACCGTGTAGCTGCCGCCGTCGATGCCCCTGAGGGGGATTTTCACGCCGTTATCGTCCGTGCTGGTGGACTCCTTGCCCTCCAGCAGGGCCGCGGTTTCCGGCTTCAGCTCAGAGGTGGGAATCCTGCCCACATAGAGCGTGTAGCTGCGCTCCGTGCCGGTGTAGTTGCCGTCACCGCTGGCGCTGCCTTCCTCACTGCTCTTCTCCTGCTGCGCCAGCAGCTCCAGGCTCTCCGCCTCGGTGAGCAGGCTGGCCGGGTTGGAGAACTCCTTGCTGTTGAGCTCCTCCACAAAGGTCTGCCACAGCTTTTCCTTCTCCTCCAGCGTCAGACGACTGTTGTCAGCGCTGTAGCTGGTTCTCCCGTCGTCCTCATAGACGCTGATGCTAATCACCCGCTTGGGTGTGGTGGAGTAGAAGGGTATGTAGTTCTGCATGGTATCCGTCTCCTGCACATCGGCCAGGGCGCTCAGCAGCGTCTCGTCGTCGCTGTAGAGGGGCAGGTCCATGTAGTTGCGCTTCATGGTTCTGCCGTCCTTCAGAGTGTAGGTGATGCTCAGGGAGTTGCTGGCCCGATAGTCGCTCTTCTTCCCGAAGGGCAGGTAGGGGCCGGGATAGCGCTGCGTTGCCGCCTGGTGGAGCCTGGTCAGGGTCTCCAGGTCGCCCTGCTGCTCGAAGCTGGGCGAGAGGACGATGTCCCAATCTCCCTTGGCGTTCACCAGGGACAGGTTGTAGTAGCTGCTCACCGCCAGGTAGCTCTTCATGCTCCCGTTGCCGGGCACGTCGGGCAGGCTGAATTCGGCGCTCTTCACCTGCTCAGCGTTGGGAACCCGGGTCACATAGCCCAGTCCGCCGGTGTACAGGCTGTAGAGGCCGCCCGCCAGCAGGGCGCAGGTCAGCACAAAGGCGGGGATGGTCGTCCAGAAGCGCTGGAAGCCCCGGGTAATGACGCCCTGATACACCGTGTGCGCCACCACGGCGCCCACGACCAGACCCACGGCATAGGCCACGTTGCTGTTGAGCAGCGTGCCCACCACAATGCCCAGACCCAGCGCGCCGCCGATGGTGATCAGGCTGCGCACAGCGCCCCGGGCGGCGGGGAAGGAGAAGGGATTCTCGGCGCACTCACTCTTGCGCCGGGCGTAGTAGAACACCGTCAGGCCCAGCAGCGCCAGGCTGAAGCCCAGCCACCAGAGCACATAGGGCAGGGGGATGGTGTAGAGGTCCATGGCCTCGCCGATGGTGCTGCCATCCTCCGTCAGACTGAAGAGCATATAGCTGACTCCGTTGGGAATGATGGCGTAGGGGGCGAAATACGGGCAAAGCACCGTGTAAAAGGTGGTGGACAGGTTGGAGACGTAGCCGGGCAGGAAGGCGCTCATGGTCAAATCCGCGCACAGCACCGTCACCGGCCAGCCAAAGGCCGTGGCCGCGGTCATCAGGAACCAGTTCAGGGGGTTGCCGCTGACCACCATGAAGAACACCGTCAGGGTCATGGCCGCCGTCAGAGGCAGGGCGATGACGCCGAAGGCCTCCCAGTAGAGCAGGGGGTTGCCCATCACGCCCTTGACCGCATGCACAGAGCACAGCAGCTGGGTCACGCCCACGCTGAGCGCCAGAGGCAGAAGCGTGGACACCAGACCGGCCAGATAGATGCCCATGAACAGCGGCGTGCGCCGCACGGGCAGGGCGTGGAAGAGGTCCACGCTGCGCCGGCCCTGCATATAGCCGAAGTTCCGGGCGCACCACACCAGCAGGAAGAGCACCGCCAGCGGAATCACCAGGCTGGTGAGCTGCACGTTGAAGCTCTGCCGGATGGTATCGCCGTAGTAGGCGGCCACCTGCTCCGGGGTGGTGTCCGTCCAGTTGGACGGGTCTGTGTAATAGGTCTGATTGGTGATGATGCTCAGCAGCACCCCCACCGGCAGCATCCCCAGAAGGAAGAGGGTGTAAAAGATTGTCACAACGCGATTGTAGCCCATGCTCCACCAGAACACCCGGTGAAAGGGGCTGTTCCTGCGCTCCTCAGGAGAGGATCTTGTTGAGGTCATAGCCTGCCGCCTCCATTTCACTGATAAATACCTCCTCCAGAGACAGGGGGAGGGTCTCGGAGAACACCGGGTCCAGCTCGTTGAGCACGTTCTGAACCGTCTCCAAATCCTTGCGCGCCACCAGGCTCACCATGGAGCCGCGCCGCTCCAGCCGAATCACGTCCAGCCGGGCCTTGAGCCATTCCTCCTGCTGCTGCTCCAGAGGCGGCTGGAACACCGCCTGGGCCTTGCTGATGCCCAGCTTCAGCTCGTCCAGCTCCTGCTCGAAGACCACGCCGCCCTCGTGAATCAGGCCCACATGGTCGCAGAAGTCCTCCAGCTCCCGGAGGTTGTGGGAGGCGATGACCACCGTCAGCTGCCGCTCCGCCACCTGGTCGGAGATGATGCGCTTGAGCAGCTGCCGCATCACCGGGTCCAGGCCGTCGAAGACCTCGTCCAGCAGCAGGTAGTCCGGCATGGCCGCCAGAGCGCAGATCAGAGCCGTCTGGCGCTGCATGCCCTTGGACATGTTGTGGATGCGCTTTCTGCGGTCCAGACCGAACAGGCCGCACAGCCGGATGTACTCCTGCTGGCTCCAGCTGCGGTACATGGAGCGGTAGAACTTCGCCATGGCGTCCAGCGTGAACTGGGGCAGGTAGTAGGGGAAGTCGGGCACAAAAATCACCCGCTCCTTCAGAGCCGGATTCTCAAAGGGCTCCTGCCCGTCGATCTTCACGCAGCCACCGTCCGGGGCGTACACGCCGCACAGGCTGCGCAGCAGGGTGGACTTGCCCGCTCCGTTGCTGCCCACCAGCCCGAAGATGCTGCCCTGGCCGATGTTGAACGAAATCGCGTTCAGGGCCACCAGGGAGCCGAATTTCTTGGTAAAGGATGCAATCTCAATCATCAGTGGACCCTTCTTTCTTCTTGAGGTACTCTCCGCAGATCTGCGCCACCTCCACAGGATGCAGCCCCCGGTCCAGGGCCGTCTGAATGCCGTCCTCCAGGGCCTCCCGCCCGGACTGCCTCAGCCGCTCCCGGGCCGCGCCGCCCTGGGCGATGAAGGAGCCCTTGCCGGGCACACTCTCAATGATGCCCCGCTGCTCCAGCATTCGGTAGGATTTCTGCACTGTGTTGGGGTTCACCCCCAGCTCCTGGGCTAGCGAGCGGACCGAAGGCAGCGCGTCTCCCGGCGCGAGCCCTCCGCAGGCCGCCAGCTGGGTGACGGACTCACACAGCTGGTCACACAGAGGCCTTTTGCTCTTATAGTTCAGGGTAATCGGCAAAAAATCCCCTTTTTGTTCCCGGAGCGGCCGTGCTCCGCCGGAGAGAGCAGGGAGGCCATCCCCGTTTTGCGTTCGCTTCATCTCCACACCCTCCATCTGTATGAACTGTACTCTATTGTTTGGTACAGTTGGATTATAGTACCGGCGGCCTGTCCTGTCAAGTGGGGGGCGAAATCTGTAAATCTTTGTAATCAGTCAGGGCACCGACCGATAAAACCCCCCGTCCTCGTGGGACAGGGGGCGAGGGCTTTTCTGACGGAATGATGATGACCACAGGTTCCCACTTTTCACATGGGGGTGCGATTCTTGTCAGGCAGAACCACTCACACAATGGGGAACTGCGGCTTGGCGGGCGTCTCCGGTGCCGGGGCGTTGCCCACCCGGACGTTCTCCGGGTTGATGACCGCCTTGCGCAGCTGGAAGCCGGGGATACCGGAGGCCTGCATCAGGTTCTGAACCGTGGTCTGCATATAGGGGAAGAGCTGGTCGTAGCACTGGGCGTGGACCTGCTTCTTGTCCTCATCCCCTTCGATGCCGTCACAGGAAAAGGCGCCGATGACGTCCACGCTGGCGAACAGCTTCTCGCCGCCCTCCTTGTCCTTGACGCTCTGGTAGATGTGGGCAATGCAGCGCTTGCCGTCCTTGGCAAAGTTGACATGGAAGGTAAAGCTGCTGTCCAGCTGAATCTGACCCTGCTGGGTCAGCTTGTTGATAAAGTGAACTTCCTGCACCTTTTGGGTGACGAGATGGGCAATTGCCATAGTATTTTCCTCCTGTCAGCGGCACAACCGCCGGATTTGGCCGGGGCGGGCACCTCCCCCGCGCCGACGCTCATTATAGCACACTCCCCCCGCCGGGGGAAGAATCTTTTTCATCCGCGAAACCGCAGCCACAGCAGCAGCCCCGCGGCCGCAATCCACAGCACGGCGGTCAGGGGCACGCCCAGAGTGAATTTCACCTTGCGGGTCTTGTGGTGGAACACCCGCATGCCCAAAAACGCGCCCACGAAGCCGCCCAGAGCGCTGAGCAGCAGCAGCCGGGCCTCCGGGATGCGCCAGCGCCCCTGTCTGGCCCTGTGCTTGTCCACGCCGAAGGCAATAAACGCGGCCAGATTCATCAGCAGCAGATACGCGCAGAGGACAAGAGTCGGCTTCACTTCTTCTCCTCCGCCTCCCACTGCTTCCAGACCTCCGGCGCGTAGCCCACCGTGGCCTTTTTGCCGTTGCGGACGATGGGGGTGCGCAGCAGTTTCGGGTCCTCCAGCAGATGCTCCAGCTTCTGCTGGTCATAGGCCAGATAGCTCAGCAGCGTCGCGTCCGGGTGCTTCGGGTCCACCAGCGCGTCCAGGCCCACGGCCCGCACCACGCTGGTCAGCTCCCCCTTGCTCATGCCGTACTTGAGCAGGTCGATGTTCTGCACCCGGATGCGCCGCTCCTTGAAGTAGCGCTGGGCCTTTTTCGTGTCAAAGCACTTAGATTTGCCAAAAATCTGTATATTCATCTCGGTTTTTGCTCCTATTGCTGTTCCAGAGCCAGCAGGCGTTTCTTCATCCCGGTGCCGCCCGGCGCGCTGAAGCCGGTCAGGGTGCCGTTTTGCCCCGCCCCACAGGCCCGCCCCACCGCTCTGGCCGCTCCGCTCCGGCCGATTTGGGCGGCAATCTGGCCGTAGCTGCGCCGCTCTCCCCAGGGGATGGTCTGCAGCGCCTCCCACACCTGAAGCTGGAAGGGCGTCCCCGCCGGACGCAGGGGCACAGTGAACCGCTTCCGCTCTCCGCGGGCGTAGGCGTTCAGCTCCCGCGCCAGACGCTCCAGCAGGGCGCGCTCCTCCGCCGTCCCGGGGACGCTCTCACCGTCCGACCCGAAGCGCAGACGCGTCACCGCGTCCCCCTCCGCCGTGGCGGTCATGGTGCCCAGAGCCGTTTGCAGCACCTGCCGCTCCAAGGCTCAGCTGTAGCGCCGCACCACGGCGATGACCTTGCCCAAAATCTGGCAGTCGGTGCCGTCGATGGGCTCGTAGTCGGGATTCTCCGGCAGCAGCCAGACGCGCCCGCTGCGCTTGCTCAGCCGCTTGCAGGTGGCCTCCTCGCCCAGCAGGGCGATGACGATTTCTCCGGTGCGGGCCACAGGCTGCCGGTGCACCACCACGATGTCGCCGGGCAGGATGCCCGCGCCCTGCATGGAGTCGCCCCGGATGCGCAGGGCGAAGTGCTCCCCGGACCGGCCCTCGGTGTCAAAGGTGAGGTAGTCCTCCACGCACTCCTCGGCCAGAATGGGCGCGCCCGCCGCCACGTTCCCCAGCACGGGAACCCGGTTGGCGCGGGGGTCCTCCTCCTCCGGCACGTTGCTCTGCACCGCGGTGATGGCCCGGGTCTTGCCGGTGCCCCGGTTGATGGCACCCGCCTCCTCCAGCGCCTTGAGGTGGAAGTGGACGGTGGAGGGGCTTTTCAGTCCCACCGCGGCGGCAATCTCCCGCACGGAGGGGGGGTAGCCGTTTTCCGCCGTGAATTTGAGCAGGTAGTCGTAGATGACCTGCTGTTTCAGAGTGAGCTGTTTCATACACAAAACCTCCGTTGCTCCTGGGGGTAAACTGGCTTCAAAGGGGAGGGGAGAAGACCTCCTGAAGGGCCTGCGCACCCTCCCGCAGCCCTATTGTACCACAAAACGAAAGGGATTGCAAACATCCGTTCCAATCTTTTTCAACTTTTTTTGACCCGCCCCGGCTTTTTTCCCCTCGTGTAAATTTTTTGGATTTTTTTCATCTTTTTCTTGACAACGCCCTGGTGATTCATTAGAATAGAAGGGCTGTGATAACTCACAGCGTATCCTTGCCTTCGCAAAATGAGAGGCGAAGGCCAACAGTCCATAAGGAGGTGCAAATCACATGGCAAAGGTTACTGGCAAATACGAAACCATCTTCATTGTTGACACCACTCTGGGTGATGACGGCATTGCTGCTCTGGTGGAGAAGTTCAAGGCTCTGATTGAGGCCAACGGTACTCTGGGCGAAGTGGTTGAGTGGGGTAAGCGTCATCTGGCCTATCCCATCGACCACAAGACCGAGGGCTACTACACCCTCATCACCTTCACTTCCGCCCCCGATTTCCCCGCTGAGCTGACCCGTAACTACAACCAAAGCAATTCTTCAGGGTCGTCTGGTGGCGGACCCGGAGCTGCGGCACACCCAGAGCGGCGTGGCCGTGGCCTCCTTCCGCATCGCCTGCGACCGGGACTTCAAGGGCAAGGACCCCAACGCTCAGAGCGCGGACTTCATCAACATCGTGGCCTGGCGCCAGACCGCTGAGTTCATCAGCCGGTACTTCACCAAGGGCAGCATGATTCTGGTGGATGGCCGCATCCAGGTTCGGGATTACACGGACAACAACGGTCAGCGCCGCTATATCACCGAAATCGTGGCGGACAACGTCCACTTTGCCGCTTCCAAGCGGGAGAGCGGCGGCGGCAACTACCAGTCCAACAGCTACGGCGGCGGCTACAACGCGCCCCAGCCCAACGCTCAGCCCAGCTACGCGGCGCCCTCCGCCTACGCGCCCTCCGGCGCGGCCCAGGGCGGCGTGAACGAGTTTGCGGAGCTCAA
>CACZUK010000114.1 GCA_902784305.1 Oscillospiraceae bacterium | reverse complement strand
GCCATCGGGGCGCTGGCGCTGCTGACGCTGCTGGCCGGGAGCTTCTGGCGCTGGAAGCGGCTTCTGGATTGGCAGCTGATGCTCATGGGGGGTGCACCCTACGCCAGCGCGGGCCATATGGTGGGCAGGCTGGGTGCGCTGCTGCGGCTGGTGCAATATGCCGCGGCACTGGCAGCGGCTCTGGGCCTGCTGAGTCTGTGCCCCAACCGCTCTCTGGGATTTGTCACCCGCCTGAGCCGGCGCTGGTACAGCGGCCTGTTCTGGCACCGGGGCGCGGCCTTTCTGCTCTCGGCCCTGCCCTTGTTGCAGGGTGGGACGGCGCTGTCACTGGTCCGAACCGGTCTGATGGGCCTGATGCCTTTGATGTGCTGTCTGCCTCAGCCGGCGGCGCTGCCTGACCGGCTGCTGCACCTGCCCCAACTGCTGACGCAGGAACACAGCGGCGGCAGGAGGGAGAACCGCAGGCTCGCCAGACGCCGCTTTATGGTCTACTGTCTGGCTGTTTTGCTGCTGCTGAGCCAGTTTTGCAGCGCTTTTGTGGAGACGGGACAGTCCATGGTCTGGACGCCCGACGGGGAATGTATGTACCTGGTCATCATGTACTACACCCGAAAGTACTTTGTGAATGTAGCCAAAACCCTGCTGCGGACCCACCGGCTGGTGCTGCCGCAATGGGACTTCTCCGTTGGGCAGGGTGCCTCTGTCTTCGCCCCGATGCGGCTGAACCCCTTCTATCTGCTGACCTTTTTCTTTCCCGTGCGCTGGATGGACGCCGTCTACGCCCTCTACATTCTACTTCAGATGTTCTGCTCCGGACTGGCCTTCTGCGCCCTGTGCCGCCGCCTGGGACAGAAGAACGAGCTGGCCATTTTCACCGGCTCCCTGGTGTACGCGTTCAGCGGCTACAGCCTGTACTCAGCCAGCAAGCACGTGTACTTTGTCACCTATCTGGTGCTGGCTCTGCCCCTGCTGCTGGTGGGTGCGGAGCGCTATCTCCAGGACGGGAAATGGGGCATGTTTGTGGCCATGGTGTTTCTGCTCTGTCTGGGCGGATTCTACTACACCTGGATTGTCAGCCTGCTGATGGCCATTTACCTGCTTGCCCGGGAGATTACCTTCCACAAACTGGACTTGCGGAAGATTTTCTATGATTTGGCGCGGCTGGTGGCGCTCTACCTGTGGGGCATGGCCTTATCCATGGTGGTGCTGCTGCCCTATTTGATGATGCTCTTCACGTCCAGCCGCAGCGGTACGCTGGGCAACGGCACGTCATTTTTCTATGAGAGCGCTGACTACAAAGGGATGCTGGTGGGTCTGGTCAATATCAGCCCGGCCAGCAAAAGCTGGACAAGACTGAGCTTTGTGGGAACGGTCTTTCTGGCTCTGGTGGTGCTCTTCCTGCGCCGCGGACGCAGGGAGCTGCGTGTGTTCCGGGTGCTCACCGGCTTGTCCGTCCTGTCTCTGTGTCTGCCCGTTGTGGGCAGTGTGTTCAACGGCATGGGCTACGCCACCAACCGCTGGTGCTTCGGCTTTGCGCTGCTGATGGCGCTCATCTTCGTGTGGATGCTGCCGGAAATGGTGCGCCTTTCCGGCAAAGAACAGGGAATCGTGGGCGCGCTCACGCTGAGCTACTGTGCCCTGGTGCTGGTGCTGAATCACAACAGAACCACCGTTTCCAGTATGCTCCTGCTTCTGCTCCTGACCCTGGTCCTTCTGCTGGTGAACCATCTGCCGGACAAAGCGCTGGGCCAGCGGCTGCTGTCAGTGGCCACCGTGGCCGCTCTGATGGTTCATATCGGCTACTATTTCAGCCCCAACGGCATGAACGAGGTGAAAGCGTACACGAAGTGGGGGGTCAACTCCGCGAAGCTCCGCTCCAGCGCGGAGGCCGCCCTGACGGGACTGGAGGAGGAGCTGTACCGGGGCGAGTGCGCCAGCAACCGGGAGAACATCTTCTGCCTGACGGGCGGGAACGGCACCTCCACCTACTGGGGGATGCTGGACGGCACCATGGTGGACTACCACCTGGACTTTGAGCTGGACAGTCTGCGCCAGCTCTACGCCATCTGGAGTCTGGACCAGCGCGCCAGCCTGTACGCCCTGGGCGGCGTGAAGTATTACACCGCCAAATCCGCGGAGCAGGTCCCCTTTGGGTTCCGGGAGTGGGGGAAAAGTGCTAAAGGCAAGTATGTTCTCTACCGGAATCAATATGCCCTGCCCTTCGGCTGTACCTACACCTCCTACCTGCCCAGGGAGGCCTATGACAAGCTCTCGCCCCTGGAAAAGCAGCAGGCCATTCTGCAAAGCGCCGTGGTGGACGAGGTCACACCGGCCCTGAGCAGCACCCTTGCGGAGGGCAAGCCGACGCTGAACGTCCTCCCCGTGAACTGGGAGGTGAGCAGCGCCGAGGGCGTGGAGCTGAAGGACAACACCTTCCGTGTGACCAAAAACAACGCCTCCATCCGGCTGTCCTTCCAGGGCGTGCCCGGCTGTGAGACCTATCTCTGGCTCAGGGGCGCCCGCTGTGTCCGGGGCGATCTGGAGGCCACGGTGCGGGTCCGGGGAAATCAGAGCACGAAACGGTCTGATTTTTATCGCAAGGAGGCCATTCACTACTTTGATCGTAGCGGTTTTACCTACAATCTGGGCTACAGCGACGAGGCGCTGACAGAGTGTACCATCACCTTCGACCAGAGGGGGGTCTACACGGCCGACGACATCCAAATCGTCTGCCTGCCCATGGCGGACTACGTCCGGGATGTCACCGCTCTGGGCGAGGTCGTCCTGGAGAACGCCAGAGAGACGCCCAGCGGCGGACTGTCCGGTCACATTGCGCTGAGCGACACCCGGCTGCTTGCCCTGTCCGTGCCCTGGTCCACGGGCTGGAAGCTCTTCCTGAACGGGGAGGAGAGCCCTCTGATGCGGCTCAACGGCATGTACATGGGTGCCTTGCTCGGCCCGGGCAGCTACGACGTTGAGCTGCGCTACACCATGCCGGGGCTGCGTCCCGGGGCTGTGGTGTCCGCGCTGGCCCTGCTGCCGCTGCTGGCTCATGTGGTGCTGTCCCGGATTCGGGGCGTGGCCGGACGCGGCACCGGGGGCAAAGAAACCCGGAAGGGCGCGCGCTAAACCAGCCCATCCGGTCTGACGGTGAAAGGCCGCAGAGCCGCCCGGCACTTCGTTGCGGCCATTGAAAACCCGTCAGGATTCCACCTCGTTCGGGGCACTTCGCCTGCGGACTGCGTCTCGTTCTGAACGCCTCTGCCTCTCTTCTTTTGTGTAAATAGTTCTGAACGCCTCTGCCTCTCTTCTTTCGTGCAAATCGTTTTGCATGTTGCTAAAACTTATCTTTTTTCTCCTGATTTGAGGTTTTTCTATGCAAACAATCAGCTTTGTCATCCCCTGCTACGCCAGCGAGCACTCAGTCGCCCTGGTGATGGAGGAAATCCGTTCTGTGGTGGCTCAGCGCCCGGAGTACGACTATGAAATCGTTGCGGTGAATGACTTTTCGCCCGACGGCGTGATGGATGTGCTGCGGGAGCAGGCCGCCCGGGACACCCGGGTGAAGGCCATAGACCTGGCCAAAAACGGAGGTCGTCACAACGCGCTCATCTGCGGCTGTCACTACGTCACCGGGGACTACATCGTCTTTGTGGACGATGACCTCCAGTGCCCCACGGACCGACTCTGGGAGCTGATGGCTCCGCTGGAGTCCGGCAACTATGATGTCTGCTTTGCGAAGTACCCGCACAAGCAGCAGTCCGCTTTTAAAAACTTCGGCTCCCTGATGAACAACGCCGCGGCGAACTGGCTGCTGGGGAAGGATAAGGAGCTGAGGTTCTCCAACTTCTCCGTGATGCGGCGCTTTGTCAAGGACGAGGTCATCCGCTACACGAACCCTTACCCCTACCTGGCCGGACTGATGCTCCGGGCCACGGGCCGTGTGACCAACGTGGTCATGGAGGAGCGGGTGCGAACCATCGGCACGGGACACTACAACTTCCGGCGGTCCTTTGCCCTGTGGATGAACAGCTTTACCGCCTTTTCTGTCAAGCCCCTGCGTCTGAGCACCTTCTGCGGGCTGCTCTCCGCCGTGCTGGGGCTGCTGGTGGCGCTGTACACCGTCATTCACAAGCTGATGGTCCCCAATGTGGCCGCGGGCTGGAGTTCCATCATGGCGGCCATTCTCTTTCTGGGCGGCATGATTCTCTTTGAGCAGGGTCTTACGGGCGAGTACATCGGCCGAATCTACATTTCCCTGAACAATTCCCCGCAGTTTGTTGTGCGGGAGGCCCTGAATGTGGACCCCCGGGGCGGTCCGGAGCAGCCGGGGGAATCCGCTCTTTCGTGTGCCTCCTGTGCGGAAGGCTGTCCATCCGACCACGCCTGAAACGGGCACAGAGATGTTTTTGGAAATGGTGGTGCGTTTTTCTGTTGAACATTGAGTTTACGCCTTTGTTATGCTATTCCATCGCGTTTGTGGCGGTGTTTATCGCCACAGCCAGCCAGATACTGCTCAAGCAGCAGGCCAGGGACACGCTGGGCAAAAAATCCTTTGTTTGGAAGTTTCTGAACCCGCGGGTGATCATCGCCTACGGCTCTCTGTTTTTTTCCATGGCACTAAACCAGATTGCTTTGAAGCAGGTGCCCGTCTCCGTGATTCCCTGCATCAACTCCACCAGCTTTATCTGGATATTTCTTTTCAGCTATCTGATTCTCAAAGAGCGGCCCAGTAAAAAGAAGATTGTTGGGGTGATTCTCATCCTGCTGGGCAATGCCATTTCCCGATTGTAACGCTCTGAGGAATGCGGCGTTTCCCGGCACATCAGGGTTTCTGATGTGGGGAGCTGTCAGCGAAGCGGACGGAGCGGGATGAGGTCCATCGGAGTAAAAATATGGAACCAGAAACATGAGTTTTCGGTGAAATATTTATGCTCCGGCAATCATGTCCGCAGGCCGTTTTCCGGTGAGCCAGGATGCCGCTGCATACATAAACTGTCAGAGAGAATTTGTGAAAAAAACGACAAAAAACAGAATTTGCCCGGCGTGCAGCGCCTCCACTGACGAATATTATTTCGTCAGTGGAAAGCGCACACACCGGGCATATTTCTATTTGTAGGGGGACACCCCCCGGGAAGATTATCGAATACTCGCTCCAATCTGAGCTGCCTTTTCCAGGTCATTCATAGCCGTCCCGATGTCCTTCCATTTGAGCCAGCTTTCCAGGTTTCTGTACCAGTCAAGCATGTGGTCAATGGGCGAGCCGCCGGAGGTCATCAGCAGGACGATTTCCTTGGGTGTCCCGCCGCTT
>CACZUK010000113.1 GCA_902784305.1 Oscillospiraceae bacterium | reverse complement strand
TCCCACTGGAACAGCTCCGCGGCCATGCTCTGCACGTCCTGAGTGGTGACGGCGTCGTAGGCAGCGATGATTTCCTCCGGCGTGTAGGGCTTCCGGCCCTCCAGAATGCTGCGAGCCATGTGGTTCATGTGGGCGGTGGTGGACTCCAGTCCCATCAGCACCCCGGCCTTGCACATCTCCCGGACCCGGTCCAGCTCCTCCCGGGTGACGCCCTGCTCCTTGAAGCGGTTGAGCACGCCCTTGATGGCCGTCAGGGCCTCCAGCTCCGTCTCCCGATTCAAAGCGGTGGCGACGCTGAACAAGCCCGTATCGGCGTAGCAGGACCCGGAGGCGTAGATGGTGTAGCACAGCCCCCTTTGCTCCCGAATCTCCTGAAACAGCCAGGAGGACATGCCGCCGCCCAGAATCGCGGTAAGCAGCTGGAGCGTGAAGCGCCGCTCATCCCCCGCGGGCGGGCACGGGAAGGCGAGGAGCAGGTGATTCTGCTCTGTGGCCTTCTTTTTCAGGGTCATGCCGGGCGTGTAGCGGGCCGGGCGGAGCTTCGGCTCCTTTCTGGCCTGCATCACGGAGAACCGGACGGCAATCTCCTCCAGGATGGAGGGGTCGAAGCTGCCCGCCAGGGACACGATGATGCGGGAGGGCAGATACTGCCGCTCCTTGTAGTCTCTGAGCCAGGCACCGGTCATCTTCTCCAGCGTGGATTTTTTCCCCAGGATGGGCCGGGCCAGCGGACAGCCCTTGAACACCGCCGCGCTCAGCCGCTCGGCCACCAAATCGGCGGGGTCGTCCTGATACATGCCCATTTCCTCCAGAATGACGCCCCGCTCCATCTGCACGTCGTTCTCGTCGAACTTTGAGTCGAAAAACATGCCGCAAAGCAGGTCCAGAGCCTCGTGGAGGTGACTTTTCAGGGCGCGCGCGTAGAAGCAGGTGCACTCCTTGGTGGTAAAGGCGTTGATTTGGCCGCCAATGGCGTCCATCCGGGCGGCCAGCTGGGCGGCGGAGTCGGTGCTGGTGCCCTTGAAGAGCATGTGCTCGATGAAGTGGGCCGCGCCGCTCTCGGCGGCGCTCTCCGCCCGGGAGCCGGTGGCCACCCAGATGCCCAGCGCGGCGGAGGACATGTCCGGCATCGCCTCGGAGAGGATGCGCACCCCGTTGGGCAGGGTTGTGAGTTGGTATCGGTTCATAGTTCCCCCCATTTCCGTGGTATCCCTCAGTATTGCGAATTGTTGCATAAATATACGAACAACCCCGCCGGAGCTTCCCCGGCGGGGCGGTTTGTCATGTTTGGCTTACTTTCCCTGCTTTCGGGCCTTGATCTCCCGGATGGCGTCGATGTGGCTCAGGTTCACGCGGCCCTTCTCGTCGATGTCGGTGACCTTGACCCAAATCATATCGCCCACGTTGACAGCGTCCTCCACGCGGCCGATGCGGTGGTCAGACAGCTTGGAGATGTGGACCATGCCGTCCTTGCCGGGGGCCAGCTCCACGAAGGCGCCGAACTTCAGAATGCGGACCACCTTGCCGAAGTAGAGGGCGCCCACCTCGGGCACGAACACGATGGTCTCAATGGCCTTCTTGGCGGCCTCGCAGCTCTCGGCGTTGGGGGCGGAGATGAAGATCTCGCCGGTCTCCTCGATGTCGATCTTGGCGCCGCTCTCGGCCTGAATCTTCTGGATGACCTTGCCGCCGGAGCCGATGACGTCGCGGATGTTGTCCACGGGAATCTTCATCTTGACCATCTTGGGCGCGTAGGGGCTCAGCTCCTTGCGCGGCTCGGCGATGACGGGGAGCATGACCTGGTCCAGAATCTGGCAGCGGGCATCGTAGGTCTTCTCCAGAGCCTCGCGGATGATCTCCATGGTCAGGCCGTCGTTCTTCAGGTCCATCTGAATGGCGGTGATGCCCTTCTTGGTGCCGGCCACCTTGAAGTCCATCTCGCCGTGGAAGTCCTCCACGCCCTGGATGTCGATGAAGGTGGTGAAGCCGCCGTTGTCGTCCTGAATCAGGCCGCAGGAGATGCCGGCCACAGGCGCGCTGATGGGCACGCCGGCGTCCATCAGGGCCAGGGTGGAGCCGCAGATGGAGCCCTGAGAGGTGGAGCCGTTGGAGCTCAGGGTCTCAGAGACCACGCGGATGGCGTAGGGGAAGTCGCTCTCGCTGGGCAGCACGGGCACCAGGGCGCGCTCAGCCAGGGCGCCGTGGCCGTACTCGCGGCGGCCGACGCTCTTGGCGTTCCGGGCCTCGCCCACGCTGTAGCCGGGGAAGTTGTAGTGGTGCAGATAGCGCTTGGACTCCTCCTCCCAGATGGAGTCGATCTTCTGGCACATGGACAGGGTGTTCAGGGTGCACACGCTGAGCACCTGGGTCTGACCGCGGGTGAACAGGCCGGAGCCGTGGACCCGGGGCAGCACGCCCACCTCGGCGTCCAGGGGCCGAATCTCGTTCTGGGCGCGGCCATCCACGCGATGACCCTCCAGCAGCCATTTCTTGACAATCTTCTTCTGGAACTTGTAGGTGATCTCGTCCAGATACTGGTCCATGTTGGGGTGCTCCTCCAGGAACATCTCATGCCACTTGTCGATGAGCTTGTTCCAGTCGGCCTCCCGCTGGTTCTTGTCGTCGGTGTCCATGGCGGCGCAGGCCTCGTCCCAGCTGCTCTCGACAATCTTGTCGAAGAGGACCTGGTCGAAGTCGGCGTGGGGGTACTCGAACTTGGGCTTGCCAATCTCCTCCACCATCTGGTTGATGAGGGCAATCTGCTTCTGAATCTCGTCAAAGGCCATCTCAATGCCCTTGAGCATGGTCTCGTTGTCCACCTGGTTGGCGCCGGACTCGATCATGACCACCTTCTTGCCGGTGGCGACCACGGTGGTGGCCATATCGGACTTGTGGCGCTGCTCCTGGTTGGGGTTCAGGACGATTTTGCCGTCCACGAGGCCCACGCTGATGCAGCCCACGGGGCCGTTCCAGGGGATGTCGGAGATGGCCAGGGCGGCGGAGGTGCCGATGGTGGCGGCGATTTCAGGCTGGCAGTCGTAGTCCACGCTCAGCACGGTGCAGATGATGGCCACATCGTTGCGGAAGTCGCCGGGGAACAGGGGCCGGATGGGGCGGTCGATGCAGCGGGAGGCCAGCACGGCGTTGAGGCCGGGACGGCCCTCACGGCGCATGAAGGAGCCGGGGATGCGGCCCACGGCGTAGAGCTTCTCCTCGAAGTCCACGCTCAGGGGGAAGAAGTCCACGCCGTCCCGGGGACGGGGGGCGGCGGTGGCGGTGCACAGGACGGTGGTGTCACCGTAGCGCACCACGACGGCGGCGTTGGCCAGCTCGCAGACCTTGCCCACCTCCAGGGTGAGAGACTTGCCGCACAGGTCCATTTTGTATTCCCGGTAGTTGGGGAACTGGCGATGAGTGATAATGGTAGACATTGCTTGTCCTCCTTTTCTGAGACTGTTGTGGGAGGGGGACAGAGTCATTGCTTTTAGCACTTGAAGCAAGCTCCGGACGTTTTGGGGCCTTCTTCAAACGCTAAAAGGAAATACGCCCTGTCCCCTGTGAAAACAGGGCGGCGGAAGCCCGCCGCCCTGAGCCGATGTTGAGTTGCTTATTTGCGCAGACCCAGCTTGGCAACGATGGCACGATAGCGCTCGATGTCCTTCTTCTTCAGATAGTCCAGCAGCTTGCGGCGCTTGCCGACCATCTTCAGCAGGCCACGGCGGGAGTGGTTGTCGTGGCTGTGCTCCTTCAGGTGCTCGGTGAGCTGCTTGATGCGGGCAGTCAGAATGGCGATCTGCACCTCGGGGGAGCCGGTGTCGTTCTCATGGGTCTTGTTGGCCTCGATGACGGCGGTCTTTTCTTCTTTGCGGATCATGTCTTTGTCCACCTTTCATAAATATTCCACGCTCGCTGAGTCCAGGGCCGGTGACGTACCGCAGTGGCGGAAGTATCCCTGAACCAGGCGACGGGCGGTCTGTGCGCGCCCGAAACCGGTCCGGGCACTCACAGCATAACAGTTTACCATAAATTCTCTCTCTTGTAAAGGAAAATATTCCGCCCAGCGGGGCAATTCTCCCCATCCCGACCCATTTCCATCCGATTATTCCACATATGTCCTATATCTTGGTGATTGTTTGTAAACTTTTGCCGATTCCCCCGCGCCTTTTCTGCCAAAACCACCATTGTCAAGACAGCTGTTTTGTGGTAGGATTTGGGTGTCTGAATCAGCCGGGTTCCGCGGGCTTCGCAGTAGTGTCGCCGGGGGGTGGTTCCCAGTTGGTCCTGACATGAAGCGCCCGGATGCCCCCCATCCGGGCGCTTTGTGTTTGCCTCCGGCGCCTGGGCTCAGCGTTGGACCCGTCAGGGCTCAGCTATGAACCCTCTGGGATTCTGCCCCAGACCCCGCCAGGGGGCGGCCCCTGACCCCAAAAGCTCCTGACGGGTGGATTTTGGCAGAGAATCGGAATCCTGTCCCCGCTTCCTGTATAAACCGAACAGACACGGGCAATACTTCCATCAAGAAATCACTGAGGAGTGACAGCGCCGCCTGTGCTCCTCAGGGGTTCCAAAAGGAGGCAATTGCTGATGAACAACCGTTCCTTTTCTGAAAAACTGCTCCGTTTTCTCAACGGCAAGGGCTTTTACATCGCCCTTGTCCTCTGTCTGGCGGCGGTGGGCGGCTCCGGCTGGTATCTCTGGCAGGAGTACCGCACCGCAAAGACCCTGGCCGCCCAGGTCAGCCAGGTGCAGCCGGTGACGGTGGACCCCGCCGACACCGAGCCGGAACCGGCTCCCTCCCCCGCCGAAGCCTCTCCGGAACAGACCTCCGAGGCCCCGGCAGCCGCTCCCGTCCCGGTGGAGGCACCCGAGGAAGCACCCGAGGAGGAAGCCGAGGAAGAGCCCGAGACCCCGGTCCGGGAAACCGCCGCTCCCCTGTCCTCCTCTGAGGAGGAGGCGGACGAGGAGGCCGCGGTGGAGTCCGCCGCCTGGGTCTGGCCCCTGGAGGGGCAGGTGGTCTCCGCCTTCTCCGCCGAAAGCCTGAGCTACAACGCCGCTCTAAAGGACTGGCGCACCCACGACGGGGTGGATTTGTCCGCCGAGCTGGACCAGCCCGTGGCCGCGGCTCACGCCGGGACCGTCATCTCCATCCGGGACGACGTGCTGCTGGGCAAGACCGTGACCATGGACCTGGGCGACGGCCTCACCGCCTCGTACAGCAACCTGAGCGACGAGCTTCTGGTCTCCTCCGGGGACGAGCTCGCCGCCGGGGACCTCATCGGCACGGTGGGCGACACCGCCGCCGGAGAGCACAACGACACCCCCTGGCTCCACTTCTGCGTGGAGCAGGACGGGCAGGCC
>CACZUK010000112.1 GCA_902784305.1 Oscillospiraceae bacterium | reverse complement strand
TGGACGCCCTGGCGGCCAATGACACCCTGATGGGCATTGTGAGCCTGCTGCTGGGGACCCTCTCGCGGTTCCTGCTGCCGATTCTGGCGCTGCTCATCGTGGCCCGCTGCGCCGCGAGCCTGTTCCACAGCCGGATGGAGCAGGAGACCTGGGGCCATCTGGTGCTCACGGACGGGCAGCGGCTGCCCCTGAACCACTGGGAGAATCTGGTGGGCCGGGCGGGCCGCTCGGACGTGGTGCTGCCCTACAAGACCGTCTCCCGGTCCCACGCGGCGCTGATTCGGGACAGCAAGGCCCGCTGGACCCTCTACGCCCTGAACAGCAAGAACGGCGTGCTGCGCAACGGGGAGATGGTCCTCTCCTCCGCGCCGCTGCACGCCCGGGACATCCTGACCTTCGGGGACGTGGAGACCTGCTTCCTGCCGTACACGGCTCAGGAGGAGCGGGACCAGGCCCAGGGCCGGGTCCGGGCGGGCCGGACGCTCTCGCCCAGCGTCACGGCGCTGCTGATGACCCTCTTCGACGCTGCCCTGTGGTATCCCCTCTGGCACGCCGCGGAGGCGGACGTGAAGCCGCTGGTCACGGTGGCCTATGTGGGCCTTGTGTGGATGATGTGGGTGCTCTACCTGACCTATCGCGTCTTCCGGCGCACGGGCTTCGAGCTGGAGACCCTCGCCTTCCTGCTCAGCTCCCTGTGCCTGGCGGTGACGGCGTCCACGGCGCCCTCCGGGCTGTTCAAGCAGCTCATCAGTATCGGCCTGGGATTGTTCTTCTTTTTCGGACTTTCCCTGTGCCTGCGGTCCCTGGAGCTGGTCAAAAAGCTCCGAAAGCCCATGGCCATCGGCTCCATGGCCCTGCTGGCGGTGAATCTGGCGCTGGCGGCGGTCCACTTCGGCGCGAAGAACTGGCTGAGCATCGGCGGGGTCAGCTTCCAGTCCTCAGAGTTCGTGAAAATCGCGTTCATTCTGGCCGGCGCCACCACGCTGGACCGCATGTTCAGCCGCCGGAACCTGATTCTGACCATGATCTACTCCGCCTACTGCGTGGGCTGCCTGGGCCTGATGAGCGACTTCGGCACGGCGCTCATCTTCTTCGTGGCCTTTCTGGCCATCACCTTCCTGCGCAGCGGGGATCTGGCCTCGGTGCTGCTCATGGTGCTGGCGGCGGCCTCGGCGGGCTATATCGTTTTGCAGTTTAAGTCGTATATTCTGGCCCGTTTTGCCGTTTATCGTCACGTTTGGGAGGACCCCTCCAACCTCGGCTACCAGCAGACGCGCACCATGAGCGCCATCGCCAACGGCGGCTTGTTCGGCAAGGGACTGGGCGCGGGCTGGCTGAAGAACGTGGGCGCGGCCAATACGGACCTGGTCTTCGGCGTCATCGCGGAGGAGATGGGCCTGCTGCTGGCGGTGACGGCGGTGGCGGCCATCATCATCATGGCGCTCTTCGCGGTCCGGGAGGCCAGCGCGGCCCGGAGCAGCTTCTACGTCATCACGGCCTGCTCCGCGGCGATGATTTTCGTGGTGCAGACCATGCTGAACGTGTTCGGCTCCACGGACATCCTGCCCCTGACGGGGGTGACGCTGCCCTTCGTCAGCGTGGGCGGCAGCTCCATGATTTCCTGCTGGGCGCTGCTGGCCTTCATCAAGGCCTCGGACACCCGGCAGAACGCGGCGCTGTCCGTGCGCCTGCCCAAAAAGAAGAAGAAAAACCAGCCCGAGGAGCCGGAGAGCTGGCGCACTGCCACCGGCTTCTTCGCCCGGCCCCAGGTGGAGCCGGAGGAGACGGCGGACGAGAAGAGCGAGACGGTCAAGTTCCGCTCCCTGACGGACGTGCCGGAGTACACGGCAGCCCAGAGCGCGCCCACGCCGCCGCCGATGGACGCCGACGAGACGCCTCTGCCGCCGCTGGAGGCCGCGCAGAACGCGCCGGACAGCGACGCGGACAACTGGCAGGATTACTTCCTCCGGGATGAGGATTGGGGGAACAAATCGTGAAACGTCTGAAGAATCGCACCCTTTTTGTGCTCTTTTTCACGGGTATGCTGGTGTTGGGCATGCTGTTTCTGCTCTTTTCGTACATCAAGGACGGCGCCTACTGGGCGGCGCACCGTCCGGCGGGCAGCATCACCTCCGGAGAGATTACGGACCGGAACGGCGTTGTGCTCTACGACTACGAGAGCGGGGACTACAACGCCGATTACGACACGCGCCTGTCCACGGTCCACGCGGTGGGCGACCGACGCGGCAGCATCTCCAGCGGCGCGCGGCAGGTGTTCGCGGGGAAGATGAGCGACTTCAACCTGATTACCGGCATCAGCACAAAGACGGAGCGGCTGAAGCTGAGCATCGACTCGAAGCTGAACATCCGGGCCCGGGAGGCCATGGAGGGCCGGAAGGGCGCTGTGGGGCTGTACAACTACCGGACGGGGGAGGTGCTGTGCATGCTCTCCACGCCGGTCTTCGACCCCAACGACAACGCCCAGATTGAGGCCATCAACTCGGGCGCGGAGGCGTACACCGGCGCGTATATGAACCGCTTCCTGGCCAGCACCTACACGCCCGGCTCTACCTTTAAAATTGTGACCACCGCGGCGGCGCTGGAGACGGTTTCGGACATTGAGGACTTTTCGTTCAAGTGCACCGGCTCGGTGAGCTACGGCGACCACAGCATCACCTGTCCCAGCAGGCACGGCTGGCTGAACCTCACCGACGCGCTGGCGGACAGCTGCAACTGCGCCTTCGGCAAAATCGCCAACGAGGTGGGCAGCGAAACCCTGAGAAAGTACGCAAAAGAGGCCGGACTGCTGGACAGCGTCAACGTATCGGGGCTGAAAACGGCGGCGGGCAGCTTTGCCACCACGGGAGTGCCCATCGACGAGGGCTGGAGCGGCGTGGGCCAGTACAAGGACCTGGTGAACCCCTGCGCGGAGATGACCCTGATGGGCTGCATCGCCGCCGGCGGCACGGCGGCCACGCCCCGGCTGCTGTGCGACGAGGGCGGGCTCTTCGTGCCCAAGCCGGAGAGCAGCAGCATCGGCTGGCAGGCGTCCACCTGCGCGCGGCTCAAGGAGCTGATGCGCAACAACGTGGTGAATCACTACGGCCAGGGCCAGTTCGGGGAGCTGCCGGTGTGCGCGAAGTCGGGCACGGCGGAGGTGGGCGGAGAAAACGCGCCTCACGCCTGGTTCACCGGCTTCATCGACTCGGACGAGCATCCCTACGCCTTCGTGGTGGTCATTGAGAACGGCGGCTGGGGCTCCAAGCAGGCGGGCAGCGTGGCCGCGCAGGTGTTGGAGGCGGCGTGCGAGAGATAATGCACAATTGTGTGGTAAACCGACGATAGTGCCTCTGTTTGGGGGGGTAATGCGCGATTTTGGATGCACAATTGTCAATGCACACTGCCGCCTGCCGAATAGAACAAAAAACGAACCGGCTTCCGTATAATTGTGCATTGTGCATTCAAAAAAGGCTGTTTTGTATAGGATTTTGCTATGTCAATCAAAAAAATCGAACTTCTCGCCCCCGCCGGGGACATGGAACGCCTCAAAATGGCGCTGGCCTACGGCGCGGACGCCGTCTACCTGGCCGGAACCAGCTTCGGCATGCGCTCCTTCGCGGGCAACTTCACGCGGGAGGAGCTGTTCGAGGCCGTGCGGCTGGCCAAAGCAAAGGGCGTGGCCGTCCATGTGACCATCAACACCATGCCCCGCAACGACGAAATCGCCGCGCTGCCGGAGTGGCTGGAGACGCTGGACGCGGCGGGCGTCACCGCCGTCATTGTGGCGGATTTGGGCGCGTTCCGGCTGGCTGAGCGCTACGCGCCCCATGTTCAGCGGCACATCTCCACCCAGGCGAGCATTGCCAACTATGAGACGGCCACAGCCTGGTACGAGCTGGGCGCCAGCCGGGTCATTCTGGCCCGGGAATGTTCTCTGGCTGAAATCCGGGAAATTCGGGCCAAAACGCCCAAAAATCTGGAGATTGAAGCCTTTGTTCACGGCGCCATGTGCGTCAGCTACTCCGGGCGCTGCCTGCTGAGCAACTATATGACCGGCGACGCGCGCCGGGACTCCAACCGGGGCGCGTGTGCCCAGCCCTGCCGCTACCACTACGCCCTGATGGAGGAGAAGCGGCCCGGCGAGTACTTCCCCATTGAGGAGGACGGCAAGGGCAGCTACATCCTCTCCTCCCGGGACATGTGCATGATTGACCATGTGGGCGAGCTGATGGACGCGGGTCTGGACAGCCTCAAAATCGAGGGCCGGGCCAAGAGCGCCTACTACGCCGCCCTGGTCACGGGTGCCTATCGCCACGCCATCGACGCGGCGGCGGCGGGGGAGCCGCTGGACCCGGTCTGGCGGGACGAGGTGGAGAAGGTGAGCCACCGCCACTACTCCACCGGCTTCTACTTCGGCGAGCCGGGCCAGTACACGAAGAGCAGCCGCTACATCCGGGAGTGGCAGATTGTGGGCATTGTCCAGAGCTGCGACGCGGACGGCACCGCCGTGGTGAGTCTGCGCAACAAGTTCCGCGCCGGGGACGCGCTGGAGCTGGTGGGTCCGGACCTGCGGCCCACGGCCCTGACCGCCGACGGCCTGCAAACGCTGGACGGTGAGCCGCTGGAGGAGCCGAAGACGCCGCAGATGCTCTTCCGGATGCGTCTGCCGGTGCAGGTGCCGCCGCTGAGTATTCTGCGGGTGCAGAAAGAGCAAAAACAGCCGTAAGAAGGTCAAATGCGCTGTTATTCTGACAAAAAGAACAATCTATGCCCCGGGCTTTGACCACGTTCCGGGTTTTGCCCGTCAGGCGCTTCGGGGTCTGGGGCCTGGAGGCCCCAGCGGGTGCAGGGCAGAGCCCCAACAGCCCCAACAAAGGAGGGATTTCCGTGAAAATCATCACCACCATTGAAGAAATGCGCGCCCAGGTCCACGCCTGGCGCAGAGAGGGCCACACCCTGGGTCTGGTGGCCACCATGGGCGATCTGCACGAGGGCAAGGTGAGTCTCATCAAGGCCTCTGTTCTGCGCTGCGAGCGGACGGTGGTGTCCGTCTACGGCGCCGCGCAGCCCTACGGCGAGGACGCGCGAGCGAAGGACGCCGCCGTGTGCGAGAAGCTGGGCGCGGACGTGCTCTTCTGTCCGCCGGAGGAGGCGCTGCGGCCGGACTCCGCCTGGGTGGAGCTGGGCGGCAGAATGTTCCAGCGCCTAGGCGGCGGCGAGCGGCCGGGCTACTTCCGGGAGGTGTGCACGGTCACGGCGCGGCTGTTCAACATTGTGACCCCGGACCGGGCCTTTTTCGGGGAAAAGGACGCGCAGCAGCTGGTGATTCTGCGCCGCATGGTGAAGGAGCTGTGCTACGGCGTGGAGATTGTGAGCTGTCCGGTGGTCCGGGCGGTGAACGGTCTGGCGGTGTCCGGCGGCAACCGGAGTCTGAGCGCCGAGGAGCGCAAGGCGGCGCTGTGTCTGCTCCAGGCCACGCGGCTGGGCCGGAAGATGGTGCTGGAGGGCGAGCAGGACGCCCGCGTGGTGGTGAACGCCATGCGCAACGTCATCGCCCACGAGAGCCTGGCCTGCATCGACTACGTGGAGGCCGTGGACCCGGAGACGCTGGAGAGCGTGGAGGACGTGGC
>CACZUK010000111.1 GCA_902784305.1 Oscillospiraceae bacterium | reverse complement strand
CGAAGGGAGTCTGCCCCCGGGCGCAAGCCCGGGCTTGACAGGCGGTCGTTTTTGCCGGATAATGGAGCAAACATTCCCTCCGGAGGCCCATTATGTCCAAAACCGTCCTCATCACCGGTGCCAGCCGGGGCATCGGCGCCGCCGTCGCCCGCCGCTTCGCCGCCGCGGGCTGGCAGGTCGCCCTCCACTACCACCGCAGCGAAGCCCAGGCCCTCGCCCTCGCCCGGGAGCTGAACGCCCTCCCCCTCCGGGCCGATGTCAGCGACAGCGCCCAGGTCGCCGCCATGGCCGCGGAGGCCGTGCAGCGTCTGGGGCATCTGGACGCCCTGGTCTGCAACGCGGGCATCGCCCTGCCCCTGGGGCTGGTGCAGGACTGCTCCGACTCCGACTGGCACCGAGTCTTCGCCGTCAACGTGGACGGCGTCTTTCACACCGTCCGCGCCGTGCTGCCCTCCATGCTCGCCCGGCACAGCGGCAGCATCGTCACCCTCTCCTCCATGTGGGGCCAGGTGGGCGGCTCCTGTGAGGTCCCCTACTCCGCCGCCAAGGGGGCCGTCATCGCCTTCACCAAGGCCCTGGCCCAGGAGGTGGCCCCCAGCGGCATCAACGTCAACTGCGTCGCCCCCGGCATCATCCAGACCGACATGATGGCCTTCGCGGACGAAGACACCCTCGCCGCCCTCCGGGCGGACACCCCCCTCGGCCGTCTGGGCACCCCGGAGGACGTGGCAGGCGTCGTCTTCGGCCTCTGCCAGCCGGAATCCAGCTTCGTCACCGGTCAGGTCATCGGGGTCAACGGCGGCTTCGTCATCACCTGAGGCCGCGCGGCCACCGAAGCGCTGTCCCAAAACCAAAAACAGAGCGTAGAGTTTCGTCAAAACTCTACGCTCTGTTTTTTATTCTGTGGGTTCCGGCTCCAGCTCAATCTCCTTGAACCAGCGGTAGAAGGGCAGCAGCCACTCGAAGCCCTCCGCAATCTGGTCCGCCAGCTCCGGCCCGAAGAAGGCGCTGCCCTCCTCGTAGCCCCGCACGGCGCCGATGGCCAGCTCCTTGCGGTTGAACCAGGGCTTGAGCAGCTTCGACACCTCGCCCTTGGAGCGCTTGTACTCCGCGCCCTCCAGCTGAAAGGCGGGATTCCGATTCAGCCGCCGGGCAAGGGTTTCCAGCTTCTCCGGCTCCCGGAGGATTTTCTGCCGGTACTGGCCCATGAACGAGGCCCTGGGGCACCAGTAGCCCAGGCCGATTTCGTACTCCTCCGGCCGGGCCTCAAAGTAGAAGGTCGGCTCCGGCGTCCACGTCCCCTCCCGGGGCGCGTGGAGCACGAACCACAGGTGGTCCTTGTACAGACCGCCGTACTTCACCCGCCGGGCGTCCCGGTAGATGCGGGTCACCTTGAGGTTCAGCTCCAGGTCGCTGTGCGCGGAAAGGAGACGCTGCTGCACCTGGGCACCCAGCTCCTTCATGGGCTGATACAGGCTGCGCAGATACTGCTCCTTGTGCTCCAGGAACCAGTCCCGGCGGTTGTTGAGGCGAATCCCCCACATAAACTGAAGCGTTTCCTCCGAAAAGCCCTGAAACATGGCCTTCCTCCTGTCAGTTGGTCTGCGCCGCGTCCGCCTGGGCGGCCTCGGTCTGCGCGGCGGCGTCGTCCGCCGTCTCGCCGCCGTTCTGGCCGTCCTGGCCGTCCTGAGTCTCGTCCTGCTCGGTTTTGTCCTGCTTGGACTCGTCCTCCGGCTCCTTCTTCTCCGGCTTGGGCTCTCTCACCTTGGTGCCCTCGTAGACAATCTCGGTGTGGGGCGTGTAGACGCTGTAGGCCTCCTTCTCCCTGGAGATTTTCTTGCCGTCGTCGTAGAGGACGCGGTAGGTCTGCACCCGGTAGCCGTCGCTGCCCTTCTGGGAAATCCGGGTCTTGCCCTCGTACATGTCCGGGTCCTCCCGGGTGATGGTGGAGAAGGGAATGGTCTCCTTGGTCTCGCTGACCATCTCCACGGAGATTTTGTCGGTGCGGGTGCCCCAGATGGTCACGGTGGCGCGGCCGTCCCAATAGCTTGCCTCAATTTTGATGGGATATTCCTTGTCGTTCTCGATGCGGAAGTCCGGCCCGCCCCAGGAGACGGTGGCGTCCAGGCCCAGTCCGATGTAGCTGGAGGCGAAGGTGTGGTTGTGGCGCTCCAGAATCTTCAGATTCGCGTTCAGGCAGGCCGCGTACATGGTGGAGGAGATTTGGCAGATGCCGCCGCCCACCTCCTGCACGGTCTCGCCGTTGAGGTAGGCGCCCGCCTCCCGGAAACCGTTGGCCTGGGTGCGCTGGCCCAGGGTGTCGTTGTAGCTGAAGGTGTCGCCCTTGCACAGGATGATGCCGTCGCACTTCTCCGCGGCCAGGCGCACATTGGAGATGCGGTCGCTGGTTCCGGAGACCCAGGTGGTAAAGGTGCCCAGCTTGTGCTTGAAGAGCTTGTTTTTCATCCGTTTCGTGGTGATTTCCGGGGCGCTGTACTTCAGGTCCACGGAGATGTCGGTGCCCTCCGCGGCCCGGGCGAGGAGCTTCTGGGCGGCGTCGGCATCGAAGGACACGCCGGTGACGGCGTCCACAATCTCGTACTTGCGCCGGTTGCGCTTCAGCTTGAGCTCCGCGTTCTTGGGCTCCACGCAGATGTCCTTCTGCACGGCGGCCCAGTCCATCTCGTCCACCTTGCCCTCGCGCATGGCGCTCTCCACGGGGGTGTCAAAGTCTCCGGCGAGGACGGCGTCGGTAATCTGCTGGGTGAGGGCGTCCTGGTCCACGCTCTGGCCGCTGCGGCCCTTGTGGAACACCAGCTTCTTATCCTGAATCTCATAGGTGGTCTGCACGGTGGTGTCCAGACTCAGCACGCCGCTGCTCTGGAGGCTTGCGCGCAGAGCGCTCTCATTGCCCACCGCGGGGGCGACCTCAATGTCCCGGTCCATCAGCAGGGAGCGCAGGCGGCTCAGGCCCCGCTGTGCCATGGGCACCTGACTGGGCGCCATGGCCTGGTCGGCCAGCGCCTGGGCGTCCACCGACAACGCGCCGCCCACGGGCACGATGAAGTTGGTGTCGTTGGCCCGGACGGTGATGCTTCTGCCATCGTAGCGGCGGTGGTAGTCCTCCTCCAGGCTCTTCAGCGCCGCCTCCCGGCTGAGGTTGTCCAGCGCCAGGGTTCGGGACTCGTCCACGCCCTCGGCGCCGGCCTGCCGGTACACCAGCCGGGTCCGGGGCAGAATCTGGTCGGGATTCACGCTCATGCACAGCGCCGCGTAGGCCGTCCCCAGCACCAGCGCCAGGAGCACGGCGGCGAGGATTTTCTTCCCCTTGCCGCTCTTGCCCTCTTTGGGGGGCTTGGCCTCTTTGGGGGGCTTGGCCTCTTTGGGGGGCTTGGCCTCCTTGGGGGCCTTGGGTACCTTGGGAGGCTTGGGGGGCTTCGGCGCTTTGGCGGCCTTGGTCTCCTTCCGGGACACGGGAGGCTTTTTGGCCTCTTTTTTCTCCTTCTTTCCAGTCAGCTCCCCGCGCTTTGCCGCGCGTTTGGGCTGATTTGCTGTCTGCTTGGGCAACTTCTCTGCCTCCTTATCCACAATTCCGGTGTTCCGGCGTCTTTTTCTTCGCTTCACGGCCGCCGGGTTTTGAACAGCCTAACAGAATTATTATACTTCCGCTCCAATCAAAATGCAAGGGGGTTCCCGCTGTGGCTTCCGCCCGTCCGGGGGGCCAGCCACCAGCCGAATACCAGCCCGCACACGCCGCCCAGGATGTGGGTGAGCTGGGAGACATTGTCCGCCGTCACCAGTCCGGTGTAGAGCTCCTGTCCCAGGTAGATGACCACCACCAGCAGCATGGTCAGGGGGACGCGCCCCTGCTCCACATGCACCATGGAGGCGAGCACGATGAACATGAACACCAGACCGCTGGCCCCCAGCAGGGCGCTGGAGGGGAAGAGCAGCAGGCTCACCAGCCCGGTGAGCAGGGCGGTAACGGCCATCATGCCCAGCAGGGTCCGGGAGCCGTATTTCTCCTCCATCATCGGGCCGAGCACCAGGAAAAAGGTCATATTTCCCGCGTAATGGTTCCAATCCGCATGGCCCAGGGTGTGGGTGAACAGCCTCAGCCAGGTCAGCGGATTCAGCGGCGCGCTGCGGTAGACGCAGAAGAGCAGCTGGGTGATGTACCCGTTGGTCAGCATGCCCGCCAGAGTGGCGGCCAGCGACACCAAAGCAAAGCTCAGCACCACCGGGGAATTGTATTGGATTCTGCGCAGCAGCTTCATAGGCGCGGCCTCCTTTTTTGTCTCGACTGCTTCAGCATAGCACAACGCTGGGTTTTTTTCAATCATCTTTCGCCAAGCTCTTGCAATATAGTTTGGAAGTAGTATAATTATGGTGAGGAACTATCCGTGCATGGAGGTGATCGTATGCAGTATCTGACCATCGACGTCGTCGGCTCTCAGGCCACCGCGTCCCTGACCCTTTACCTGCTGGACAACTGGCTGGAAATCGACCCGAAGCGGGCCCGTCCCCTGGTTCTCATCTGTCCCGGCGGAGCCTACCGCTTCACCTCAGAGCGGGAGGCGGAGGCAGTGGCGGTGCAGATGACCGCCATGGGCTGTCACGCGGGCATTCTGCGCTACAGCTGCGCGCCGGAGCGCTACCCGGAATCCCTGTTCCAGCTGGCCCGGTCCGTGGCCATGGTACGCGAGCGCGCCGCGGAGTGGCATGTGGACCCGGACGAAATCTATGTGCTGGGCTTCTCCGCCGGCGGGCATCTGGCGGCGACTCTGGGCGTGTTCTGGAGCCATGAGGATTTGTCCAACGCGCTGGAGATGGACAAGAGCGCCTTTCGTCCCAACCGCCTGATTCTCTGCTATCCGGTCATCAGCTCCGGGGGCTTCACCCACGCGGAGTCCATGGAGAACATCACCGGCGCCCGCCGGGACACGCCCAACTCCCTGTGGAACTACCTCTCTCTGGAGCGGCGGGTCACGCCCGACACCCCGCCCACCTTCCTGTGGCACACGGTGGAGGACCCCAACGTGCCGGTGGAGAACTCACTGCTCTTCGCCTCGGCGCTGCGGAAAAATCAGGTCCCCTTCGAGCTGCACGTCTACCAGAAGGGCGGTCACGGCCTGAGCCTGGGCACGGAGGAGATTCAGTGCAAGGCCACCCGCTACCCCAACCAGCCCAACATCCGCAGCTGGGTCTCCCTGCTGCGCACCTGGCTGGAGCGCACGGAATACTGAGCCATTCTGAAGTTTTCGGCGCCGCACAACCCGTGCGGCGCCGTCTTTTTGCGGTTTTTGTCCGTTAAATCGCCCCGATGCGCTCCAAATGGGCCAAAAAGGTCTCACAGCCCTCCACAATGTCGGAGTAGGCCAGCGCAAAGTTGCCCGTGTACCAGGGGTCGGAGATGTCCCGGGGCCGGTCGGAGAACTCCAGCATCCGCAGCAGCTTGTGCTCCGGGTCCCGGGGGATGATCCAGCGCAGGTTGCGGATGTTGTACTGCTCCGCGCACAGCAGGTAGTCAAAGGCCTTGTAGTCCCGCTGGCGCACCTGCCGGGCGGTCTTGCCCGCACAGCTCAGCCCGTGCCGGGCCAGCTCCCGCCGCGCCGGGGGGTAGACGGGGTTGCCGATTTCCTCGGTGCTGGTGGCGGCGCTCTCGATGTAGAAGCGGTGGGCCAGGCCCCGGCGCTCCACCATGTCCCGGAAGATGAACTCCGCCAT
>CACZUK010000110.1:6563-10256 GCA_902784305.1 Oscillospiraceae bacterium | reverse complement strand
GGGACAGGGAGCCTCACACGGGCGCAGTACCCCCATGCGTGAACCTCCCTGTCCGTTGAATCTATTATACTGTAAGGGGGAAGGGTGCGTCAATCCCGCACTTTTCCCAAAATCTGAGCCCAAAGAGGGGGGAAAGTTCGTTTATCCACCCGCCGGGCCCGCTGGAGTGGGAAAAGCTGTTTTTTTTGCCGTGGGCGCTTGCGGAAGGGAAAAATCTTTGATAAAATAATCATGGAGTATAAGCGCTCCGCGCCGACTCCACTGCGCACCTTGCATCCCGCGCCTCCCGACTCGGAGGCGTCCGACGAGGGGAGAGGCACCATGAACGAACTGATTACTTTGGAGAGAACCAAGCGGATGGCCCTGATGCTGAACGTGGGCCTGCTCAGCATCCATGTGATATTATTCCTGCTGTTTTACCTCTGCAACGTGACCTTTCTGGTCTGCGTGAACGTTTTGAGCATTCTGGTTTGCCTGTACAGCCTGCTGCGCGTCTGGCAGGACGACCTGCGGAGCTTCGTTCAGGTCACTTATTTGGGGGAGGCGCTGCACGCGGCGCTGGCCATGTGCGTGCTGGGCCTGGGGCCGGGCTTTCAGCTGGGGCTGGTGACCATGCTCATCATGCTCTTTTACGCCGAGTATGTGGGCCGCTGCCTGGAGCTGGACTACGTCTTTGCCGACCCCCTCGCCCTGCTGGGCCTGGGGCTCTATCTGGCGGGGGTGGTGTTCTCCTGGCTGCGCCGCCCCTTCTACACCCTGCCCAGAGGGGTGGAGCTGGGCCTGCAAATCTACTGGGGCATCACCGTCTTTCTGTGCGCCATCACGTTTTTGCGGCTGTTTGTCCACAACGCCTTTCGCTCTGAGGCGAAGCTGTCCGACCAGGTGACCCACGACAAGCTCACGGGTCTGCCCAACCGCTACTACATGAGCGCGGTGCTGGACCGGATTCTGGAGCGGGAGTACCTGCCCGGCTACTGGGCGGCCATGGCGGACATCGACAACTTCAAGCACGTCAACGACACCTACGGCCACAACTGCGGCGACTATGTACTGCGCACCGTGGCGCGCCTGATTCGGGAGGGCGCGGAGCAGGCGGAGCTGTGCCGCTGGGGCGGCGAGGAGTTCCTGATGGTGGGCCGGGTGGAGGGCGATATGCACCCCCAAATCGCCAAGCTGGAGCGCATTCGCCTCAAGGTGATGGAGCACCCCTTCCAGTTCGAGGGGCAGAAGCTCCGGGTGACGCTGACCATCGGCGTGGCCCGCTGCGGGGAGGACATGAGCGTGAGCGAGTGGATCAACCAGGCCGACCAGAAGCTGTATCAGGGCAAGTGCTCCGGGAAGAACAAGGTGGTCTCCTGAGCTGCAAAGGCTGCTGCCTCCGGGCGGCGGCCTTTTCAGCTCCCACTGGCTGTTAGAGGCGGACCAGCTCCCGGCCCCGAACGCGCTCAATCGTCCAGGCTTTGTGAGGCCGGGTCCTGGAGTCCACTCATTGTGATGCGCTGAGCCGCTGGCAAGAGTTGACGCGCTCGGCTCCCCCAACCGCGTCCGAAAAACCCCTGCCAGTCTGAAGTTTTCTATTGGAATTTTACGAAAGTTGTGCTATCATAGGAAAAAGGAAAGGAGGCGAGCGGTATGCTGCTCATTTACAACGGCCGGGTCATCACCCGGGACGAGGCCTGCCCCTGGCTGGAGCGGGGCGCGGTGGCCATCGACGGCGAGCGCATCCGGGAGGTGGGCTACGAGCTGGCCCTGCGCTCGAAGTACCCAGACGCGGAGGTGCTGGACGCCCGGGGCGGGGTCATCATGCCGGGACTCATCAACACCCACGAGCACATCTACTCCGCCATGGCCCGGGGCCTGAGCGTGAAGGGCTACGCGCCCCGGGGCTTTGTGGACATTCTGGAGGGTATGTGGTGGAACATCGACCGGCACCTCACGCTGGAGCAAACCCGGCTGAGTGCCCTGACCACTCTCATCGAGTGCGTGAAAAACGGCGTTACGACCATTTTTGACCACCATGCCAGCTTTTTCCATGTGCCCGACAGCCTGTTTGCCATTGAGGAGGCGGCGAAGCAGGCGGGCATCCGCCGCTGCCTGTGCTACGAGGTATCGGACCGGGACGGCCCCGAAAAGGCCCGGGAGGCGGTGCTGGAGAACGAGCACTTCCTCCGCTACGCCCGCGCGGAGCGCTCCGACATGGTGGCTGGCATGATGGGCATGCACGCCTCCTTCACGATTTCGGACCGGACCTTCGACTTCGCCGCCGCCCACAAGGGGGAGGATGTGGGCTACCACATCCATGTGGCCGAGGGTGCCTGGGATTTGGAGCACTGTCAGCAGACCTACGGCGTGCGGCTGGTGGAGCGTCTGCGGCAGCGGGGAGCGCTGGGCCCGAAGACGCTGGCCGCCCACTGCATCTACATCGACGAGGCGGAGATGGAGCTGCTGAAGGACACGGACACCATGGTGGTCCACAACCCGGAGTCCAACATGGGCAACGCCTGCGGCTGTCCGCCCACCATGGAGCTGGTGCGCCGGGGGATTCTGACGGGCCTGGGCACCGACGGCTACACCCACGACATGCTCGAAAGCTGGAAGGCGGCAAACCTCCTCCACAAGCACCATCTGCGCGACCCCAACGCCGCCTGGAGCGAGGTGCCGATGATGCTCTTTGAGAACAATCCGCGCATTGCCGGGCGGTACTTCTCCACGCCTCTGGGCAAGCTCAGGCCGGGCTATGGCGCGGACGTGATTGTCACCGACTACATCCCCACCACGCCCATGGACGCGGGCAACTGCAACGGCCACATCCTCTTCGGCATGAACGGCCGCAGCGTGATTCACACCGTCTGCGCCGGAAAAGTGCTCATGCGGGACCGAAATCTCACCTTCTGCGACGAGGCGGAGGTGAACGCCAGAGTCCGGGAGAGCGCGGCGGGACTGTGGAAGAGCATCAATTCATAATGCACAGTATACAATGCACCATGCACAATTGTGCGGCTGCCCGACCGTTCGCAGGGGCGCATTGCAGGAGCCGCGAAGCGGTGGAACTGCCCCGCGGAGGGTACGCGCCCGGCAAGGCTTGTGGGAACCACGAGCGGACGATGGCCGCACCAACATCCTATCAGATAACGGCGTAAAGGAGGAATATCCTTGAAAACCATCATCAAAAACGGCACAATTGTCACCGACACCGACGTGCTCAGCGCGGATTTGCTCCTGGAGGGCGAGAAAATCGTCGAGGTCGCGCCGGTGCTGGAGGTCCCGGACGCCCGGGAGCTGGACGCGGCGGGCAAGCTGGTCTTCCCCGGCTTCATCGACGCCCACACCCACTTCGATTTGCCCGTCAGCGGCACCGTCACCGCCGACGACTTCGAGAGCGGCAGCGCCTGCGCTCTGCTGGGGGGCACCACCACCGTGGTGGACTTCGCCACCCAGGACTTTGGCGAGAGCCTGGAGCAGGCCCGGTCCAACTGGCACCAGAAGGCGGACGGCAAGGCCAGCTGCGACTACGCCTTCCACATGGCCATTTCCCAGTGGACCCCGCAGGTCCGGGACGAGATGGAGACCATGGTCCGCGCGGGCATTTCCTCCTTTAAAATCTACATGACCTACGGCAACCGGGTCAGCGACGAGGAGATTTACGAGATTCTCACCGCCGCCAAGGCGCTCAGCGCGCTGGTGTGCGTCCAC
>CACZUK010000110.1:0-6536 GCA_902784305.1 Oscillospiraceae bacterium | reverse complement strand
CACCCGGTGGAGAGCGAGGCGGAGGCCATTCACCGGCTGCTGACCATTGCCGCGCTGGTGGACGTGCCGGTGATGGTGGTGCACCTGACCTCCAAGGCTGGACTCAAGGAAATCAAAAAGGCCCGGAAACGGGGTCAAATCGTGTATACGGAGACCTGTCCGCAGTATCTGCTGCTGGACGAGAGCGTCTACGAGCGGCCCCGCTTCGAGGCGGCTCAGTTCGTGTGCTCACCGCCCATCCGCCGCAAGCGGGACAGCAAGGCCCTGTGGCGGGGTCTGGAGCGCGGGGACGTGAATCTGGTGTCCACGGACCACTGTACCTTCACCGTGCCCCAAAAGGAAGTGGGCCGGGGCGACTTCTCCAAAATCCCCGGCGGCGTGCCCGGCGTGGAGGAGCGGGTTGGCCTGCTGCTCACCCAGGGCGTGCGCAACGGCCGCCTGAGCCTGCCCCAGATGGTGGAGCTGCTGAGCACCAACCCGGCCCGGCTCTATGGCATGTACCCCCGCAAGGGCGCGCTGCTGCCCGGCAGCGACGCGGACGTGGTCATCTGGGACCCGGCCGCCCGGCGGGTGCTGCGCAACGACAACGTCCACACGAAGGCGGGCTACACCGTCTACCGGGGCCTGGAGATTCAGGGCGCGGCGGAGACCGTGCTGCTCCGGGGCCAGGTGGTGGTGGACCACGGCGCGCTGGTCCGGCCCCATCAGGGCAGCTACATCCCCAGAGTGCCGGGCGCACTCTGAGCGAGGACGGGAGGCGAACAAAATGAGCATCACCATGAAACAAATCCCATTCCACCACCTGCTCACGCGGGCCATGGCGGAGTACCGGGCGCGGAAAACCCTGTTCGGGGTGCCCGTTCGGCCGCTGCCCCCCGGTGCGGGTTCTGTGGACTTTTGCGGCACGGCGCTGGAGGGCCTTTCAGGCCCCGCGGCGGGTCCCCACACCCAGCTGGCCCAGAACCTTGTGGCGGGCTACGCCGCCGGAGGCCGGTTCTTTGAGCTGAAAACCGTACAGGTCCTCTGGGGCGAGGCGCTGGGGATTCAGCGCCCCTGCATCTACGTCCGGGACGAGGGCTACAACATCGAGTGGTCCACGGAGCTGAGCCCGGAGCAGGCGGCTCAGGAGTACATCAAGGGCTGGCTGCTGCTCAAGCTGCTGAGCCGGGAGTTTGCCCTGGGGGACCCGGAGGGCTTCGTGTTCAACCTCTCCGTGGGCTACGACCTGCCCGGCATCCAGAGTCCCGCGGTGGACCGCTTTCTGGCGGTCTTGAAGGACGCCGCCTGTTCCACCTACTGGCACCAGTGCGTGGCGGAGGCGCTGGCGACCCCCTTCCAGCGGGTGGATAAGGCCTTTATCGAGGGGATTTCCCCCAAAATCAGCAACAATATCACCCTTTCCACCATGCACGGCTGTCCGCCGGAGCAGATTGAGGCCATCGCCCGCTACCTGATGGAGGAGAAGGGCTTTCACACCTCCATCAAGTGCAATCCCACGCTGCTGGGGAAGGAGGAGGCCCGCCGGCTGCTGGATGAGCAGGGCTATGAGGACATCCGCTTCGACGAGGCCCAGTTCGACCACGACATGAAGCCGGAGCAGGCCGTGCCCATGCTCCGCCGCCTGCTGCGCAAGGGCGAGGAGCTGGGGCTGCGCTTCGGCGTGAAGCTGACCAACACCTTCCCGGTGCGTGTTCAGGCCAACGAGCTGGCCGGGGACACCATGTACCTCTCCGGCAAGGCCCTCTTCCCTCTGGCGCTGGGCACGGCGCGGCTGCTCACCGAGGCGCTGGATGGCGCGCTGCCCATCTCCTTCTCCGGCGGCGCGGACGAGAGCTCGGCGGGGGCACTGTGTGAGGCGGGCCTGTGGCCGGTGACGGTGGCCACGGTGCTGCTCCAGCGGGGCGGCTACAAGAACCTGAACAAAATTGCCGCTGTCTGTCAGGAGGCGCAGGCCGCGGCCCGGCCCGACGCGGCGGCTCTGGCGGCCCTGTGGGAGCGGATGGAGCACAGCGGCCGTCTGCACAGAAGGGAGCCGAAAAAGGTGCTGGGTCAGGTGCCGCCCTTCGCCTGCGGGCGCTGCACCACCTGCATGGACGTGTGCCCGAACCGGGCCAACTATCTGGTTCCCGGCCTGAAGCAGAAGGGCATCCACCTGGACGGGCCCTGCAACGACTGCGGCGCCTGCGCCTGCGTGTGCCCCTTCGGGTTCCGGCCCTACGCGGACAAGTTTGTCCTTTACCCCGACGCGGCCACCCTTTTGGAGAGCCAGCGGGACGGTTTTGCAATCACCGGGGACGATTATATCGTTCGTTATCAGCGGCAGCTCGTTTCGGACCTCGATTCCCTGCCCGACGAGGTGCGGGAGCTGATGGACGCGGTCCGGGCCATGGGTCTGGCACAGTGAGGAGGCGCGTATGATTCGACTGGGCGTCATCGGCACGGGCATGATTGCCAAGGAGTTCCTGCCCGCCTTCCTGTCGCTGCCGGAGTACGAGGTGCGGGGGATTCTGAGCACGACCCGGAGCCTGAGCACGGCGCGGGCGCTGTGTGAACAGTACGGCATCCCCTGCGCCACGGACGACTTCGAGACCCTTTGCGCGGCGGGCATCGACACGGTCTATGTGGCCGTGCCGAACCTGCTGCACCGGGACTACTGCGTCCGGGCGCTGGAAAAGGGCTTGAACGTGATTGTGGAGAAGCCCCTGACCTGCCGCATAGAGGAGGCGGAGGAGATACGAAATCTGGCAAAAACGCGGAAAAAGTTCCTCTTTGAGGCGATTACCACGGTGTATCTGGACAGCTACCGGAAGATTCCGGCGCTGCTGCCCCGCATCGGGGAGGTGAAGCTGGTGCAGAGCCAGTTCTGCCAGTTCTCCTCCCGCTACGAGGCCTTTCAGCGGGGCGAGATTGCCCCGGTGTTCGACCCGGCCAAGGCGGGCGGGGCCATGCTGGATTTGAACGTCTACAACCTCCACTTCATCCTCGGTCTGTTCGGGACGCCGGAGGAGGCGCAGTATGTTCCCGCGCTGGAGCGGGGGGTGGACACCTGCGGCGTGACAGTCTTGCGCTATCCCGGCTTTCCGGCGCTGTGTACCTGTGCCAAGAGCTGCGGCGGCGCGGGCTGGAGCCTGATTCAGGGCAGCCGGGGCCGCATCCGCACCACGGGAACCCCCAACTGGGTGGGGGACGTGATTCTGGAGCTGAACGACGGCACGGTGGAGCGGTATCCCGGCACGGGCGAGAAGGAGCGCTGCTTTGCGGAGCTGCGGGCCTTCGCGGAGATGATGGCCGCGGGGGACTATGAGGCGTGCTGGCAGGCGATTGAGCAGAGCCTTGCCCTGTGCGAGGTGATGACCCGCATCCGGCGCTCCGCGGGTATCCTCTATCCCGGCGAGTGGACTGCGTCCACTGGCAAGCTCCCTCTGACTGTTAGTGATTAACCATTTCCCGGCCTCGATTGGTGCAAAAAAACCGGACTTTGTGAGGCCGGGTCCTGGAGCCGAAACATGGTTGAACCTTTAGGATGAATGGACTGTGTCCGCTCAAGTGAATGCGGTGGAAAAGAGTTGACAGACCGCTCAGATTTGGGTATACTGGAGGTGTTTTTCCACGAAAGACAGAGGATTGTCTTTCAGAGACAGAACGCTGCGCGGAAAACTGCCCTGGGGCGCTTTCCCGAGCGGCGAGGAAGAGAGAAAGAGAGGATTTCTGCCACATGAAAGAATTCATCAAAAAGTGGAACAGCATCAGCCTGATTCTGCGGATTCTGGTGGGCCTGATTCTGGGCATCGCCGCGGCTCTGCTGTTCCCCCACGCGGCAATCATCGGTATTCTGGGCGACGTGTTCGTGGGCGCCCTGAAGGCGGTGGCGCCGATTCTGGTGTTCGTGCTGGTGATGAGTGCGCTGGCCAACGCCAGCGGCGGCGTGGGCAAGCGCTTCCGCACGGTCATCATCCTGTACATGCTCAGCACCCTGCTGGCCGCGGTGGCGGCGGTTGCCACCAGCTTCCTGTTCCCCGTGGTGATGAACCTGACCGACGTCAGCGCCGCGGAGGACACCGTGCCGCCCTCCGGCATCGGCGAGGTGCTCAGCAAGCTCATCAGCAACATGGTCATCAACCCCGTGCAGTCCCTGGCGACTGCCAACTACATCGGTATTCTGTTCTGGGCGGTGGTCTTCGGCATCGGCATGAAGGCGCTTGCCAGCGACACCACGAAGAAGGTCGTGGAGGACCTGGCGGACGTGGTCAGCACCTCCGTGCGCTGGATCATCAACACCGCCCCCTTCGGCATCATGGGTCTGAGCTACAACTCCATCGCCTCCGGCGGTCTGGAGGTCCTGCTGAGCTACGGCCGCCTGCTGGCGGTGCTGGTGGGCACCATGCTCTTTGTGGCGCTGGTGGTGAATCCCATCGTGGTCAGCGTGTTCCTGCGCCGCAACGCCTATCCGCTGGTGCTGCGCTGCCTCCGGGAGAGCGGCGTCACGGCCTTCTTCACCCGCTCCTCCGCGGCGAACATTCCCATCAACATGGCCCTGTGTGAGCGCATGGGTCTGGACGAGGACTTCTACAGCGTGTCCATCCCCCTGGGCTCCACCATCAACATGGACGGCGCCGCCATCACCATCACGATTATGACCCTGAGCGTGGCCTACACCCTGGGCATCAGCGTGGACATCCCCACGGCCATCGTGCTCAGCGTTCTGGCGACTCTGGGTGCCTGCGGCGCTTCCGGCGTGGCGGGCGGCTCCCTGCTGCTCATCCCCATGGCCTGCTCCCTGTTCGGCATCAGCAACGACATCGCCATGCAGGCGGTGACGGTGGGCTTCATCATCGGCATCGTGCAGGACTCTCTGGAGACGGCCCTGAACAGCTCCGGCGACGTGCTCTTCACCGCCACGGCGGAGTTCCACGACCGGCTCAAGCGCGGCGAGGAGGTCCACTTCTGAGGCTAAAAGGACCGAAAAAAGCGTAAAAACGACCCAAGCCCCCGCATTTGCGGGGGCTTGTTACGAGAGAGAGGAGGAAGAGCGGTGAGAGGCATGGGAACCATCCTGAACACCCTGCTGGTGGCCCTGGGGGGCCTGATTGGCCTGCGCCTGCGCGCCGGACTGCCGGAGAAGCTGCAAGGCACCCTGATGCACGCCTGCGGCATCTCGTCCATGTTCATCGGCCTGGGCGGCACTCTGGCGAAGATGCTCCGGGTGGGGGAGGACGGCGGCCTGAGCACCCGCGGGACCCTGCTGCTGGTGCTCTCCCTGGCCCTGGGCGGCGCTATTGGGGAGCTGCTGGACCTGGAGGGCGGCATGAACACGCTGGGCGAGCGCCTGAAATCGGCCCTGAAGGCCCAGGGGGACAGCCGCTTCGTGGAGGGCTTCGTCAACGTGAGCCTGATCGTCTGCGTGGGAGCGATGGCGATTGTCGGCTCCATCGAGGACGGCATTTCCGGCGATTTCTCCATGCTGGCGGCGAAATCCGTGCTGGACATGATTATCGCCATGGTTTTCGCCTCCACCTACGGTCTGGGCGCGGTGTGCGCGGCGCTGGCGGTGCTGCTCTATCAGGGCAGCATCACGCTGCTTGCCATGTTCTTCGGGTCTTTTGCCAGCGCAAATGTGATTGAAGTGCTCTCTTTTGTGGGCTGGTGGTGGCGGTGGTGCTGGAGCTAGGTCTGGGCGCGTTTGGGAATAGCCTGATGGCGAGTTGACGCGGGGGCTCTGCCCCTGGACCCAGCTGGGGCTCTGCCCCTGGACCCCGCCGGGGCTCTGCCCCGGACCCCGCAAGGGGCCCACGGCCCCTTGACCCGGAAGCGCCTGACGGGCAGAAGAGGGAAAGTGGTCAGGGTATGAACAGGTGGTCCTGTACCCGGCCACTCAGTCCGATGGAGGGCAGAGCGCAATGACGGCGACATCAGCCATTTCCGGAGACCTTCCCTGTGTGAGCTGCCGCCGATGCGGGTGATTGCCTGCACAGCCCCCGCTGCGTCACAATCGTGGCCAAAGTATCGCCAAGCTGGACGAATACCGCGCTGAGCAGCGTCAGCTCGTCGTCGCTGAGGCGGCAGGCCAGCGCGTTTGCCAGCGCCGTGACGGCGGCGGTCAGTTCACAGGCGTTCACAGAAATCCCCCCCAAAAGTGATGAAAATCCCCTCAAGCTCAGGATATGCCGCAGCTTGAGGGGATGTGTTGTTTTAAGGCTTAGTAATTATCAAGAAAAGTGTGCAGCCCGTCCTTGTCCTGCCAGCCCAGGCAGGTGTTCAGGTTGATGTGCTCCATGGCGTGAAACAGGTTCATCTCCACCTGGGGATTCTCCACCCGCAGCGCGCGGATGAGCTGCTTCGTCTCCAGCCGTTTGGAGCCGCTGGGGTCCAGATGGGTCTCCTCGGTGAATTTGCAGGCGCACTGGAGGAAGGTCAGGCTGTTGTAGTCCCGCCAGTGCTCGATTTCCTCCTCCCGAATCAGGTACATGGGCCGAATCAGCTCCATGCCGGGATGGTTGGTGCTGTGCAGCTTGGGCAGCATGGTCTGCACCTGCCCG
>CACZUK010000109.1 GCA_902784305.1 Oscillospiraceae bacterium | reverse complement strand
CTGGGGCTGGATTGGCAGCGGCCTGGTGGTCCGCTTTGCCGCTCCCGCATGGGACCGGACCGCGTCCCGGAACAAATCGCCGGCGTCCGGGGAGGAATCAGCGCAGACACCGGTGGAAAAGGACGAATAGTGTGCCGCAAAAGGCCCCTCCGGCCGTGTTCGGAGGGGCCTTTTTTCGTTTCCGCCCCACGGCCGCGCGTGGAACGCTCCCCACATTCCACGATTTTGTCAGCAGGAGTTGTCGCCAGGATTGAAACAGCGGCAGCGCCGCCGCGCTCCCCGGAGGGTCCGATGCCGGGATTCAGCGCCCCTCCAAACCGCCCCGCAATCCCTTCTGTTTGGAAAATTTCGATTATTCTTCCCCCTCGCCGCCGCCCCTTTTCCCCTTCCCGGGCGGCGGTTTCAGGCAAAACTATCGAAAAATACAATAGAAAAAGAGCCCTGTTGTCGGTATTGACCGGCAGCAGGGCTTTTTTGCACCCAATTGTCAAAAGCCCGGATTAAATATCCGAAGTTTTTGTGACACGCTTCACAGCCGAATCCAAGCCCGCTGTGCTATGCTGAATCCCGGCAGTTCTGTCACCATCACTTGTGGACAAAAGCAGGACATCCATTCGTTGAATTCCAGTAAGCGCAAGCATCTCACCTCCCGCCAGGCGGCCATCATCCAGCTGTTGGCCAAAAGCGCGCCGGAGCCGGTAACGCTGAACGCCCTCTCCCAGAAATTAGAGGTTTCCAGCCGCACGGTGCTCCGGGAGCTGGACGCTGTGGAGCACTGGCTGGACGAAAACGACTTCCGCTTTCTGCGCAAGCCCGGCGTGGGGCTGGCCATTCAGGAGGACGCCGACACCCTGGCCCTGCTCCAGGAGCTGCTGACCGTGGAGCAGGTGCAGCCCAGCTTCTCCCGGAAGGAGCGCCGCCGCCAACTGCTGGGGATGCTGCTCTCGGCAAAGGAGCCCATCAAGTCCTACGTCTTCCGCTCTCAGTTCCAGATTTCGGAGGGGACCCTCTCCTCGGACCTGGACGCCCTGGAGCAATGGCTGCGCCCCTATCACATCAGCCTGATTCGCAGGCCGCCATCTCCAACGCCACCTTTGAGTTCTCCGACCAGGGCGAGCTGCTCAAGCTGCTCAGCGCCAGCACCTTTCCCGCGGAGCCCACCGCCCCCGCCTCTCCGCTGCGCAATCGGGCGCTGGGGTATCTGGACCCGGAAATCTCCTCCTTTGTGGAGTCCCTGCTGGTGGAGTCGGAGGAAAAGCTGAAGCTCAAATACACCGACAGCGGCTATATGGCCCTGGTCATCCACCTCACCCTCTCCATCCGGCGCCTGATGGCCGGAGAGAAGATTCAGATGGACGCGGACTACCTGGAGGAGCTTTCCCTGCTCCCGGAGTTTCGGGTGGCCCAGGCCATGGCGAAGAAAATCGGCGACCGCTTTCAAATCACGGTGCCCCGGGAAGAGGTGGGCTTCATCACCATGCACCTCTCCAGCGCCCGGGTCTGGCCCCAGAGCCGGCAGAACCGGGGTCAGGTGAAAATCGTCAGCGCGCGGCAGGTGGTGCTCACCATCGTGGAGCGGGTGGAGGCGGAGCTGCACCTGCCCTTCCACACCTGCACCCGGATGATTGAGGAGCTGACCAGTCACATGGACTCCATGATCTCCCGGCTGAGCATGAACATCCATCTGGACAACTCCCAGGTGGAGGAGATTCAGAAGAATTATCCGGACATTTACGCCGCCGTGGAGCGGGCCTGCTCGGTGTTCCGGGAGCAGCTGAAAATCGAGGACGTAAGCGCCTCGGAGATTACATTCGTGACCATGCACTTCGTGGCCGCGGCGGAGACCATGCGGGTGGAGCAAAAGCGCATCGCCGTGGCGGTGGTGTGTCCCAGCGGCATGGGAGCCTCCCGGATGCTGGCCGCCAACCTGATGCGCTCCTTCCACAACATCGAGGTGCGGCAGATTCTCTCCGCCTTCAGCATGGACCCGGAGCGGCTGCGGAGCGACGGCATAGATTTGGTCATCTCCACGGTGCCCCTGAGTCTGGACTTCCCCCACATCTGCGTCAGCCCCATCCCCCAGGCCCAGGATTTGCTGCTCATCACCCAGACGGTGGAGCGGCTGTGCGAGGGCCGGGAAAAGCTCTCTCTGCCCCTCCAGCCCCGGCCCCGGGGCAGCAAGGTCCTGACCGTGGCGGAGCTGGAGCTGCTGACCCGGACGGGCGAGGAAATCTTGCAGATTCTGCGCCACTTCACCTGGCGCAAGCCGGGCACCCTCCAGCGCACCGAGGAGCTGCTGGGCGAGGCGGCGGGCATGTTCGCGGACAGTCTGCTCACCCGGCGCATCATCAGCGCGGACCTGGCCAGCCGGGAGACCATCGCCAGCACCTACCTGCCGGAGATGAAGATTCACCTGCTGCACTGCCGCACCTCGGCCATTGAACACTGCCGCTTCGGCTTTTTGAAGCTCTCCCAGCCCATCAACACCGCCGCGGGCCCCCTGGAGGGGGCGGTGCTGCTGCTCTCACCCCAGAGCGGCGGCAGCGAGTGCGTGGAGGTCATCAGCCAGATCAGCATGCATCTGGCGGAGGAGGAACGGTTTCTACAAGCCCTGCTCAGCGGGGACACAGTGGGGGCAAAAGCCCTCGCTCAGCAGGCGCTTGTGAAATACTTTGAACAGACAATGAAAAGAATAGGAGATGGAACTGTATGAAAAACTCGGTACAAAAGTTCGGTAAGTTCCTGAGTGCAATGGTCATGCCCAACATCGGCGCGTTCATTGCCTGGGGCTTCATTACCGCGCTGTTCATTGACACCGGCTGGCTGCCCAACGCGAAGCTGGCCAGCATCCACCCCTTCATGCTGCACTTCCTGATTCCCGTCCTGATTGCCTCTCAGGGCGGCAAGATGGTGGGCGGCGACCGCGGCCGCGTCATCGCCGCCATCGCGGTCATGGGCACCATCGCCGGCGTTGCCACCTATGACACCAACGGCGGCATCATCACCGGCCAGCCCATGCTGATGGGCGCCATGGCCATCGGCCCCTTCGCAGGCTGGGTCATCAAGAAGTTCGACCAGGCCATGGACGGCCATATGCCCGCCGGCTTCGAAATGCTCATCAACAACTTCTCCGTGGGCATTCTGGGCATGCTGGTGGCCATTCTGGGCTACTTCGTCATCGCTCCCTTCATGGCCGCCATTCTGGCCGTGCTCACCGCGGGCGTCAACGTGCTGGTGAACGCCCACCTGCTGCCCCTGGCCGCCATCTTCATCGAGCCGGCCAAGGTGCTCTTCCTGAACAACGCCATCAACCACGGCGTGTTCACCCCCATCGCCGCTGCCCAGGCCGCTGAGGCGGGCAAGAGCATCATGTACCTGCTGGAGCCCAACCCCGGCCCCGGTCTGGGCGTGCTCATCGCCTACATGCTCTTCTGCAAGGACAGCACCACCAAGGCTTCCGCCCCCGGCGCCATCATCATCCACTTCCTGGGCGGCATCCATGAGATTTACTTCCCCTATATTCTGATGAACCCCGTGGTCATCATCGCCCCCATCGCGGGCAACATTGCCGCCATCCTGTTCTACACCATCTTCGGCGTGGGCCTGGTGGGCGCTCCCTCCCCCGGCTCCATCATCGCCGTGACCCTGATGAGCCCCCGCACCCAGATTCTGGTGGTTTGGCTGGGCGTGGCCCTGTCCGCCGGCATCTCCTTCCTGATTGCCTCCCCCATCGTCCGCAACGCTGACGTGAAGAGCCTGGACGAGGCCCAGAGCGAGATGGCCGCCATGAAGGCCGAGGCCAAGGGCACCTCCACCGCCGTCACCAACCCCGGCGAGGTCAAGAAGGTCGTCTTCGCCTGCGACGCGGGCATGGGCTCCTCCGCCATGGGCGCCACCAAGTTCCGCAACCGGGTGAAGGCGGTGCGTCCCGACCTGACCGTCATCAACACCAGCGTGGACAACATCCCCGCCGACTGCGACATCGCCGTGGTGCAGACCACTCTGGTGGACCGGGCCAAGAAGTCCGCTCCTCAGGCCCAGATGGTCACCATCGGCAACTTCCTGGCCGACCCCAGCCTGGACGCCCTCTACGTCCAGCTCACCACCGGCGACGCCCCCGCTGTGACCCACGAGGACAACGAGGTCACCCGCGCCATGGCCGCCGCCGCCCCCAAGAAGAAGGTTCTCTCCGCCGACGGCATCAAGCTTGGTCTGGCGAGCGTCACCAAGGAGGAGGCCATCACGGCCGCCGGTGAGCTGATGGTCAAGCTGGGCTATGTGGACGCCTCCTACATCGACGCCATGCAGGAGCGCGAGAAGCTGGTCACCACCTACATGGGCATGGGCATCGCCATCCCCCACGGCACCACCCAGGCCAAGGGCACCGTGAAGAAGACCGGCATCGTGGTCCTCCAGTACCCCGACGGCGTGTCCTTCGGCGACGAGAAGGCCCAGCTGGTGTTCGGCATCGCGGGCATCGGCGACGAGCATCTGGACCTGCTGGCGAAAATCTGCGAAACCCTCGAAGACGAGGAGCTCCTGAACAAGATGAAGACCACCAGCAGCATCGACTTCGTCCTCAGCCAGCTCTCCTGAGTGAACGGAATCTGACGCATCATCCATGCGCCGTCCCCCGGGCGCATACTCCATGAAAGTGGGGGATGGCTCAGCCATCCCCCATTTTTGTCCCCTTTTTTTGCCAGAAAGTGAGGTTTTTTATGAAAACTGCGATTCAGGTCGGCGGCGGAAACATTGGCCGCGGCTTCATCGGCATGCTGCTCTCTCAGGCGGGCTACCGCGTGGTCTTCGCTGACGTGGTCCCCGCCGTGCTGGACCGGCTCAACGCCGACAAGTGCTACACCGTCCACATCATGGACACCGAAATCGAGGACGTGAAGATTGAGAACGTCTCCGGCATCTCCTCCGCCAACGACGAGCTGCCCGAGGAAATCGCCAAGGCGGACACCACCATCCTGACCACCGCCGTGGGCCTGCGCATCCTGCCCATCGTGGCCAATGGGCTGGCGAAGGGCCTCCAGATGAGAAAGGCCGCGGGCGTGGACGTGCCCCTGAACGTCATCGCCTGTGAGAACGCCATCCGCGGCACCTCCCAGCTCAAGGAGCACGTCTACAAGCTGCTCAGCGACGAGGAGCAGGCCTGGTGCGACGAGCTGGTGGGCTTCGCCGACTGCTCCGTGGACCGCATCGTGCCCCCCGTGCGCTCCGAGAACCCCATCGACGTGGTGGTGGAGAAGTACTGCGAGTGGAACGTGGAAAAGGCCTCCCTCAAGGGGGAGATTCCCGCCATTCCCGGCATGAATCTGGCCGACAATCTCATGGCCTATATCCAGCGCAAGCTCTTCACCCTGAACACCGGCCACTGCATCACCGCCTACACCGGCGTGATTGCCGGTCACAAGACCATCGACCAGGCCATTGCCGACCCGAAAATCTACGAGCTGGTCCACGCCGCCATGCAGCAGTCCGGCGACGGCCTGATTCAGGAGTTCGGCTTCGACAAGGAGGCCCACTACAAGTATATCGACAAAATCATCGGCCGCTTCAAGAACCCCTACCTCCAGGACGATGTGGCCCGGGTGGGCCGGGAGCCGCTGCGCAAGCTCTCCGGCACCGACCGGCTGGTCAGCCCCCTGAACACCGCCCTGAAGTACGGTCTGCCCGTTGACAAGCTGGTGCTTGGCATCGGTGCCGCGCTGCGGTATAATAATCCCGACGACCCCCAGAGCGTGGAGCTTCAGCAGAAGATTGCCGAGCAGGGCGTCACCGCCGCCTTTGCCGAGGTGTCCGGCGTGACCGACCAGGCCGTGCTGGAGGCCGTTGCGAAGGCCTACGACGAAGTTGTCACCCTGTTCTGATTCCTTTTTTCCCCTGCCGCTGGCCGCCCCGCCGGTCAGCGGCCCCAGCCCATGAGAGGAGCGCTGCCCTATGCTCACGAAGACAATGACCCTGGCCCCGGAGGACTTTTTCCACGCCCGGCCTGCCTCCCGGATTGCCGCCGCCGCGAAGCCCTTCCAGAGCATGGTCATGGTCTGTCTGGGTACGGAGCTGGCCGACGCCAAAAACGCCTTTTCCCTGATGCGGCTCAGCCACCCCAGAGGCGGTCCCTTTGACCTGCTCGCGGACGGCCCGGACGAGTCCGAGGCTCTGGAGACTGTGGTCCGGGCCGTGCAGGCGGCGTTTTCCGAGGCGGACGGTTTCTGAGGCTCCCCAAAAGCGCGGGGAGGCGGACGCCCCGGCGGTTTCCCCTCCCCTGTCCTCTTTTTACAAAAAAGGTGCCCTTCTCAGCGAAGAGGCACCTTTTTCACGTCTTTTTTTGTCGCTGACACGCCGCGGAGACGCAGCCCTTGCGTTCCAAACACGGCTTATTGTTTCGGCCTCATCAGCCGCAAATCCACGCCGTCCGTCCGCGCGATGCGATAGCAGGCCAGCATCACGCACAGCAGCCCCACATTGGTGGGATTGCTGCTGTTGACCAAACACTGACCCAGATACGCGCACAGGGGCAGGAAGAACGCGCTCTCCCTCCCCCGCCACGCCCGGGTGCGCAGACCGCCCAGCACCACCCAAAGCCAGAACGCCAGCCAGAACAGCAGTCCCACCGCGCCGGTGGTCAGCAGCAGCTGAATCGGTTCGCTGTGAGAGGCCACGATGCGCCCGCCGTGGAGCAGGGTCAGCTCCTCATAGGGTCCGCGCAGGCGCTCCGGCCCCAGACCCAGCAGCTTGTCCACGGGCGGGAGCTTTTGGTACAGCTCCAGACTGTAGCGCCAGATGAGGCCCCGTTTGGTGCCCCAGTCGTCGTCGAAGGTGAACCACACGCCGCCGCGCAGCCGCTTGGGGGTGAGCTGCGCCTCCAGCCGCCAGACCAGCAGCGCCCCGCCGCCGCCCAGCACCAGCAGCAGCGCTCCGGCGGGGCTGTTCAGAACGTCCCCGGACAGGCCGTTGATGACCGCCCGCCGGGCGGCAAAGGCGTCCACGGACCGGACCACAACCAGCGCGCCGCCATAGCAGGCTGTGAGCAGCAGCGCGCGCCGCAGCCGCTTCGGACTCTCCAGCGCGCAGGGAATGGCGAAGAACGCCGCCACGCCCAGGCCCAGATACAGCCCGTCGCTGCCGCAGAGCACCATGCTCATACAGGCGCTCAGCCAGAGGATGAGGTACAGAATTTGCTCCTGAATCGTCTCGGAAAGCAGGTAAAACACCGCGAGCATGGGCACAATTAAGCAGAGATACCCGGCCAGCATGTTCACATGACCCAGGGTGGAGAGGTACCAGTAATACTGCCCCGGGACAATGCGCTCGTGCAGGCCCAGCACGTCCACCCCCATGCTGTGGGGCACACACAGGCCGAACACCACC
>CACZUK010000108.1 GCA_902784305.1 Oscillospiraceae bacterium | reverse complement strand
GCCGTCACCTTCGGCATCATGCTGGTCTCCTCCCTCATCACCGGAACCCTGGCCAACCGGCTCAAGGACAACGCCCGGCAGTCCGCCCGGGAGGCCTTCCGGGCCAAGGTGCTCTTTGACACCAACCAGCTCCTGCAAAAGGCGGACAGCCCTCAGGAGGTCTTCCGCATCACCGCACAGCAAATCATCACCCTTCTGAACCGGGATGTGGTCATCTATCCCATGCGGGAGGGCGGCGGTCTGGGGGAAGCCATGCGGTTCAGCGCCGCCCAGTCCCCCGAAGCGCCGGAGGTGGGAGATTATGAGGCCGGAATTGCGGCGCAGGTCTTCGAGCGGCAGCAGAGCGCCGGTCTGAGTCTGGAGCTGTACCCCAAGGCCGGGGCTCAGTACCACCCCATCTGCATCAACGGCCACTGCTACGGCGTAGTGGCTATCCAGTTCGGCGGACGGCCCCCGGAGCCCTTCGAGTACAGCGTGTTCACCTCCATCTTCGGGGAGTGCGCGCTGGCGCTGGAGAGCCTGCGCAACGCGGAGGAGAAGGAACGGGCCTCGGTTGTGGCACGCAACGAGCAGTTCCGCTCCAATCTGCTGCGCTCCATCTCCCACGACATCCGCACGCCTCTCACGTCCATCTCCGGGAACGCCAGCAATCTGCTCTCCCACTACCGGCAGTTTGACGACGACACCCTTCGCCAGATTTTCAACGACATCTACGACGACTGTGAATGGCTCATTGATTTGGTGGAAAACCTGCTCTCCATCTCCAGAATTGACGACGGGCAGATTGAGCTGCGCATGTCCACAGACGTAGTGAACGATGTCATAGAAGAGGCCCTTCGGCATGTGGACCGCAACGCCGCGGAGCACCACATCAAGGTGCAGGACGACGGGGAGCTGCTGCTGGCCCGCATGGACCCGAAGCTCATCATGCAGGTGCTCATCAACCTCATCAACAACGCCATCAAGAACACGCAAATCGGGTCGGACATCACCATTCAGAGCCAGAGAGAGGGGCAGATGGTGGTGGTCAGCGTGTGCGACAACGGGCCGGGCATTCCCGACGAGCGCAAGCCCCACATCTTTGAGATGTTCTACACCGGGGAGAGCAAAATCGCCGACGGACGCCGGGGCCTGGGTCTGGGACTGGCCCTGTGCAAATCCATCGTGGAGGCCCATGGCGGCACTATCTTCCTGACGGACAACGCGCCCACAGGCTGCTGTTTCCGTTTTACCCTGCCGGAGGTGCAGATTTATGAATAAACCCACGATTCTGGTGGTGGAGGACGACGCCCCGGTGCGCAATCTGATGGTCACCACCCTGAAAACCCACGATTACCGCTATCTCACCGCCGCGGGCGGGTCCGAGGCGATTCTGCTGGCCTCCTCCCACAATCCGGACGTGGTCTTTCTGGATTTGGGACTGCCGGACGTGGACGGAATCGACGTGATTCGGCAGATTCGCGGCTGGTCCAACATGCCCATCATCGTCATCAGCGCCCGAAGCGACGACGCGGACAAAATTGAGGCGCTGGACGCCGGTGCGGACGACTACCTGACTAAGCCCTTCTCCGTGGAGGAGCTGCTGGCCCGGCTGCGGGTGACGGTCCGCAGGCTGTCCCTGATGAATCTCAGCGGAAGCGCCGACGCCGCCGTCTACGTGAACGGAAAGCTGAAAATCGACTATTCGGCCAGCTGCGCCTTTCTGGACGGCGAGGAGCTGAAGCTGACTCCCATGGAGTACAAGCTGCTCTGCCTGCTGGCCCGGAGCACCGGGAAGGTGTTGACTCACACCTTCATCACCCAGAGCATCTGGGGCCGGAGCTGGGACCGGGACACCGCGTCCCTCCGGGTGTTCATCGTCACCCTGCGGAAGAAGCTGGAGTCCGCGCCCGGCTCCCCGCAGTACATCCAGACCCACATCGGCATTGGATACCGGATGGTGCGGGTGGAGTAAGCTGCCGCGCCACGTGATTCTCTGCGAAAGGAAAACCCCCGGCCTGGCCAGGGGTTTTCTTTTTCAGGCATAGCCCTTGATGACTATCCGCGCCAGAAGGCGCTAAAGTGCCTTTGGCCGTGCCGGTATAGGTCCCCACACCGGTGACGGTGACATCATAGCTGCCCGGAGCGGTCTTTTTGACCTGGGAGACGGTGTAGTCTGTGTCCCGGGTCAAGGTCTGACCGTCCAGCTTTACCGTGACCACCGGGCTCAGCGCTTTTCCGTTGTAGGTCTGGGCCGGAATGATTACCTGGGCCTGGGAGAGGTCTATCTGAGGAGGAAGGGCGACGCGGGCGGCAATCTCGCCGTCATCATTCTGAAAAAGCTCAAGATCACCCACACACGGGTCCAGGAAGAAGGACTCCGGATTGCCCTTGTCCTTCAGGCCGCTGGTGAGGACCCTGGGACCGTCCCTGACATCGCCGGGATAGAGGAAAATGCCGATTCTGGACTGAGAAGCCATGCCTTGAATGGTCACAGGGGCGATGGGACGCAGGTCAGAGGGCTCGTAGATGATAGCACCGTTTTCGTCCCGGACGGCGTTGTACTTCTCGTCCAGCTTAGAGGTTGTATTCACAAGTGAAGTGCGCCAGATGGACGAGCAATTAGGAATCCTTTGTGGATTTCAAGAAATTTTAACGCAGAGTGGCGGCAAAAGGGCCGTCCAGATGGTGTGCGGCACCTTGTGAATACAGCCTCTTAGCGTGCAGGTTTCCACTGATGTCAGGTTGGCCGTACAGCGTCATTGTGCCATAGGTTTCGATACCGCCTGTGCCGTAGTTGGCCTGATTGCCGCAGATGGAGCCGTTGATCATGGTGAAGCTGGCTTCCTGGCTGACCATCACGCCGCCCAGAGCGTTTACACACAGATTGCGGTTCACTGACCCGCCCTGCATATTGAAACAGGCCTTTTGGCTCAGATACACTCCGCCGGCAACCGCGTCTGCGCTGTTGGCATCCACAGAGCCGTTGATGAGGTTGAAGGAGCTTTCCTGCTCCATCCAAACGCCGCCTCCGCCAATGGAGGCTTTGTTGCCCTCAATGGAGCCGACAACTATGAGGAAGCTGGCTCCCGATTTCACATACACACCGCCGCCAAATCGGGCGCTGGTCGGACGCCCTTCTGGGCATGGACGGACAGGCGCTGCTGGAAAACTACCGTATACAGTCCCAAAAGTGGTTTTTACCCAAGCTGCTGGGCATGAATCAGCTGAAAAAGCAGCTGGCCGCCGCGTCAAAGGGCAAGCTCAGCGAGGAGATTCTGGGCCAGGATTTGGAGCGGCTGGTGGAGTATCAAAAGGAAAAGGCCGCCGCAGACGCCCTGTTTGCCCAGGTCGGCCGAGGGCTGGGCAGTCTGTACCGCGGAGAAGCCACGGACTGGGCGCGGATTTCGACGCTGACCGGGGACGCGGAGGCCGACTTCCGGAAGGCAGACCGGCTGGAGGGCTTCGACGGTCTGCGCGGACGCTTTGGCACGAATCAGGAGGCTCTGGAGCGCTCCAAAGCCTTCCGGTCCGTCTGGGAGTGCGTGCTTCAGAGCAAGGAGGCGCTCTACGAGCTGCTGGACCTTTGGCCGGAGGAGGGCGGGGACTGGATTTCCGCCTAAGAGGAGCAATGTGACCGGATTGCAGGCAACACGGAGCAGCTCAGAGAGTGGATTGTTTGGAACCGGGCTGCCGCAGAGGCGGAGGAGGATTTGGAGAGCATTCTGGACGACTGCCTGGCGCTGAACATGCCCCAAACCCACCTGCTGTGGCATTACCGCAGCTGTCACGAGAGTCTGATCGCCTTCAGCAACAGCCGCTTCTATGAGAATCAGGTCTACACCTTCCCCTCCGTGAACGACCGGGAGTCCCGGGTGCGCTTTGTCCACGTGGACGGCGTGTTCGAGCGGGGCGGCAAGCGCACCAACCGCGCGGACGCGGAGGCCGTGGTCAGCGAGCTCCAGCGCCGCGCCCACAACAGTGCCGACTGCGTGCGGAGCGTGGGCGTGGTGACCTTCAACATCTCCCAGCAGAACCTCATCCAGAGCGCTTCTTCTGGGCGGACGGTCAGGACCCCCTCACCTACCGGACCTTCCGGGCCAACGGCGAAGGGGACGCCCGGCGCAGCCCCAGGGAAATCCCCGTTCCGGAGGCCGCCAACGCGGTTTGCAGGGCGCTGGAGGAGCAGTTCAGCCTGCCCCAGGAGGATTTGATTCGCGCGGCGGCCAATCTGATGGGCTTTGCCCGCCTGGGGCCGGCCGTCAGTGCGCTCTTCCAGGACGGCATCGACTGGGCGGAGCAGGAGGACAGAATCGGGAAAACCAGCAATGACAATTGGGTTTTGAAGAACAGCTGATGAGGAGCAGCAAAGGTGTTTATATGAAAGTGTGTTGGTAGTCTGTCCATAAGCCATGACGGAGGGAGCGGAAGCGCCCAGACCTGTTCCCTGTTTCCACTCCCTCAGTCAGCTTCGCTGTCAGCCCTCCGCACGCCGCCCATAGGGTACGGCTGTCAAAGAAGGGGCCAGAAAAAAACATCAACACACTTCCTGACTGACACCGCCGCCAATCATCAGCATTGGGCAAGCCATGCTGGTTCTGGACATCCGCGTGATGTGTGACCGCGCTGCGTGCCGCACGCCTGACTTGCCCGATGGGGGTTGCATCTGACGAGCAGGGAGGCAGAAAACCTGTTCTTTGCTCCGCACCTGGGCTCACTCTCAAAGGGAGCGTCCCGTGCTGGTGAGCAGGCAGCACCCGCACCGTTGCAAGAGCGCACGCCGCGTCCATCTCTTTTCCCAAACCTCCGCCTTCCAAATACCTTGGAATTGTTTAATTACCTATTTACATACTTTGTTAATGGGTGTATAATGCGCTCTGACACACAAAGAGTGCCGCAGGAGGAATACCCATGGACCTTACCATCTTAGATAAGCAAATTTTTGAGCGCTTCATCCGGCCCTCAGTGAACAAAAAAGCCCAGTATGTGGGCGTGGAGTTTGAGCTCCCCCTGGTCAACCTGAAACACGCGCCGGTGGACTTTGCCGTTGTCCACACCCTGGTGGACGGCTTTCTGGAGCACTTCGGATTTGTTCCCGTGGCCTGGGACGACGAGGGAGCCGTCTGCTCTGCCCAGTCGGAGGAGAACGGGGATGACCTCTCCTTCGATTGCAGCTACAACACGCTGGAGCTGTCCTTCGGGCGGGTGCGGGATTTGAACCGCATTGAGGAGCGCTTCCACAGCTATTACCGCTTTGTCCGCGCCTTTCTGCGCCGACACGGACACAGCATCACCGGCATGGGCATCAATCCCCGCTACCTGTACAACCACAGGGAGCCGGTGCCCAACGGGCGCTACCGGATGCTGCTCAACCATCTGAACTCCTATGAGCGCTACAAAGACCGCATGGTCTTCCACAATCTGCCCTTTTTCGGCATGATGGCCTGCTCCTCCCAGACCCACATTGACGTGAACCGGGACGAGCTGCTCCGGGTTTTGGATATTTACAACCGTCTGGAGCCGTTGAAGGCGCTGCTGTTCGCCAACTCCCCCTACGGCGGGGAGTACCTCTGCGCCCGGGACTCCTTCTGGCGGTGCAGCATGCACGGCGTCAATCCCCACAACGTGGACGGCTGGGATTACGGCGTCTCCTCCATCGAGGAGCTGGTGGCCTACATCCGCTCCATGAGCCTGTTCTGCACGGAGCGGGACGGAAAGTACCTGAATTTCCCGCCCACGCCTCTGGTGGATTACTTCAACAGCGAGAGCGTCACCGGCGAGTACTGGGATGGAAACGGCTACAAAACCTTCACCTTTACGCCCCGTTTGGAGGATTTGAAGTATCTGCGCTCCTATAAGAACGTGGACCTGACCTTCCGGGGCACCGTGGAGCTGCGCAGCGCCTGCATGCAGCCTGTCAGCGAAATCATGACCGTTCCCGCCTTTGATTTGGGCTGCAAGGAGAGCATGGACGAGTTGGAGACTTTGCTGCACCAGTCCAAGCTGTATCAGCAGGGCTACAGCCCCTCGGAGCTGCGGGAGCTGTTCGTGCGGCGGGGTCTGCCCGGCTTTGTGGACCGGGAGAAGCTGCGTCATCTGCTGGAGCAGGTGGTGGCGCTGGCGGAGCAGGGCCTCAAAAAGCGGGGACTGGGCGAGGAGCACATGCTCGCGCCCCTGAAGGAGCGCGCCCGCCGCCTGTCCTCTCCGGCGCTGGAGCTGGTGGAGGGCTTGCAGCAGGGGCGCAGCATCGAGGATTACATCGAGGCCTACGGGCGTTTGGAGGGCTGAGTGCCATGCTTCACAACGAGAACCGGGAGATCCGGAGCCTGCTCCACGAGGGCAGAATCGGGCTGGAGCTGGAATCCCAGCGCACGGACCGCAGCGGCCGGCTCTCCCGCACCCGGCATCCCTTTCCCGAGCATGGACCCATCGTGCGGGACTTTGGGGAAGCACAGCTGGAAATCAACACCCGTCCCGTGGAAAGCCCGGAGGCCGCACTGGAAGCCCTGCACGACACCCTGAAAACGGTTCACGCCCGACTGCGGGAGCGGGAGGAGCTGCTGTGGCCCTTCTCCAACCCGCCCATCATTGGCAGCGAGGAGGACATCGCAATCGCGGCCTTTTCCGGCGCGGAGCAGCCAAAGTACCAGTACCGGCGCTATCTGGCCCAAAAGTACGGAAAATATCAGATGACCTACTCCGGCATCCACTTCAACTACTCCTTTTCGGAGGAGCTGCTGCGCCGGAGCGCCCGTCTGGAGGGTGTCGAAGCCCGGTCAGGGTTCCGGGACTGGAAGGACCGCTTCTATCTGGATTTGGCGGAGCAGGTGCTCGCCCACAGCTGGGTGGTGGTGGCGCTGCTGGGGGCGAGTCCCCTGACGGACAGCTCCTTTTTCGAGTCGGGACAGACGGGACAGACGGTCTTCACCGGCAGCGCCTCTCTGCGCTCCGGCCCGCTGGGCTATTGGAACCACTTTTCGCCTCTGCTGTCCTGTGAGAGCATGGAGGAGTATGTGAACTCCATTCAGAAGTACATCGACAGCGGCATGATTTCTCAGGCCAGTGAGCTATACTACCCCGTGCGGCTGAAATCGGCCGGGGCATACTCTCTGGACGCGCTGCGGGAGCAGGGCGCGGACCACATCGAACTGCGCATGATTGACCTGAACCCCTTCGCGCAGGACGGAATTGCGCTGGACGATTTGCGCTTCTTACAGCTCTTACTCCTGTGGCTGGCCTCCCGGCCCAGGAAGCCGCTGGACGCCTCCGCTCAGGTCTTCGCCCTGCAAAACCAAAAAAACGCCGCCGCCTACGACTGGAGCATGATTCGGATTGCAAAAGAGGGCCGCTTTGTGCCCCTCCAGCAGGCGCTGGACGAGGTTCTGACGGAAATGGAGTCGTTTTTTGCCGATGCCGACGCCGCCGACCGGTCCGCATTGGCCTGTCAGCGGGAAAAGCTCCGGGACCCGACCCGGCGCTGCGCCGTGCGGGTGCGCAGCGCCTTCGGGGGCGATTACATCCGCGCCGGTCTGCGCCGGGCTGCGGAGATACAGGAGGGATTCTATGTGTGAACTGTTGGGAATCAGCGCAAAACGCAGCTTTTCCGCCACCGCGCTGCTGGATTCCTTCTATCAGCACAGCGTCGCCCATCCCCACGGCTGGGGGCTGGCGGTGTTCTTCCGGGACGGCGTGAGCGTGGAGAAGGAGCCGGAGCGGGCTGTGGACAGCCGCTATCTGCGCAGCCGTCTGAGCCGGGGCGTGGAGTGCAGCGCCCTGTTCGCCCACATCCGCTACGCCACCGTGGGGCTGATTGAAGCGCCCAACTGCCACCCCTTCGTCTGGGACGACCAGAGCGGCCGCACCTGGACGCTGGTGCACAACGGAACCCTGTTCGAGAGCGGTCCCACCGCGGCCTTCGTGGCTCAGCAGGAGGGCAGCACGGACAGCGAGCGGCTTCTGCTCTACATCGTCAGCCGGATGAACCGGGCGCTCTCCGCGTCCGGCGGGGCGCTGGAGGACGAGCAGCGCTGTGCCCTGATGGATGAAATCATTCAGGAGATGGCGCCGGGCAACAAGCTGAATCTGATGGTGTGCGACGGCGCGTATCAGTACATTCACTACAATTGCCCCGGCACCCTCTTCCAATGGCAGGACGGGGAGAAGACCATCTTCGCCACCGCGCCCACCCTGTATACGGATTGGGTCCCGGCGGAGCGCAACCGCCTGCTGGTCTACCGTCAGGGGGAGCAGGTTTGGCGGGGCACGCCCCATCCCTGGGACTTCCGGGAGGAGGAGCACGACATGAGCTCGCTCTATGGGGCCTTCGCGGAGCTGTGAGAAATCAAAACCACCGGTTGAACCGGTGGTTTGACCAGGCCCTATAAGGGCCTATCTCCTGTGGTCGCCCCCTTAAGGGGGCACTGAAAAGGTCTGACAATCACACTCCCTATAATTCTTTGTGCAATTCTTCCAAATCGCATCAAATAACGATAAGTTTTCAAACATCTTAACACAATTCCAACAGAGCAGGTGCAGAGCGACACGCTCTGTGCATTCTACAGGCATTTGGGTATGCTTACGCAGACGTCCTCACTGGATATGAAGGCCCCTGTGTGCAAACCCATCCACCTGCGGCAGCAAACCTCCCCTTCTGAGCTGTTCCACTATGGCAACCTCTACTATCAGGAGAAGAAGTACATTCAGGCGATCGGGAGCTACCGGGCTGCCGCGGAGCAGGGCCATGCCGCCGCCCAGTTCAGCCTGGGGCGCTGTCTTTACTATGGGCACGGGCTTCCCGTCAACTATCCGGAGGCAGTCAGATGGTACCGCAAGGCCGCCGAGCAGGGGCATGTTGCTGCCCAATCCAGCCTGGGTGATTGCTGCTTCAACGCTACAGGGGTTCCCCAAAACGATGCGGAAGCGGCAAAGTGGTACTATAAAGCCGCTACAAAAGGCGATATTTCCGCTCAATACATGCTGGGCTTCTCTCTTCGATATGGAAGAGGACTGCCGCAAAACCTTCAGGAGGCGGCAAAATGGTACTGTAAGGCCGCTGAACAAGGCCATTCCGCTGTCCAGTCCGCACTGGGCGAATGTTATTATCACGGAATTGGTGTCAATCAAAGCCTTCCGGAGGCAATCAAGTGGTTTCGGAAGGCGGCCGAGCAAGGCGACGCCTATGCCTTGTACCGGATGGGATTCTTTTATCATTACGGAGTTGGTGTTCCCTATAACCGCGCAGAGGCTCTGAATTGGTACCGTAAGGCCATAGCAAAAGGAAGCACTCCGGCACAGAATGAATTGAACAATCTCTAAAGCAATGATCCATGTTCACACTTCTGCATGAAGGAGTGGGTGACAGTCGGGTCTGTGACTGTCACCCACTCCTTTTTTCGTTAGCTGCTTAGTGCTAACTGTTTTGTAACGCAGCATCATTCCGCCGTAAATCTGTCAGAAAGGCCCTGAATCTGTCATTTTACCGTTCTCAGTGTGACCCGGAAGGCGATTCTTCCATCCGAGTAGTCGGCCTTCAGCCTGCCCCGCATGACGCGCACCAGCTCGCTGGCCATGGACAGCCCGATGCCGAACCCTCCGGAGGCAGCATTGTTGTGGGACTGCTCCTGCTGATAGAAGCGCTCAAAAAACCGGCTGTAGTCCACGCCCTCGCCCGCCGCGTAGTCGTTGGACACCTCCAGCACCGCCGTTCGGCCCTTCCCCGGGGCCAGACTCACCTGAATCCGGCCGCCCTCGTCGCAGTATTTGGCGGCGTTGTCCAGCAGAATGCTCACCAGCTCCCGGAGAAAGCGCTCCTCTCCCTCCACGGTGAGGTTGGAACTCAGCTCCGCGGACAGCCTCTTGCCCCGCTGCTCCACCAGAGGGCGGAACTCCTCCGCCGCGGCGGAGAGAATGGGCGTCAGCGCAACCGGCTTGAGCTCCAGCTTTTCCTGCTCACTGACCTTGCTCAGCGTAATCAAATCCCGAATGAGCTCAGAGAGCCGATTCACCTGACTCAGAATGTTCCGCGTCCACTCGCTCTCCCCGTTTACGGCCTCCAGCAGCTCCGTGTTGGCGGAGATGATGGCAAGGGGTGTTTTCAGCTCATGGCCGGCATTGGTGATGAAGCGCTTCTGATTCTCCATGTTGGCGATGACCGGCTTCACCGCCCGCTGGGACAGGACGGCGAGAATCACCAGAAAGGCGATGAAGGAGAGGCCGCCGATGGACAGGGACGCCTTCAGGAGCTGCGCCTTCATCTCCAGAACGGTGGTCACATCCAGCAGGATGACGCTGTACTCCCCGCTCTCGGTGTCCTGATTGACGCGGAAGGCAAACTGGGTCAGCGTCCCATCCTCCAAAATGGTGACTCTGCCCCGCGTGCTGCTCAGGTTCAGCAAGGAGAGGATTTCCTCCACGTCAGTGTCCTCCAACAGGCTGATATGTCTCAAATCTGAGGCAATCAGCGCTCCTTCCGAATCCAGACGCAGGCGGAAGAACTGGTTGGCCAGCATGGTGCCCGCCACCGGGCGGTGGCTTTCGCTGTTTTCCGACCAGGTGCTGCTGTCCCACTCGCTCAGAGCATCCAGCACCCGGTTGGTCTGCACATAAATCAGGCCCCGCATGGTGCCGTTGATGACGCCAATGACAGACATCAGAACAATCAGCACCGCCGCCGCCGCGGAGAGGATGAACTGTCGGCGCAGGCGCTGAATCATGGCTCTGTCCCCCGCAGCAGGTATCCCTCCGGCTCGCTGCCCGCAAGCTCCGCCTGCGCGCCGATGGAGCGCAGCTTCTGCCGCAGATAGGAGACGTAGACGTAGACGAGGTCCGGCTCCTCCGCGTCCGCCTCCGGCCAGACGTGGCGGTACAGCTCCCCGGCGCTGAGCAGCCGCTCCGGATTGCGCAGGAAATACGCCATCAGTCTGGCCTCCTTGCCGGAGAGCCGGACGGAGCTGCGGCTGCTCAGCTCCAGCTCCCCGGTGTTCAGGGTCAACCCCCCAAAGCGCAGGGTTTCGGCATTGAAGCGCTCCGCACGGCGCACCTGGGCCAGAATCCGCGCCTCCAGCTCCTTCAGGGAGAAGGGCTTGGTCA
>CACZUK010000107.1 GCA_902784305.1 Oscillospiraceae bacterium | reverse complement strand
TCGTGGCATGGGTCATCTCTCCTTTGCATTTGTTGAATCATACCACGTTCACGATGTTTTTGGAAGCGGTGGTCCTGATTCTGGGGACCATTATAAACAATCAGACCTATCGGTTGGGCTGGAGTGAACAGTGCAAGGACGGCACGAAAATGGGCGTGGGCTGCCCGGAGTATGTTTTGCTGTTCCGAAAGCTGCCCACGAACCGGGGCAAGGCTTACGCGGATGTGCCTGTGAAGAAGAGCAAAGAAGAATACACCCGCGCCCGGTGGCAGCTGGACGCGGCGGGATATTGGCGCAGCTCCGGGGACCGGCTGCTGACCAAAGAAGAGCTGCTGAAAATGCCCATGAGCGACCTGCAAAGGGTGTACCGACAGCACAGCCGGAACAGCGTATACAACTACGCGCAGCACATCCGGCTCGCGGAGGAGCTGGACGAAAACGGGCGCCTCCCGGCCACCTTCGCCTGCTGCGCACCGGGGAGCTGGAGCATGGACGTGTGGGACGACATCAACCGGATGCGGACGCTGAACACGGATCAGAGCCGCAAACGGCAGCAGCTCCACGTCTGCCCATTGCAGTTTGACACCGTGGAGCGCTGCATCAACCGGTACACCAACGAGGGAGAGCTGGTGTTCGACCCCTTCGGCGGGATTGGCACGGTGCCGCTTGTGGCTATCAGAATGGGCCGCAGAGGAATTATGACGGAGCTGAATCCGGATTATTACCGGGACGCTGTTGGGTATCTCACAGCGGAGGAGGACGACAGCATGGAGAATATCAGTCTGTTTGATTTGATGGGAGAGGCGACATGAGCACACGGAAAAGCAGGATTGACGGCGGCGCGTGGCGGCGGTTTCAGACCATGGTGAGACTCAACTGCAAGACGCAGAAGGACAGAAGCGGGGCGAAGAAGCGGCCCAAAGGGAAAAGGAGGCAGAGGTGATGGACAGCAATGACCTCCTTTGGCCCGACAGTGTGTGCCCCATGCTGGACGAGGACAGGAACGGCAAAACCGCCGTGGAACACTACCACCTGAGCGTCCGCCAGGTCAAAGCATGGTGTGACGAGGGGTGCTCCGTGGAGTGCGGGAAGCTCTTGCAGGAGAAGATGGAAAAGCAGCGGAAAGGAGGCAGGGCAGGCAATGGAAACCGTCCTTGAGCGCATGGAGCGCATCGGCGCAGACAAGAAAATCGCCGACTTCATGGTGAAGGAGCAGCAGCCATACTCCTTCAAGCGCCGCTATGCGGCCATCCGGGCCAGAGAGTTCGAGGCGGAGTGCGACAAACGGGACCTGAACTGTCACGTCAGCGTGGGCGGGCTGGACAGCATCGTGCTGTTCTTGTCCCTCCACTCCCTGCACATCAGGGTGCCCGGCATCTCCGCCTCCCATCTGGAGGATTCGAGCATTCAGCGGGTTCACAAAGCTCTTGGCATCGAGCGGATGCACTCTGCCGCCAGGGAAGACGGAAAGCCCTGGACAAAGGCGGCCATCATTCAGGAGTTCGGCTTTCCCGTGCTCTCCAAGGAGGTGGCGGCAAAGATTGAGCTGCTGGAGCATCCCAGCGAGAAGAACAAAACCGTCCGGCATGCCATCATCACCGGGGAAACCGGGGAGTACGGCGGCAACCGGGAGAAAAGCCGGATGAAGATGGCCCAGAAGTGGCTGGAGTTGTTCGCCGGGTATGAGAACGAGAATGAGGGTGTGGACTACAAAATTGCACCATTTCAGGTGTCCTCCAAGTGCTGCTACTACCTGAAGGAAAAGCCCTGCGATGACTGGGCACGGGAGCACAACAGCGTCCCCTATCTGGGGCTTATGGCCTCGGAGGGTGGGCGCAGGGCAAAGAGCCTGAGAATCAACGGCTGCAACTACTTCGGCAAGTCCACCATCCGCTCCGCGCCCTTTGCCATCTTCCATCGGCAGGACATTCTGACGCTGGCGCTGGAAATGGACGAGTATTATCAGGCCCACTGGCGGGAGTTCAACCAGGACCCGGAGGCAAAGGTGGAGAGCATCGTTCCCGCCATCTACGGCAGCATTGAGCGCCGGGAGGACGGGACGCTGTACACCACCAAGGCCCAGAGGACGGGGTGCAGCATGTGCGGCTTCGGGATTCACATGGAGCGCAGACCCCACCGCTTCGACCTGCTCCGGGAGCGCAGCAGGAAGGAATGGGAGTTCTGGATGCTGCGGTGCGTCACGGACCCGGCGACCGGGGAGCAGTACGGATGGGGCCGGGTGCTGGACTGGATCGGAGTTCCGTGGAGGGATTTGCCGGACGGGAACTTTGAGGAGCAATGCTGTTTATGGTGAAGAAAAATGTGAAGCAACAGGCCCAGCTCAACCTGTTCGATGAAATCATCGTGGACAACTTCGCCGGCGGCGGCGGGGCATCCACTGGCATGGAGCTGGCCACAGGGAGACCGGTCACCATCGCCATCAACCACGACCCCGCCGCAATCCTGATGCACAAGACCAATCACCCGTACACCAGACATTTGCAGGCGTCGGTCTGGGATGTGGACCCGGTGAAGGTCTGCGAGGGGCGGCCCGTGGGTCTGGCATGGTTCAGCCCGGACTGCAAGCATTTCAGCAAGGCAAAGGGCGCCGCACTGGTTGACCGGAACATCCGGGGTCTGGCATGGATCGTACTCAGATGGGCCGGGACAGTCAGGCCGCGGGTCATTATCCTGGAGAACGTGGAGGAGTTCCAGACCTGGGGACCGGTGCGCAAGGGCAAGCCGGTCAAGCGGCTGGCCGGGACGACCTTCGAGAAGTGGAAGTCACAGCTCAGGGCGCTGGGGTACATAATCGAGCACAGGGAGCTGGTGGCGGCGGACTACGGCGCACCGACGACCCGAAAGCGGTTCGTTCTCATTGCCCGGAGGGACGGACGGCCCATTGTGTGGCCAAAGCCCACCCACAGCAGGGACGGAGCCGGAGGGCTGAAGCGCTGGCGGTCTGCGGCGGAGATCATCGACTGGACAGTGCCCATGTTCTCCATCTTCGCCACTCGGAAGGACATCAAGGAGCGCTTCGGCGTGAACGTGGTCCGGCCTCTGGCAGACAACACGCTCCGCCGGGTGATTCGAGGCGTGGAAAAGTTTACCCTCAAGAGCGGCAAACCTTTTCTGATTGAGTGCAATCACAGCGGGAGCGGACATCTGTGGGACACGGAGGGACCGGTGCGAACGGTGACACAGAAGTGTACACAGGGCGTCTGCGCGGCCAGCCTGATTCAGTACCACACGGAGCAGAGCGAGCATGTCCGAGCCAACGGCGTCACGGAGCCTCTGCCCACGGTGGACGCCTCAAACCGATATGGGATGGTGGCGGCCAATCTGGTGGAATACTACGGCAACGGGAATCCGCTGAACATCTCTGAACCCCTGCGGACCGTGACATCCCATGACCGGGAGGCTCTGACTGCTGCCCATGTGGTGGAGTTCAAGGGGCAGGACGTGGGGCAGAACGTGGACAGGCCGCTCAGGACCATCACGGCGTCAGCCGGGGAGTTTGCCATGGCCGGTACGGTGATTCGGAGGTTTGCGCCCGACACAAATGTCGGTCACTGGCCACAGGTGCGGGAACTGCTGAACCGATTTTGTGGGTATGAGCTGGCAGAGGATGAAATCATCCTGCTGGAGATCGATGGGAAGCTGTGGTACATCGCTGACATCTCCCTCCGGATGCTCACCCCTGCGGAACTGTATCGGGCCATGGGGTTCCCGCCAGATTACATCATCGACCGGGATTATACCGGGAAACCCTATCCGAAGTCCCAGCAGGTGGCACGCTGCGGGAATGCAGTGTGCCCTCAAATGGCGGCGGCAGTGGTCCGGGCCAATCTCCCGGAATGGGCGGTGGAACTGAACACCATGGAAGAGTTTGAGAAGGAGGTTGCGGTGTGAGTGATTGCATCAGCCGGGATTATGACAGAACCGACCCGTTTTGCAGCGAGTATGGGGCGGATATGAGAAAGAGAAAGGAGCTCAAAAATGAAACCTGAAATCGACGACCTGAACGAGAAGTTGGACCACGTTGCCCAGACAGGCAGTTGTGAGGCCTGCAAGGAGCTGTGCGGAATTGTCCGCGAACTGCTGGAGCAGCAGGAGTTGACTGAGAACAGCACGGACAATCTGGAGAAGACCGTGACGCTGATTCTCCGGGAAATCGGTGTGCCCGCCCACATCAATGGCTATCAGTACCTCCGCGAGGCCATCCTTACCGCCGTGGAGGATATGGGCGCCATCAAATCCGTCACCAAGGTGCTCTACCCTGCCGTAGCCCAGCACTTCGGCACTACATCACACCGGGTAGAGCGGTCCATCCGCCACGCTATCGAAGTGGCCTGGGATCGGGGCGACCTGGAGACCCTGCAAAAGTACTTTGGCAACACTGTCTCCGCCTCAAAGGGGAAGACTACCAACTCGGAGTTCATCGCCACGATTGCCGACCGGCTGCGGATGGGCGGCTGTTGAACAGCGAGGGAACCACGAGAAAGGAGCAAGAACACAATGGATGAGCACAAGAATATGCGGCCCTTGGCCATGGACGAGGACGATTACCTTCGGCGGGAGCTGACCAGCGAGGAGCCGGCAGACGAGGCGGAGGTGGCGCCCATGACCAACGCTGACTGGATTCGGAGCATGAGTGACGAGGAGCTGGTGGAGTTTATGATGTACGACCATCCATGCGATGAAAAAGCGGGAGTGCGTTGCACCGGCAGATGTGACGGGTGTATCAGAAATTGGCTCCGGGAGGAACACAAGGAGGCGGAGACATGAGCACCTACACCTACTACTTCCGCAGCCAGCCCGATCCGAAGAAGGACATGCCCGAGAAGATGCTGTCCATGGAGGTGCATCGGAAGCCGGAGTACAATCACCTGACCCGGTGCGACGTGTACGGCAAGGCGGTGTTCCTCCGCCCTCTGAGCCTGGATGAACAGATAGCATGCTATCTTATCCCTGACCCCAGGAACCACCTAGCGGGGGTGATGATAGGATGAGCGCTATGATTACTTTAACGACCCTCCGCTCCGCTCTGGCCGCCATGGCCTACAAGCTGCGCAGCAACAAGTCATCCGCCCTGCGGGGTGCCATGTGCTACGGCTGCGGCCATGAGCACAACTGCGGGGTGAGCGGCTGCGCGGTGCTGCTGGATGCGGCGGAGCAGCTGCGCCTCTACGAGGAGCTGGGCACGCCGGAGGAAATCAGAGAGCAGATTGATCGACAGCGCACCCACATTTGGAAGCTGAATCTGAGAATCGACGAGCTGCGGGAGCAGATGGAGAGGGAGGGAAAAACTTGAGCAGACAGCCCTATGACGGGTACGTTCTCAACGTGGTGCGGATGTACCCCAGGCTGGTGGAGAAGCTGGAGGAGAAGCGCTCGGCGGCCATGTCCCTGACTGCTGCCGGCGGCGCAGGAGGCGCATCGCTGCCCGGAAAGCCCACGGAGCGGGCGGCCCTGGTGACGCTGGGAGAGCAGGAGCAGCGCTGGCTGGAGGCGGTGAGCTGGGCGGTTCAGACGACCCGGGAAATGCCAAACGGCGCCGAACGGCTGCGGCTTATTGACCTGCTGTTCTGGAGGCGCACTCACACCATGCAGGGCGCAGCCCTCAAGCTGCACATCAGCTACCGGACGGCCCGGCGCAGACGGCGGGAGTTTCTTCGGCTGGTGGAAGAAAAACTGAATTTGTGAAAAGTGGCCTTAAAACACGTTTTGCCTGTGGTAATATAGTACTATGAACAATCTGAAAGGCAGCCGGATTGTGCATTGAATATCTCCTGAAACGGCGGGAGCGCTCCGAGAGGGGCGCTTTCGTTGTTTACAGTTTGTTCATTTACATAATTCGACATTGATGGTATTATTTTGCTATAAATTAGTATAATCAGGAGGATTATGATATGGCTGCCAATAAAAAAATAGATGTTAAATTCCAGTACTATAAATGTGTTCATTTGTAACTATTCAGCACCCAGCGTCCGTTTCGTCAAAACGTAGAAAATCATGCAATGAGAAACGTGGTATTGGTGCCAAAGGTGTGTGTTAAAACCAG
>CACZUK010000106.1 GCA_902784305.1 Oscillospiraceae bacterium | reverse complement strand
GGGCTGGCTGGCCATCTCCCACGGCTTCACCGAGGGCGTGGTCAAGTACACCGAGCTGATTTGGTACTTTGTCAGCGAGGGCTGGAACGTGGCCATCTGCGACCACCGCGGCCACGGGAAATCCTTCCGGCAGGTGGAGCCCCACTGGCTGGTCCATGTGGACCATTTTCAGGACTATGTGGAGGACTTTGCCTGCTTCCTGACCCATGTGGTGGAGCCGCGCCGGTCCGGTCTGCCTCTGGCGGTGCTGGGCCACTCCATGGGCGGTGCCGTTGCGCTGCATCTGGCGGAGCGCCACCCGGAGCTGAATGTGGGCAGGCTGGTGCTCTGCTCCCCCATGCTGGCCCCCGCCACCGACGGACGGCCCCGGGCCGCGGTGGAGGCCCTGGCGCGGGCCTTCTGCCTGGCCGGTCAGGGGAAGAAGTGCAACTTCGCCCAGAAGCCCTACGACGGTGCCGACGACTTCGGTCAGCCCTGGTGCTGCGCCACCTCCGCCGCCCGGCATCACTGGTATCTGGAGTTTGTCCGCGGCCATGAGCGCTATCAGACCAGCGCGGCCAGCTACTCCTGGCTCCGGGAGGCTCTGGCCCAGACCCGTTGCCTGATGCGGCGCAGGAATCTGGAGCGCGTGCACATCCCCGTGCTGCTGCTCCAGGCCGGTCAGGACACCATGGTGGACAACGCCCAGGAGGACCGGCTGGCGGAGCGCCTGCCCAACGTCCGGCTGGTCATCTTCCCGGACGCGCGCCACGAAATCTATCAGTGCAGCGACAAGGACGTGGAGCGCTTTGTGGAGTCCATTCTGCAATTTTTAGAGGAATAAAACCGCGCTTTGGGCATATTCTGACCAGAGAGTGACGGCACGCCCGGAGAAAACGCGCTCCGGGTGTGCGCTTTTGGGGGGGATGGGCATGGAGAGCACCCTGGAGGAGCTGCGCTGGAAGGAGGTCATCGGGGCCGACAACGGCGTGCGCTACGGTTACGTCAGCGACGTGGTCATCGACCTGGTCAGCGGCCGGGTGAAGGCCCTGGTGGTGCCCGGCCCGGCCCGGTGGTTCAACGCCCTGGGCGCCCGGGAGCCGCGGCTCATCCGCTGGGAGGACATCCGGCACATCGGCTCGGACATCATCCTCACATCCGGCGCCCCGGAGCCGGGCGGGCGCAGAGGCCGGGGCGGCAAGCCATAAACACGGAAATTCAGAGAAAAAAACCTTGCATTGCCGCCGGCTTTGTGGTATGATACCAGACGTGATTACGCACACCAGGGGGATTCTGCGCCCTGTGCCTCTTTGGGAGGGGTTGGCGGCAGAAGAGGAACCCGGTGGAGGTAACAACGAAAAATCAAGGAGGAAACATTCCATGGCAGTCGTATCTATGAAGCAGCTCCTGGAGGCCGGCGTGCACTTCGGCCACCAGACCCGTCGGTGGAACCCCAAGATGGCCGCGTATATCTACACCGAGCGCAACGGCATCTATATCATCGACCTGCAGAAGACCGTGAAGAAGCTGGAGGAGGCCTACAACTTCGTGCGCTCCCTGGCTCAGGACGGCAAGAGCGTCCTCTTCGTGGGCACCAAGAAGCAGGCGCAGGACGCCATCCGCGAGGAGGCCACCCGCTGCAACATGTTCTATGTCAACTCCCGCTGGCTGGGCGGCATGATGACCAACTTCAAGACCATGCGCGGCCGTGTGGACCGCATGAACCAGCTCAAGAAGATGGCCGAGGACGGCACCTTCGACATGCTGCCCAAGAAGGAAGTCATCAAGCTGATGCACGAGCAGGAGAAGCTGGAGAAGTACCTGGGCGGCGTGAAGGACATGAAGGTCCTGCCCGGCGCCATCTTCGTGGTTGACCCCCGCAAGGAGCACAACGCCATTGCCGAGGCCCGCAAGCTGCACATCCCCGTGGTCGCCATCGTGGACACCAACTGCGACCCCGATGAGGTCGATTACGTCATCCCCGGCAACGACGACGCCATCCGCGCCATCCGCCTGATCTCCGGCGTCATGGCCAACGCCGTCACCGAGGGCCGTCAGGGCGAGGAGCAGGCCGCTGAGTAAGAGGTTGTATTCACAAGTGAAGTGTGCCAGATGGACGAGCAATTTTGCCGTCAATCAAGGCAAAATTTTGCAGGAATCCTTTGTGGATTTCAAGAAATTTTAACGCAGAGTGGCGGCAAAAGGGCCGTCCAGATGGTGTGCGGCACCTTGTGAATACAGCCTCTAAGACTCCGTCCCTTTGATACGTCACTACAAGGAAGCCCGCCTGCTTCGGGCGGGCTTCCCGCTTTTAGATACAGGAGGAATATACTATGGCAATCACCGCTAAGGCAGTCAAAGAGCTGCGGGACGCCACCGGCGTCGGCATGATGAAGTGCAAGGAGGCCCTGGTGGCCTGCGACGGCGATATGGACAAGGCCATCGACTGGCTGCGCGAGAAGGGCCTGGCCGCTCAGGCCAAGAAGGCCAGCAAGGTCGCCTCTGAGGGCGTGTCCAAGGCCTACTGCATCGACGGCGTGGGCGTGGCTCTGGAGGTCAACTCCCAGACCGACTTCGTGGCCAAGAACGCCACCTTCCAGGCCTTCGTGGACGACGTGGCCCAGGTCGTGGCCGCCGCCGACCCCGCCGACGTGGACGCCCTGAAGAACGCCGAGTACCCCGGCGAGGGCCGCAGCGTGGACGCCGTCACCGCCGACAAGGTGCTGGCCATCGGTGAGAACATCCAGATTCGCCGCTTCGTGCGCTATGCCGACGGCATCAACGTGCCCTATATCCACATGGGCGGCAAGATCGGCGTTCTGGTCAACCTGAAGGCCGAGGGCATCGCCGACGAGGCCGCTGTCGTGGAGCTGGGCAAGGACCTGGCCATGCAGATCGCCGCCATGGCGCCCGCCTATGTCCGCTCCTCCGAGGTTCCCGCCGACGAGGTGGAGAAGGAGCGCAGCATCCAGCTGGCCAAGGCCGTGGAAGAGGGCAAGGCCAACACCAAGATTCCCGAGGCCAAGCGTCAGATGATCGCCGAGAACAAGGTCAAGGGCCGCATGAACAACTTCTTCGCTGAGGTCTGCCTGCTCAACCAGCAGTACGTCAAGGAGAACAAGACCACCGTCGAGCAGCACATCAAGGCCGTTGCCAAGCAGCTGGGCGGCACCATTGAGGTCGTCAAGTTCACCCGCTTCGTCACCGGCGAAGGCATCGAGAAGAAGGAAGAGAACTTCGCCGACGAGGTCGCTTCCATGATCAAGTAATCCGGCTTTTCCGGACCTTTCCAGGGCCTGTCCTCCGGGACGGGCCCTGTTTTTGCGCACTGTGCCGGATTTCTCCTTGACAGGCGGACAGACTTTGGCTATAATGGTCCACAGAGCGTTTCCGCTACCTTCGGAACGCGCTGAAAAGACGAAGATGGGGAAAAAGACCCGGCGAGGAGCCTTCAGAGAGCTGTCGGCTGGTGCGAGACAGTGTTCGGCGCAGGGTGCATGACTGTCCCCGGAGTTGACCGCCCGAAAGGTCTGCTGAGTAGGGCTGTACGGTGAACCCCGTTATCGGTTCGGGCCTTGTCGGAGGCTGCGGAGGGCCGCTGTGTGAGCAGCGGCTGAATCAGGGTGGTACCACGTTTGTCAGAACGTCCCTGACCTTACTTTTCGAGGGGTCAGAGGCGTATTTTTTTCGCCTGACCACTCCATATCTCAACATCTGGAGGAAGAATCATCATGAAAGGCTTTGAAAAGTACATCCCCTTTGTGCCCCAGCCCATCGAGAACCGCACCTGGCCGGACAACAGCATCACCAAGGCCCCGGTGTGGTGCTCCGTGGACCTGCGCGACGGCAATCAGGCCCTCATCGACCCCATGAACATGGACGAGAAGCTGGAGATGTTCCACACCCTCGTGGACGACATCGGGGTCAAGGAGGTGGAAATCGGCTTCCCCTCCGCCTCCGACACGGACTATGAAATCTGCCGGGAGCTCATCGAGGGCGGCCACATCCCCGACGACGTGACCATTCAGGTGCTGGTGCAGGCCCGGCCCCACCTCATCAAGAAGACCTTTGAGGCCATTCAGGGTGCCAAGCACGTCATCTTCCACTTCTACAACTCCACCTCCACCCTCCAGCGGGAGGTGGTCTTCCGCACCGACGTGGCCGGCGTGAAGCAGATTGCCACCGACGCCGCGGACCTCATCTACGAAATGGCCCAGCCGGTGATTGCGTCCGGTATGGATTTGCGCTATGAATACTCTCCGGAATCGTTCATGGGCACCGAGATGGACGCCGCCGTGGAGATTTGCGCCGCCGTGCTGGACCACCTCCACGCCGACGCGGAGCACAAGGTCATTCTGAACCTGCCCACCACCGTGGAGAACTGCATGCCCAACCAGTTCGCGGACGAGCTGGAGTACTTCATCCGGCAGCTCCCCGGCCGGGAGCGGGCCATCATCTCCCTGCACCCCCACAACGACCGGGGCACCGGCGTGGCCACCACCGAGGCGGGCCTGCTGGCCGGGGCCGAGCGCGTGGAGGCGTGTCTGTTCGGCAACGGCGAGCGCACCGGCAACGTGGACATGATCACCGTGGCGATGAATATGTATGTTCAGGGCGTGGACCCGGAGCTGAACTTCACCCACATGGAGAAAATCATCGACATGTACGAGCGCTGCACCAAGATGAAGGTGCCCGAGCGCCAGCCCTACGCGGGCGATTTGGTGTTCACCGCCTTCTCCGGCAGCCATCAGGACGCCATCAACAAGGGCTTCAACTACATGCAGGAGAAGCACTGTGACAAGTGGATGGTGCCCTATCTGCCCATCAATCCCAGGGATTTGGGCCGGAATTATGAGCCCGTGCGCATCAACTCCCAGTCCGGCAAGGGCGGCGCGGCCTTCATCATGAACCACAAGTTCGGCTTCGATATGCCCAAGGCCATGCACGTGGAGTTCGGTGCCGTGGTGCAGAAGGAGAGCGACAAGGAGGGCGTGGAGCTCAAGAGCGACGTCATCTGGAGACTGTTCCAGGAGACTTACCTCAAGGTGGACGGCCCCTACCGCCTCATCAACAACAAGCTCAACGCCAATGTGGAGGACGGCGTGGCCCACTCCCACTTCTACGGCAAGCTCCAGCACAAGGACACCGTTTTCGAGGTCATCGGCACCGGAAACGGCCCCATCGACGCCTTCTTCAACGCCATCCACGGCGAGCGCATGGACAAGTATGAGTTCATCGACTACAAGGAGCACGCCATCAGCCGCGGCTCTGACTCCCAGGCTGTGGCCTACATCCAGCTCCGGGACAAGGAGGGCACCGACATCTTCGGCGTGGGCATCGACCACAACATCTCCATGGCCTCCATTAAGGGAATTCTCTGCGCCATCAACCGGGGCAAGGCTCTGGAGCACCAGCGCGAGGCGGCGGCTGCCGCACAGGCCCAGTGAGACCCTGAGACACATACGAAAAAGCTCCCGCGTCCTCTGCGCGGGAGCTTTTTTGCCGAAAAACGTCAAACGGGTGTTGCATTTCTGAAACATCTGTTGTATAATGACCCCAGGAAGGGAAGGGGATTGCTTTGTGGGTGATTGGGACGCTGCTGCGCCTGCTGGTGCAGACGGTGGAGCTGGCGCTGCTGCTGCTGTGGAGGCTGCTGGTGGCGCTGGCGCGGCTGCTGGGTCTGGCCGGGTGGCGGGAGGTCACCACCGGCGAGGAGTATGAGGAGTTTGTGGCCGGGTATCTGGAGCGGCAGGGCTTCCGCATTCTGGGTCACACCGGGCGCTCCGGCGACCTGGGCGTGGATTTGGTGGCCCGGAAGGGGCTGAAAACCTACGCGGTGCAGTGCAAATTTTACAGCGGATTGGTGGACGGCGCGGCGGTGCAGCAGGTGGTGGCGGGCATGGCCTGCTACGGCTGCAACGCGGCGCTGGTGGTGACCAATTCCAGCCTCACCCCCGGCGCGTGGACTCTGGCCCGGCGCAACGAGGTGGAGGTGATGGAGCAGGTCAGCCCCATCGACGAACCCGGCTCCCTGCGGCTGGAGAGCCTGCTCAGCCCCGCGCGTCTGGCGGCCTTCGCCCTGGGGCTGCTGGGGGCGCTGGAG
>CACZUK010000105.1 GCA_902784305.1 Oscillospiraceae bacterium | reverse complement strand
AATCGGGGCGTGTACTCAATCTGTAACAATTCGTAACACATTCTCACATGGCTGCGTACATGCCGAACATGGCCATATAGATGGCGATGACGATGTAGCCCGCGAAGCCCGCCAGGAAGCACAGAATCGCCGGCTCCAGCTTGGCCATGGCGTCGTCGATGGCCACCTCCAGCTCCGCGTCGTAGTAGGCGCCGATGGTTTTCAGGGTGTCCTCCAGCTCGCCGGTCTCCTCGCCCACGCCCACCATGTCCACCAGGATGTCGGGCAGAATCTCCGCCTCCCGGAGGCTGTTGCCCAGGCCAAAGCCCTCCTCCAGCTTGACGGTGAGCTTGCTGACCTCCTGGCTGATGTAGTAGTTGTCGATGGTCCGGGCGGTGATGGCCAGGGCGCGGTTCAGGGGCAGTCCGGCGCCCAGCATGGTGGTCATGGAGTTGGCGAACTGGCTGGCGGCGCTCAGGTTGACGATGTTGCCCAAAACCGGCAGTTTCATGCTGATTTGGGCGATTTTCAGCTTGCCTTCCTCGGTTCCGCTGTAGATTTTGTAGATGATGGCGATGATAATCGCAATCATCAGCATGATGAGGATGTAGCGGCGGCAGAAGTTGGACGCGGCGATGAGGGTGCGGGTGGGCAGGGGCAGCTCCGCGTCGTAGCTCTCAAAAATGTTGAGGAAGACGGGCACCACCTTGACCATCAGCACCATCACGACCACGATGGCGACGACGAACACGAAGGCGGGGTAGGCCAGGGCGCTCCTCACGCGGTTGGCCAGCTTGACCTGCTTGTCGTAGTGCTCGTGCATGGTTTCAAAGGCCTTGTCGATGTTGCCGGACTCCTCGCCGGCGCGGATGGTCTCCACGAAGGTGGGGGGCAGGAACTCGCCGCCGCGCTCCTCGAAGCTGGCGCTGAGGGAGCGTCCGGCCTCCACGTCGGAGGCGACCTCCTGGAGCATGAGCTTGAGGGTCTTGTCGGTGGTTTTGTCGGCGATGAGCTGCACGGTCCGGCCGATGGGGATGCCCGCCCGCAGGATGATGGCGAACTGGCTGCACATCACGGTGAAGGGCTTGGGGTGGAGCTTCTTGCCGCCGATGTCCAGGGCCATGAACTCGGCGGTCTTGCTCTTTTTGACCTCCGTGAGCTTGAGAACGACGCTGTGCTCCCGTTTGATGCGGTCGGCGGCGTCCATCTCGTTGAAGCCCTCGATGACGCCGGTGACCTTCTGCCCGCTGCGGCTCAGTGCGGTATATTTATAAGTGACCAAAGAGGGACACCTCCTGTGCTTACATGGCGTTCTTCTTCACGTAATTGGCGTCGTGAGCGTAATGAATGGCGGTCTCCCGGGTGATCTGGCCGCTGCGCACCAGCCGGACCAGGGCCTGGTCCATGGTCATGCCGCCGATGGCGGCGCTGGTGGCGATGGCGTTGGCGATCTGGGGGGTGTTGCCGCCGCGGATGAGGTTGCGGATGGCGTCGGTGACGATCATGAACTCGCAGGCCAGCACGCGGCCGCCGCCCTTGCGCTGGACCAGCTGCTGGGTGAGCACGGCCTGGAGCACCATGGAGAGCTGGAGACGAATCTGGGTCTGCATGCCCTCGGGGAAGACCTGCACCATGCGGTCCACGGCGTCGGAGGCGCTGCCGGTGTGGAGGGTGCCGAAGACCAGGTGGCCGGTCTCGGCGGCGGTGATGGCGGTCTCGATGGTGTCGCGGTCGCGCATCTCGCCGATGAGGATGACGTTGGGGTCCTCACGCAGGCTGGCCCGGAGTCCGTCGGAGAAGCTGCGGGTGTCCTTGCCGATCTCGCGCTGGTTGATGGCGCACTTGTCGGGCTTGTAGATGTACTCCACCGGGTCCTCCAGGGTGACAATGTGGCCGTAGGTGTTGTGATTGATGTAGTCGAGCATGGCGGCCAGGGTGGTGGATTTACCCGAGCCGGTCTCGCCGGTGACGAGGATGATGCCCTTGTGGTGCTTGGTGAGGTTCAGGGCCGCGGGGGGCAGGCCCAGGTTCTCCAGCTGGGGAATCTGGTCGCGCAGCAGACGCAGGGCCACGGAGGGCACGCCCTGCTGCCGGAACACATGGATACGGCAGCGGTTGCCCGCGAAGGTCTCGGCGGCGTCCACCTCGCCGATTTCCTCCATGTCCTTGTACTGGGGTCCGCACAGGAAGCGGGCCACGTCCTCGCAGTCGTCGGGGGTGAGCACGTCCTCGCACATATTCACCACGCGGCCGTCTTTTCTGTATTTGGGCGGCAGGCCGCAGATGAGATGGATGTCAGAGGCACCATCCCGCTTTGCCATTGCCACCAGTTCGTCTACGGTCATCATTTGGCAGTTCCTCCGTTTTTGGAATCCAAAATTTGTGACAGCTTCGGCATGAAATTGGCCTTAATCGTCCTGATTGACCACGCGCATGACCTCGCCGCTGGTGGTCACGCCCTCGCGCACCAGCTTCAGGGCGTTCTGTCGCAGGGAGACGAAGTCGCTCCCCGGGCGGTTGAGGACCTCCTCCACGGCGGCGCGGCCCCGGCGCTCGCTGATGATGCGCCGCAGCTCCCGGTTGATGGTCAGCATTTCAAACACGCCCGCGCGGCCCCGGAAGCCCGTGTCGAAGCAGCGGGGGCAGCCCTTGCCGCGGTAGAACTTCAAATCCGGCTCGCGCTCCATGCCCAGGTCGTCCAGCTCCTCGTCGGTGGGGGTGTAGGCCTCCCGGCAATTGGGGCAGATGCGCCGGACCAGACGCTGGGAGATGACGCCCTTGAGGGCGCTGGCGGTGAGGTAGGGCTCCACGCCGATGTCGCTCAGTCGGTCGATGACGCCCACGGCGTCGTTGGTGTGGAGGGTGGAGAGCACGACGTGGCCGGTGATGGCCGAGCGCATGGCGATTTCGGCGGTCTCGCCGTCCCGAATCTCGCCCACGGCGATGATGTCCGGGTCCTGACGCAGAATGGCGCGCAGGCCGCTGGCGAAGGTCATGCCGGTCTTCTCGTTGATGGGCACCTGGTTGATGCCGTCGATGTTGTACTCCACCGGGTCCTCCAGGGTGACGAGGTTGACCTCTCTGGTGTTCAAATCCCCGATGATGGTGTAGAGGGTGGTGGACTTGCCGGAGCCGGTGGGGCCGACAATCAGAATCACGCCGTTGCGGCAGCGAATCATCCTCTCGTACTTGTGCAGGTCGTCTCCGCCCAGACCGATCATGTCCTTGGTGAGGCGTCCGCCGGACTTGTCCAGCAGCCGGGCGACGATTTTCTCGCCGTAGACCGTGGGCAGGGTGGACACGCGCAGGTCAATCTCCTTGTCGCGCATGCGCACATTGAAGCGGCCGTCCTGGGGGATGCGGCGCTCGGCGATGTCCAGACCGCTCATGATTTTGATACGGGAAATGACGGAATTTTGCAGGTTTTTGGGCACTGTCAGGATGTCGCGCATCATGCCGTCCACGCGCATGCGCACCTGGAGGCGCTGCTCGTGGGGCTCGATGTGGATGTCCGAGGCGCGCTCAGTGATGGCGCGCTCGATGATGGAGTTCACCAGCCGGATGGTGGGCGCGTTGCTGACGGCGTCCTCACCCAGCTGGTTGGCCACAAAGGCGTTGTCGGAGCCCTCGCCCTCCGTGCCGGCCTCCCGGCGCATTTCCTCGATGGCCTTGGCGGCACCCTCGTTGCCGTAGAGCACCATGATGGCCCGCTCCACGGCGGCGGCGGTGGCCACCATGGGCACCACCTTTTTGCGCACGGCCTTGCGGACCTCCTCAATGGCGTAGAAGTTCAGCGGGTCGCTCATGGCCAGGTAGCACTCGTCCTTGACGATGCGCACCGGCACCACCTGGTACTGCTTGGCGATGTTCTTGGGCACCACCTGGGCCAGGTCGATGGGGATGTTCACCTTGGTCAGGTCGATGAACTCAATGCCCAGCTGCATTTGCAGGGCCTCAATGAGCTGGTCCTCCGTGATGATGCCGTTTGAGATGAGCACCGCGCCCAGGCGCTGCTTGCTCCCCTTCTGGAGCGCCAGGCCCCGCTCCAGCTCCTCCTGTGTAATTGTACCGGCTGCAATCAGCAGCTCACCCAAACGCATATGCGCCATATAAGAACTACCTCCCGGCTTTTCTGTATTTCCAGGCGGCGCGCTCCGCCGCCATTGGTTCGGACTCAGTATTATCTGTATTATAATCCTTCGTTGTGCAAATTGCAAGGAATTTCACCGAACTTATATACAATGCAATCTCCTCGTTTTTCGGTTGAAAAAAACCGGCACGGCGGGTATAATGAAGGCAGGAACCCCACGCTTTCCGGAAAGGAGCACCCCATATGCCCAAATACATCATGGCGCTGGACTCCGGCACCACCTCCAACCGCTGCATCCTCTTCAACGAGCGCGGAGAGATGTGCAGCGTCGCCCAGAAGGAATTTACCCAGTACTTCCCCCAGCCCGGCTGGGTGGAGCACGACGCCACGGAAATCTGGCTGACCCAGTACGCCGTGGCGGCGGAGGCCCTGGCCAAGGTCGGCGCCGCCGCCGCGGACATCGCCGCCATCGGCATCACCAACCAGCGCGAGACCACCATCGTCTGGGACCGGGAGACCGGCGAGCCCATCCACAACGCCATTGTGTGGCAGGACCGGCGCACCGCGGCCTACTGCGACAGCCTGCTGGAAAAGGGCCTGCGGGAGCCCTATCAGCGCAAGACCGGCCTGATGATTGACCCCTACTTCTCCGCCACCAAGCTGCGCTGGCTGCTGGAGAACGTGCCCGGGGCCCGGGAGCGCGCCGAACAGGGTCAGCTGCTCTTCGGCACCGTGGACACCTGGCTCATCTGGAAGCTCACCGGCGGAAAGGTCCACGTCACCGACTACTCCAACGCCTCCCGGACCATGCTCTTCAACATCACCGAGCTGAAATGGGACGAGGACATCCTGGCCGAGCTGGACATCCCCGCCGCCATGCTGCCCCAGCCCATGCCCTCCAGCTGCGTCTACGGCCAGAGCGTGCCCGAGCTCTTCGGCGGCGCCATTCCCATCGCCGGAGCCGCCGGCGACCAGCAGAGCGCCCTCTTCGGCCAGACCTGCTTCGCCCCCGGCGAGGCCAAAAACACCTACGGCACCGGCTGCTTCCTGCTCATGAACACCGGCGAGACCCCCGTTTTCTCCCAAAACGGTCTGGTGACCACCATCGCCTGGGGCCTGGACGGCCGGGTGGAGTACGCCCTGGAGGGCTCCGTCTTCGTGGCCGGGTCCGCCATTCAGTGGCTGCGCGACCAGCTCCGGCTCATCGACAGCGCCGCCGACTCCGAGTACTTCGCCCGCAAGGTCCCCGACACCAACGGTTGCTATGTGGTCCCGGCCTTCACGGGCCTGGGCGCGCCCTTCTGGGACCCCTACGCCCGGGGCGCCATCGTGGGCCTGACCCGGGGCGTGAACAAGTACCACATCATCCGCGCCACCCTGGAATCCCTGGCCTACCAGACCTACGACGTGCTTCAGGCCATGGAGGCCGACTCCGGCATCGCCCTGTCCGCTCTGCGGGTGGACGGCGGCGCCAGCGCCAACGGCCTGCTGATGCAGATGCAGGCCAACGTCATCCAGGGCCCCGTCCACCGGCCCCGCTGCGTGGAGACCACCGCCATGGGCGCGGCCTACCTGGCCGGTCTGGCCGTGGGCTACTGGAAAAGCAAGGAGGAGGTGCGCAAAAACTGGTCCATCGACCGCATTTTTGAGCCGGAAATCGGCCCGGAGGAGCAGACGCGCCTGCTGGAGCTGTGGCACCGGGCCGTGGGCTGCACCTACGGCTGGGCCAAGTGATTTTGCCCCCCTCTCGCCCCCAAAAAGGAGGAAAACAGGATGAAAACCGCCCGAAGCGCGTCAAAACGCGCCCTGTCCCTGCTGCTCACCCTGCTCGTACTCTTCAGCCTCACCGGCAGCGTCCTCGCCGCCGGGTCCGTCACCGTCTCCGGCACCTACGGCCAGACCGAGGCCCGGACCATGCTGGAAATGGTCAACAGCTGCCGCACCAGCAGCAAGCACGCGTGGTACTTTGACAAGGACAGCACCACCAAACTCTACTGCAAGAACCTCAAGCCCCTGGCCTACGACTACACGCTGGAGAAAATCGCCATGCTGCGGGCGGCGGAGCTCGCCTATAAGTACGATAAAGGCCACAAGCGCCCCAACGGCGAGCCCTTTTACACCGCCTACCCCCAAAACGTGTTCCTCGCATGCAG
>CACZUK010000104.1 GCA_902784305.1 Oscillospiraceae bacterium | reverse complement strand
ACGGTCACTGTAAAGAGCAGAAACCGCCACTCTGCCAAGTGACGGTTTCCAATGCTTGATTAACTTGCACTTGTAAATCTGTTGGGCGGAGCCGCTTACGGCAACGCCCTTTTCTAATACCAGTATATGATTCTCCGCCTTCCTTGTCAAGGCGGTTTTCTCATTTTCACGGCTCCATCTGCTGAAAATACTGCCGCACCTGCTCCGCGTTCCGAAGCACCTCCGCGGACAGCTCCGCCACGCTCCCGAACCGCCGCTCCCCCCGGATGCGGTGGAACAGCTCCAGCCGAAGCTCCTGCCCGTAGAGGTCGCCGGAGAAGTCCAGCAGAAAGGCCTCCAGATTCGCCTTCCGGGTGCGCTCCACCGTGGGCCGCACGCCGATGTTCGCCGCGGCGGGGTAGACCCCGTCCCGGGTGTAGACCTTCGCGGCATAGACCCCGTGGGCCGGGACCAGCACCCCGGCGGGAAAGCTCAGATTCACCGTGGGAAAGCCCAGCGTGTGGCCCAGACCCTTGCCGCTCTTCACCCTGCCGGAGAGGATGTGGGGATGGCCCAGGTAGCGGCCCGCCTCCTCCATACGGCCCTCCCGGAGCAGACCCCGGATGAGGGTGGAGTGGACCTGATGGCCGTCCACCTCCACCATGCCCTCGATGTCGCAGCCCACGCCAAGCGCGGCGCACTTCTCCCGGAGCAGACGGGCGTCTCCGGTGCCCCGGTCCCCGAAGCGGTAGTCCTGCCCGGCCACCACATGCACCGCGCCCAGCTCCCCGATCAGGTAGTCCGTCACGAAGGATTCCCAGCTCTGGTGCATCATTTTCTCGTCAAAATGGGCCAGAATCACGTCCTCCATGCCCCAACGGTGCCGCAGCAGCCACACCCGGTCCTCCGGGGCGTTGAGCAGGCTCACGCTGCGGCCCGTAATCAGTGCGCTGGGGTGGATGTCAAAGGACATGACCGAGGGCGTCGCCCCCAGCTCGCGGGCGCGCTGGATGACCCGCCGCAGCAGAGCCGCGTGGCCCAGGTGTACGCCGTCAAAAAATCCGAGGGCAACGACCCTCCGCTTGTGATTCATAGTTTGCTATCCTTTTTTGTGTAATCTGCTGAGCGCTCTGTCAGGTTTGGGCGCGAATCAGCTCAGAAAGTTGGGCTTTTGCCAACAGACGCGGCCTGCTTAACGTAAGAACTGCTGAGCGCTCCGTCAGTTTTGGTTATCGCTCCGCGACAAGCCCGCAGGGAGTTTGCGTTCAGGCGCGGCTCACTATTCTTCCGGTTTTGCAGGGGAAATGGGACCGGGAGTTGGGCTTTTGCCAACAGACGCGGCCTGCTTAACGTAAGAACTGCTGAGCGCTCCGTCAGTTTTGGTTATCGCTCCGCGACAAGCCCGCAGGCAGATTGCCAGCGGACGCAGTCCGCGCCTGGTCCCCGAACTGAATCCCCAGCAGCCGGGCCTCCACCAGCAGGTCGCAGCCCTTCGGCACCGTCTTCAGCCGTCCCGCCACCTCCGAGAGCGGCACCGCCACGATTTCCCCGCCCCGGAGCGCCGCCATCAGGCCGAACTCACCCCGGTGGAACAGCCCCGCGGCGTAGGCACCCATGCGGCTGGCCAGAACCCGGTCCCAGGGCGCAGGCGCACCGCCCCGCTGGATGTGACCCGGCACCACCACCCGGCACTCCACGCCGGTCTGGGCGCTCAGCGCCTCTGCCAGCGCGTAGGTGGGGGAGGGAAAGCGCTTCAACAGCGCTTTGCGGCGCTGCCGGAACTCCTGCTTGGACAAAGCGGCCTCGCCCGCGGACAGCGCGCCCTCCGCCACCGCAATCACCGCGTGACCGTCCAGCGCGCGCACCGTCTCCGCGACGCTCTCCAGCCGGTAGGGCAGCTCCGGAATCAGAATCACGTCCGCGCCTCCCGCGATGCCCGCGCAGAGGGTCAGCCAGCCCGCCTTGTGGCCCATCAGCTCCACCAGAAAGCAGCGGCTGTGGGAGGCCGCGGTGGTGCGGATGCGCTCCAGCGCCCGGGCCGCCACGTCCACGGCGCTCTGGAAGCCGAAGGTGTAGTCCGTGCCCCAGATGTCGTTGTAAACAGGCCGTCCAGCTCCAGAGCCTCATAGGCCGCCTTCATGGCCGCCACCTTGTCCCGGCCCCCCTCGTCCGGCTCCCGGATGCGCTTGAAGGGCTGACGGCTGGTGCCCAGAATCGTCCCGCCCCGGGTGAGCAGGTCGGAGAAATCCCCCGGAGTCAGGCGGCAGCAGCTGGCGTCCATCAGGCCCCGGTAGCCGTCCAGAAAGCCGATGAGCTCCACCTGCTCCTCCCCATAGAAGCTGTACAGCCCCCGGGCGATGCCCCGCAGCACGGGGTTGAGGGCCTGACAGTCCCCGCCGGAGGTGAGCATTCCCGCTCGAATCATCCAGACTCCTCCTCTCCGCTCCAGCGTCCCGCGGGCGCTGAACCTTGTAAAACCGTGAATATTTGTCGAAAATCAGGAAATCAGAGGTTCTTTAGGAACAATCAGCGCAAAACAGGCTCCCGCGCCTCCGCCTGCGCGCAGAAGCGCTCTTGAGCGCTCACCGCTCCGTTCTCAGGCACGCGGCGGCGGTAGCGCGCACCCGGCGCTCCAGCTCCGGGTCCAGCACCGGCGCGGCCGCCTCCACCCGCCGGGTGGTGTTCCGGCTCATGAAGTCCGCCGAAGAAAGATAGGTCCGCTGCCCCTCGCCCCGGCCGAAGAGGTAGAGGCGGGAGTGCTCCAGATACCGCCCCACGACGCTGACCACCCGCAGATGCTCCGTGCAGCCGGGCACCCCCGCCACAAGGCAGCAGATGCCCCGCACCAGCAGCTCCACCCGCACGCCCGCCTGAGAGGCCTCGATGAGCTTGTCCATGAGCACCCGGTCCGTCACGGCGTTGCACTTGATGGCGGCGAGCTGGCGGAAGACCTCCGCGGCCTCCCGGCCCAGGTCCTGCCGGGCGGTCATCAGGGAGAGGTCCGTATACTGCCGGGCGGTGGACTCGTTGTAGTTGCCCGTGCCGATTTGGGTGTAATAATAGGGATTACCGTCCTCTTCGGCGGTAATCAGGCACAATTTTGCGTGGATTTTGACGCCCCGCATGCCGTAGACCACCCGGCAGCCCGCGTGCTCCAGCACCCGGGACCAGCCGATGTTGTTCTCCTCGTCAAAGCGGGCCCGCAGCTCCACCAGCACCAGAACCTCCTTGCCGTTCAGGGCCGCCTGGCACAGGGCGTCCACCACCTGGCTGTTCCGGGCCACCCGGTAGAGGGTCATGGCGATGGAGCGGACCTTTGCGTCCCGGCCCGCCTCCCGAAGCAGGCGCAGAAAGGGCTCCATGCTCTCGTAGGGGTAGGAGAGCAGCAGGTCGCGCTCCCGAAGCTGCTCCAGCATGGGCCGGTCCAGAGCCACGTCCGCCGGAGGCTGGGGCAGCCGCGGCGGGTAGAACAGCGCGGAGCGCCCCTCCAGCCGCTCCCGGAGCCGGAGCAGCACGTCCGGGTCCAGCGGCGCGGCGGAGGCGAAGGCCTGTGCCCGGGGCAGGCGCAGATGCCGGCAAAGCTGCTCCACCACCGCCTCGTCCCCCTGCCAGTCCAGCCGGACGCATTGCAGGCGCTGACGACTGCGCAGCAGCTCCTCCAGAGCGGTGCGGTACTGACCGCCCTGGGCTGCCTCGTCCAGGTCCAGGTCCGCACTGCGCAGAATACGCACCAGGGCCCGGGCCTTCACCTGATAATGTGCAAAAATTTGGGGCAAAAAGTGGGCAATCAGCCCGTCTGTGCCCACAAAATCGCCCTCACCCAGGCGCAGCAGCGGCTCCAGCACCGGGGTGGAGCAGGGGACGATGCCCAGGCGCGGCGCGCCCTGCCGCTTCTCCAGCAGGGCCACGGCGTACACGCCCTTCCCGGGCAGGAAGGGGAAGCGCTGCCGGGGCGAAACCACCTGCGGCGAGAGCAGCGGCTGGAGCTCCCGGGCAAACCGGCGCTCCAAATCGCGCTGCTGCTCCGGCGCGGCCTCCTCAAAGGTGAGCAGCCGGAGCCCCTGCTCCCGCAGCAGCCGGTCGAGGGCCTGAACGCACCTGTCCCGGCGCTCCAGGTCGCTGCGGACCTGCTCCGTCACCCGGTCCATCTGCTGCCGGGCGGTGAGGCCGGTTTTGTTCTCCCGGCGCGGGCTGCCCAGCCGCTGGCACAGGCCCCCCACCCGCACCATGAAGAACTCGTCCAGATTGCTCTCAAAAATGGAGGCGAAGAACAGCCGCTCGGCCAGAGGCGTGGAGGAAGCCTCCGCCTCCTCCAGCACCCGGCGGTTGAAGGCCAGCCAGCTCAGCTCCCGGTTGGCGCAGCAGGGCAGGGGAGTGCGCTCCGCTCCGGGGGCGGGAATCAGCTCTCGGTGGGTCATATTGGGTCCTTTCGGGTTGTTTGAAACAATTTTCTTCACTTTTTCACGACGACTTTCTTCACACCGCTCCAGCTGGACCACTTGTCTGTGCCCGAAACGGTGCGATAGCAGCGCACCCGGACCCAGTAGCTGCCCTTTTTCAGGGACTTGAAGCTGACGCCGACCGACTTCTGGCCGGAGATTTTGAGAGTCTTCCGGTTTCGGGTGAAGGAAGCATTTTGGGCAATTTGTACCTGATACCCGGTGACTTTGGCTGTTTTCAGCCACTTGACGGTGAGCTTTCGCTTTTTGACGTTCTTCACCGATGTCAGGGCGCTGCCATGGACGAACACCACGCGCTTGCCGTTGCTGAAGCCGCTGGCGTACTGCTTCCCGTCCGCGCTCACGCAGCGCACGCTGAAGCGGTAGGCAGTGCCCGTGACCAGAGGCGCCCCCTGAGGGTTGCAGATTTTCACCAGCGCGTTGGTTTTGGTGGTGGTCGTCAGGCTCTTCCAGGTGCCGCCCTCCCGCTGGCAGAGAATCAGATAGCGCTTCGCGCCGGAGCTCTTCTGCCACTTCAGCCGCACGCCGCTGCCCTCGCACACGGCGGAGGTGACAACGGGCTTGGAGAGCAGAACCTGCGTGACGCTGTTGCCGCAGCTGCTCAGGGTGCCGTCGGCCTTGCGGTAGCGGACGGTGTAGGTGTTCTCCCCAATCAGGGGGGACTGGTCATAGAAGTGGATGGCGGTGGTCTCCCCAATCTGCTGCCAGACGTCCTGGGCGTTCTTGCGCAGAATCAGGTAGGCAGCGGCCCCGGACTTGACGCAATAGCGCAGCTGGAGGCTGGACTGCTGTACGCTGGGGGCGCTGAGCGTCGGCCCGGCCAGATAGGTCGCCCGCAGCGGCGCGGACAGGGCGCTGGCGTAGCTGCTGCCGTCGGCGCTGACGCAGCGCACCGCGAACTGACAGGCAACGCCGTCCCGGAGGGCGGTGCGGCCGTCGCTGGTGGTGATGAGCAGGGAGGTGGCGGTGGTGTCGCCCACGGCTTTCCAGCCGCCGGTGGTTTTGCAGCTCACCCGGTAGCGCACGGCTCCGTCGCTGGCCGCCCAGCTCAGCCGGACGCCCTGGCCCTCGCTGACGCCGCCGGTGAGGACGGGGGCGCTCAGGTAGCTGGCGGAGATGCCCGCATGGACGGCGCTTTCGGCCCCGTCAGCGGCCACCGCCCGGACGGTGTAGAGGTTGTCCGCGCCCTGGTTGGGATTGGGGTCCGTGGCGCTGGTGGAGGTGGTTTCGGCAATCTGCGACCACTCCCCGTTGCCGTTCTGGCGCAGCAGCAGGTACGTTGCCGCCGCGCTGGAGCCGGTCCAGCGCACCAAAACGCTGCCGTCCTCCTGAATTTTGGCGGAGTTCAGCACCGGGGCGGGGACATAGTGTACGCTCTTGCCGGTGCCGTTGTAATTGCTCAAAAACTTGCCCGACGCGTCGATGGCATACAGGCTGTAGGAGTAGGTTTTCCCCGCCTCCGCGGTGGTGTCAGTGTAATTGGTGGCGGTGGTGACGGCACCTGTGAGCTTACTCCAGGCTCCGTCGCCCTCCTTGCGCATCATCTGGTACTTCTCCGCGCCGGTCACGCTGTCCCAGCTCAAATCCACGCCCATCAGGCCGGACACGGCGTCCTTGAGGGCAGGGGTGGCCAGCTTGATGTCGAAGTGCACAGACTGACTGCCGAAGTAGATGCCCTTGCCGGTGACGGTGGCCGTGGGGGCGTTGGCGTCGGTGCTGCGGGCGAGGGAGACGTTGTTGGAGTAGGAGTAGGTGAAATAGCTGCTGTGGTTGGGGTCTTCGCTTTTTTCCTCGTTGGTGTCGGGGTCTGTGTATTTATAGGTATAGTTGTGGAGGAACTTGTAGTCGTTGTCGCCCTCCTGGCCGTGGGTCATTTTGATGCCGGGGCGGCGGCCCAGACCGGTATAGGTCCAGGTCTGGACGCTGAGGGCCATGGTCCACTGGTTGGGGTCGCCCATGTTGCCGGGATAGCTCTTTTGGGTGATGGTTCCGCCCTTATCGGCGCTGTCCTCCCAGCCGGTGCAGCCCACGCAGACGCGGAGCGTGGCCTTGAGGCCGCTGAAGCAGTCGTCCTCCAGCGTCTCCACATTGCTGCGGGCGTAGATGTTCTTCAGACTGGCGCAGTCCGTGATGGCGTTTTCCTCCAGCCGGGTGAGGGTGGTGGGCAGAATCAGGGTTTTCAGAGCGCCCACGGAGTCGAAGGCGTGGGGCGCGACGGCGGTGACGCCCTCGGGCACGGTGCAGGAGGTCCCTGTCCGGCCTCCGGCGCACAGCAGCAGCCGCGTTCCGTGCTCCCCCAGCAGCAGGGTGCCGCCGGAGACGGGAAAGGAGTCGCTTTCGGAGGTGATGCTGGAGAGCTTGCCGCACCGGGTCAGCGCCCGCACGCCGATGCTCTTCAGGCTCCCGGGCAGGCTGATTTGGGTCAGCCTGGCGCACCCGGAGAAGCAATCCTCGCCCAAGGATTCCAGATCTTTCCCCAAATTCGCAAATTTCAGGTAGGGATAGTCCACAAACATGGCATTTCCCAGACCGGTGACGCCGTCGAGCACCAGGCGGTGGATGTACTGCTCGTCGTAGAGGTCCTCCCAGGGGGCGGAGCTCACGCTGCCGCTGCCGGTGAGGGTCAGGGTGTAGCTGACGCTGTCAAAGGACCAGGTGACGCCCTCGCCGCAGCTTTCCACGAGGGTCTCGCCGCAGGCGGTGCAGACGCCGTCTTCATCGAAGCTGTGGGCGGGCGCGACAAAGCTGCCGCTGCGCTCCTCGTCGCACTGGGAGCACTTGTAAACGGTGTAGCCCTGCTCGGTACAGGTGGGGTCCACCACGTTCTTCACGCTCCACTGGTGGACGTGGCCGGACATCAGCTCGGACAGGTCGGGGCAGCCCCAGCCGTAGTAGTCGTCCCGGTCGGGGTAATAGTCCTCGTCGCTCTCCCGCTTTTGCAGGTCCACGCAGATGCTCTTGAGCTGCTCATAGAGCTCGTCGTAGCTGGAACCGGGGTTCAGGAGCCGCAGACAGGCGAAGGCGGCGGTGATGTGGGGCGCGGCCATGGAGGTGCCGCTTTTGACGCCGGTGCCAGTCCCGACGGCAGAGACCACGTCCACGCCGGGCGCGCAGAAGTCGATGCCGGAGCCGTAGGCGGAGCCGACGCCAGTGGTGCCCACATTGGACCAGCTGGGGGAGTTGGAGTAGGTGGCCGCGAACTCCCCGTTCTGGTTGATGGCGGACACGGCGACGGCGTCCTCCTCGCAGGCGGGGTAGGATTTGGACACGTCCTGAGACTTGTTGCCCGCCGCGCAGACCACGGGCACGCCCTTCTCTCTGGCTTCGGCCAGGCTGCCGTCCATGGCGGTGAGGCTGACGGCGTTGTCGGCCATCTGGGCGGAGGAGAAGTTGATGACCTCCGCACCCTGCTCCAGGGCGTACTTTACGGCGCTGTCGGCAATGGACAGAGTGGTGGTCGTGTCCTTGTAGATGCGCAGAATCATCAGCTCCACGTTGGCCGGGGTGCAGGAGTGAACGATGCCCGCCACATGGGTGCCGTGGTTGTTGTTGGTGTCTGTGTAGGGGCTGCCGTCATCCACCATGCTCTTGCTTGCGTCGGAAAAGGCTCTGTCCCCGAAGAAGCTGTTGGTTTTCACGCAGCCGGAGTCGATGATGGCCACCTGAATGGGTTCGGCACCGTCAAAGACGGTGGTGGAGGAGAGCAGACCCCGGAAGCCCATGTACTCCGCGCCCCAGGTCTCGGTTTCCGCCTCCTGAAGCAGGTCGTCGGCGAAGAGAACCTGGTCGGCCCAGCAGGAATAGCGCCGGGACAGGGTTTCGTAGGCCTGGGCGGTGGAGGCCTGGTCGGGGAACTGGAGGATGACGCGGTTGTACTTGACATCCTGAATCACCAGCTCGGCGCCGTAGTCCTCCGGGAGGGACTTCGCCTCCACGATGATGCGGCGGGCCTGCCAGGGGTCGGTGACGTGGACCAGGCCGCGCTTGTCCACCTCGGCCTCGTAGGGCGTCTCCTCAAAGTAGGCCTCGGCGGCCTCGGGGGAGTCCAGAATCTCGCCGCTGTCGGCCTCGGGCCCGAAGGCCTCCCGCACGCTGGCGCGCTGGCCGTCCACCTCGACCCGGTTGCGCCGGGTGTCCACCACGGCCTCCTGGAAGTAGTCGTCCCGCCACTGGTCGGCCAGAATGTCGGACAGGTCGTCGGCGGAGCGGGCCGTCAGGTGCCGCGCGATGGGGTCGTCCTCAGAGGAAACGGAGGCGTCCTCCACGCTCTGGGCGGACGCGGAGGCGGCGGGGTCCGCTTCGGCTTCTGAGGGGGTGTCGGCGGGGTCATGGTCCGCGGCGGGGGATTCGTCGGCGGGATTGCTGTCCGCGGCGGGGGACTCGTCGGCGGGGTCTCTGCCCGCGGCGGGGGACTCGTCGGCGGAGTCGCTGTCCGCGGCGGGGGACTCGTCGGCGGAGCCGCTGTCCTCGCCGGAGATGTCCACGGTTTCCTGCCCCGTGGCCGAAGCGTCCTCCTCAGACAGGGACGCGGCGGACACCGACGTGTCGCCCTGCTCCCGGGCGGAGAGCTCCGCTGCCTGGGCCGGGCCGGAGAGCGCCATCCCCAGAATCAGGAGAAGGCTGATGAGTTGGGAAAATGGTTTTTTCATCTTTATGACCATTCCTTTCCGCTGCGCTCCAAGGCACAAAAAGGCATGAAACCGTCTTGACTTTGGAAGCGCAATCTTGTATTCTAAGCTTGTGAGCAGAACCTTCCCGGCGTTAGCTTGCGGATTAACCGCCAATCTGTTTG